>NZ_PJLX01000002.1:0-500921 GCF_002843095.1 Pseudomonas sp. YY-1 | reverse complement strand
CACAAGGAAACCATGAAGGACACTGCCCGCGTACTAGGGCGCATGTACGACGCCATCGAGTATCGCGGCTTCAAGCAGGAGATCGTCGAGGAACTGGCCACCTATGCGGGCGTGCCGGTGTTCAACGGCCTGACCGACGAATACCACCCAACGCAGATGCTCGCCGACGTGCTGACCATGCGCGAGCACAGCGACAAGCCATTGCACGACATCGCCTATGCCTACCTCGGCGACGCGCGCAACAACATGGGCAATTCGCTGCTGCTGATCGGCGCCAAGCTCGGCATGGACGTACGTATCGCCGCGCCCAAGGCGCTGTGGCCGAGCGACGAGCACGTCGCCGCCTGCAAGAAATTCGCCGAGGAAAGCGGCGCACGCATCCTGCTCACCGAAGACCCGAAGGAGGCGGTCAAAGGCGTCGACTTCGTCCACACCGACGTCTGGGTATCGATGGGTGAGCCGGTGGAAGCCTGGGGTGAGCGCATCCAGGAGCTGCTGCCCTATCAGGTCAACGCCGAGATCATGAAGGCCGCTGGCAACCCACGGGTGAAGTTCATGCATTGTCTGCCGGCCTTCCACAACAGCGAAACCAAGATCGGCAAGCAGATTGCCGAGCAGTATCCGCACCTGAAGAACGGCATCGAGGTCACCGAAGACGTGTTCGAGTCGCCCTGGAACATCGCCTTCGAGCAGGCGGAAAACCGCATGCACACGATCAAGGCCATTCTGGTCGCTACCCTGGCTGATATTTAGGTTTACGTAGCCCGGATGCAATCCGGGGATGAGCTTGTCTCCCCTCTCCCATTTATGGGAGAGGGGCCGGGGGAGAGGGCCTGACCGACGACGCCGAACCCCAGACCACAAGCCCCGGATTCAATCCGAGCAACAAGGAGAACACCATGCGACTCGTCATCGCCCTGGGCGGCAACGCCCTGCTTCGTCGCGGCGAAGCCATGACTGCGGAGAACCAACGGGAAAACGTGCGCGTTGCCTGCGAGCAGATCGCCAAGGTGGCACCCGGCGTCGAACTGGTCATCGCCCATGGCAACGGTCCGCAGGTCGGCCTGTTGGCTTTGCAGGGCAACGCCTATGACGCGGCCAACCCCTACCCGCTTGACGTGCTCGGTGCCGAAACCGAAGGCATGATCGGCTATATGATCGAACAGGAGCTGGGCAACCTGCTGCCGTTCGAAGTGCCCTTCGCCACCCTGCTCACCCAAGTGGAAGTGGACAGCGCCGACCCTGCCTTCAAGAAACCGACCAAGCCCATCGGCCCGGTCTACAGCAAAGAGGACGCCGAGCGGCTGGCCGCCGAGAAAGGCTGGAGTATCGCCCCAGACGGCGACAAGTTCCGCCGCGTGGTGGCCAGCCCGCGCCCGCAGCGCATCTTCGAAATCCGCCCGATCAAATGGCTGCTGGAGAAGGGCAGCATAGTGATCTGCGCCGGTGGCGGCGGCATTCCCACGATGTACGACGGCAACCAGTTACGCGGCGTCGAGGCGGTGATCGACAAAGACCTGTGCTCGGCGCTACTGGCCGAACAGCTCAATGCCGACCTGCTGGTAATCGCCACCGATGTCGACGCGGCCTATATCGACTGGGGCAAACCCTCGCAGAAATCCATCGCCGAAGCTCATCCCGATGCCATCGAAACGCTCGGCTTCGCCGCCGGCTCCATGGGGCCAAAGGTGCAGGCCGCCTGCGAGTTCGCGCGCAATACCGGCAGCAGCGCGGTGATCGGTTCGCTGGGAAATATCGAAGCCATCGTCCAGGGGCGTTCAGGCACACGCATCAGCCTGGACTGCAAGGGCATCGTCTATCGCTGAGAGGGCACGATCATGTTCACACCCGGCCACCTTCACCGCGACAACCACGACCGCCCCGAGCATATGCGCCTGCTGCCGCCCTTCTCGGTGGACTTCTACTACGAAGTCCGCAAAGACCCGCAGCAGGGGCCGATGCTGCATATGCGCCTGGTCGGCGACGTCGACGGTCGGCACTTTGAGGAAGCGTTCGAACTGCATCGCGATGTCGCCTTCAACTTCGCCAGCGTGGCGACCCGCATCGCTGCCCGCCATGGCCTGCCTCCCAACGCCAGCCCGGTGATGCGCGGCCACGACGAATACGACAAGGTGTTCGCCGACATTCGCAGCAAACTCAACGCCCAACCGGGCGAACCGGTCAATCTCGATCACATCCTATGACGTAGCTCGGATGCAATCCGGGGCTCTCGCTCATTTCCCGAATTGCACCCGGGCTACGCGCAGAAACAACCATTTATCGTCACTCCCGCGAAGGCGGGAGCCCAGATGATTCCTAGGTTCTGGATGCCCGCCTGCGCGGGCATGACGGCTTTTTCAGATGCGCTCGTTCAAACGACGTAACACCCGCTCTGCGCACAACGCCCTGCCCGCTCTCAAGCCTGCATCGTCCAACCATGCACACCCATCGCCGCCTGACGCCCTGCCTCCGAGCGGGTCGGGTGTGGGTGGCAGGTCAGCGCGATGTCCTCGGCCGAGGCGGAGAACTCCATGGCTACGCAGTACTCGCCGATCAACTCGCCAACGCTCGGGCCGATCATGTGCACGCCGAGAATCTGGTCGGTGTTGGCGTCGGCGAGGATCTTCACGAAGCCTTCGGTCTCGTGGTTGATCTTTGCCCGGCTGTTGGCAGTGAAGGGGAACTTGCCGACCTTGTAGGCGCGGCCCTCTGCCTTCAGTTCCTCCTCCCCCTTGCCGACGCTGGCCACTTCCGGGCGGGTGTAGATCACCCCGGGTATGACCCCGTAGTTGACCTCTGCCGCATGCCCGGCGATGCGTTCGATGCAGGCCACTGCCTCGTCTTCGGCCTTGTGCGCCAGCATCGGCCCGGAGGTGACGTCGCCGATTACCCACACGCCCGGCACGCCGCTCTGGTGCCTTTCGTTGGCGAGCATGCCGCGTTTGTCGGTGTTCAGGCCGACGCTCTCCAGCCCGAGCCCTTTGGTATACGGACGCCGGCCGATGGCCACCAGTACATAATCAGCCTCCAATGTCTCGCTCGCGCCGCCAGTCGCCGGTTCCAGCGTCAGGGTCACGCCGGACTTGCTCGTCTTAGCGCCGGTAACCTTGGTACCCAGCTTGAAGTTCATGCCCTGCTTGCCCAGTGTGCGTTGCAGGGTCTTGGCCGTCTCACCATCAAGACCGGGGCAGATGCGGTCGAGGTATTCCACCACGGTCACCTCGCTACCCAGGCGACGCCATACCGAGCCCAGTTCCAGGCCTATCACCCCGGCGCCGATTATCACCAGGTGCTTCGGCACCTCGGGCAACGATAGCGCGCCGGTAGAGTCGAGGATGCGCTCGTTATCGATGCTTACGCCCGGCAACGGCGTTGGTTCGGAGCCGGTGGCGATGACGATGTTCTTCGTCTCCAGCAGGCGCTCGCCGCCTTCGCTCAGTTTGACCTGTACACGCCCGGGGCCGTCGATACGTCCCCAGCCCTTGACCCATTCCACCTTGTTCTTGCGAAACAGGAACTCCACGCCCTTGGTCAGCGCTTCGACGCTGTCGGCCTTCTGCTTCATCATCTGCACCAGGTTGAGCGTCGGCGTGACCTCAACACCCAGGGCACTGAGCTCACCACCGGCAGCGGCCTCGTAGAGTTCGGACGCATGCAGCAACGCCTTGGACGGCATGCAACCGACGTTCAAGCAGGTGCCACCGAGGGTTTCACGGCCCTCCACACAGGCCACCTTGAGCCCCAATTGGCCGGCACGAATCGCCGCGTTGTAACCGCCAGGGCCGGCGCCAATGATGACCACGTCATAGCTGCTCATTGATTTGTCCTCGAATCAGGGAAGTTTGCCGGCCACCGCAGCCGTGACGACCTGGCGGGTGCGCAGAAGGTGGAAGAACAGAAACGCCAGCACGGCGAACAGCGCGTTCAAGGCAACCATAGGCCAGGCCGAGCCATCCTGCAGGGCGCCCAGCAGCAGACCCGCCAGGGTGGCGCCGGCCATCTGCGAGAAGCCCATCAGCCCCGCCGCCAATCCGGCACGCTGCGGGTTGGGGATCACCGCACCGGCCACGGCGGCCGGCAGCAACATGCCGCCGCCCAGCGTCACCAATACCTGCGGCAGCGACAGCCCCAGAAGCGACAGGCCAAACAGCAGGTAGATCGCCAAGGTCAGCAAGGATCCGAGCAGCACGAGCGCGACACCGATGCCCACCACCCGCTGCGGCCCCAGGCGCTGCACATTGCGCAGGGTGAACAGCGCACCGCCGAGAAGGCCGGAAACGACCAGAGCAAAAGTCAGCCCATATTGCGCGGCGCTCAGCCCCAGCAGGCCGATGTACACCGACGACGAGCCGGCCACCACGACGAACATCGAGCCGTAGGTGCAGGCAATGGTCAGCGCCAGCGCGCGGCAACTGGGCCACACCAGCCGGTAACTGGCCCACAGACCGTTGAGCCGACCAGCTTGGGGATCGCGCTGCAGGTGCGTCTCGCGGTAGCGGGTGAACACGGAGAGCAAGGCCAGGCTACCAAGCACCACGGTCGCCAGCAGTGGCGCGCGCCAGCCGCCGTAATGGGTCAACAGACCACCGACCACCGGCGACAGCACGATGGCCGCGAACATGCCCAACACCGTCAGCGCCAAGGCCGGACCCGCCTGCTCCTGCCACACGTCACGGACGATGGCCCGCGCCAGCACCAGCGCTGCACAGGCGCCCAGCCCCTGCAGCACACGCATGCCGATCAACACCTCGATGTTCGGCGCAAGCAGCATGCCCAGGGTCGCCAGCAGATAAAGGCTCAAACCGCTGAGCAACACCGGGCGCCGCCCGAGCCGATCCGACAGCGGGCCCAGCACCAATTGCCCCAAGCCGAAGGCGCCGACGAACAGCGACAGCGCCAGCAGGCTGCTGCCAGGCTTGGCCTGCAGCCCACGCTCCAGCTCAACCAGGGCGGGAATCAGTAACTGTGTGGACGTCTCTCCCAGCGCGGTGAGCAGCATCAGAATGATCAACAGAACGCGGGAAGGCTGCATGACAAGGCTCCGATCAACAGCGACTGGCGGTTTTTATATTTCAACCATAATATGAAACATTAAATGTCGTCCATCATATTTATTAGGAGCCCGTATGACTGCCTTATCCCGAGACGCCCGCCTCGCCACCTGGATCGCCGAGGAACAGGCCATTCGCAATCAACTAGCCGCCCCTGGCACCCTCAGCCTGGCGGAAGTGGCCGCCATGTCTCCGATGGACTTCTTCAACGGCATCGGCCGCGGCGAACTGCCCTCTCCGCCGATCAACGCCGTGCTCGACTTCACTCCGGTGCAATGGGCCAGTGGCCTGTTCGTGTTCCAGGGCTCGCCGGATCAGCGCCACTACAACCCGCTGGGCAGCGTGCACGGCGGCTACATCGCGACCCTGCTCGACTCGTGCATGGGCTGCGCCGTACATACCTTGCTCAAACCGGGGCAGGGCTACACCACCGCAGACCTGCGAGTGAGCTACATCCGCGCGCTGCGCAGCGAGACCGGACCGGTGCGCGCGGAAGGCCGGATCATTCATGTCGGTCGCTCCACCGCCTTGGCTGAAGGGCGTCTCTATGATGTCGACGAACGCCTGTATGCCGTTGCCTCCACCACTTGCCTGATTCTCGATATGAATGCGCCGCGCCAAAACAGCGACGCCAGTGTAAGATGACAAGCACCATTTGATAGACAGACGAGGCCCGCCATGCGCTATTCGGAAGACCACAAGGCCAAGACTCATCAACGCATCATCGAAGAAGCGGCCCTGCGTTTTCGCCGCGATGGAGTCGGGGCCACCGGCCTGCAGCCACTGATGAAAGCGCTCGGCCTGACCCATGGCGGTTTCTACGCGCACTTCAAATCCAAGGACGACCTGGTCGAAACCGCGCTGCAGCACGCCGTACAGACGCTGGAAAGCAGCACAGCCGAGTCGCTGGAAGGGGCCGAAGCGCCGCTGCAGACGTTCATCCAGCATTACCTGTCCAGCCTGCATCGCGCCAACCCTGGCGCTGGCTGCCCACTGCCGACCATCTCTGCAGAGCTCGGCCAGCGCGGCGAACCCAGTGCCACTAGCGATGTGATCGTGCGCAACCGCCTGGCGCTGATCGAGAACAACCTGAAAGGCGAAGACGCGAAAGACGAAAGCGTACTGATGCTCTCGGCCATGGTCGGCGCCCTGCTGCTGTCGCGCAGCGTCAAGGATCCTGAGCTATCCGACCGCTTGCTGAAAACCACCCGTCGCCTGCTGATCGAGCAGGCGCAGGACGCGTAGTGACAAGGCTATGCCTGAGTTAACTGTGCACCCGTAGGAGCGGATTTATCCGCGAAATTCGCGGCTGAAGCCGCTCCTACAACGTCACTCACGTGCACATAGCCAATAACGAGACTGCTTCAGACTCACTTGTAGCGCGCAGCCGCCTGGTTGCGCGACAGGTTCGGCCCCAAGGCAGCGCGGGCAGCGACGAAGGCGTCCCAGTCGGCTGCATTCGGCAGCGAGGGTATGGTCACCAGTTCGCCCTGATCGAAGCCGGCCAGCGCAGCATCGACCATCTCGCCCACTTCCATGATCATCGACGGCGGCAGCGCCGACGCATCGGTGCCGCTGCGCTCCCAGATTTCGGTGCGGGTCACGCCTGGCATCACCGCCTGTAGCTGCACACCCGAACCACGCAATTCGCCAGCCAGGGTCTGGGTCAGGCTCAGCACATAGGCCTTAGTCGCGCTGTACACGGCGTTGAACATTTCCGGTGCCAGCGCCACCACCGAGCCGAGGTTGATGATGCCGCCACGCCCAGCTGCTGAGAAATTGGCAGCTGCCGCCGCCGCCAGACGCGTCAGGGCCACCACGTTGAGCTGGATCATGGTCTCGGCCTGGTCAAGATCGGCGAACGCCAATGGACCGTTCATGGCGACCCCAGCGTTGTTCACCAGCAAAGCGACATTCGAGTCCTCGCGTAGACGCTTTTCCACCTTGAGCACATCGGCCTTGAGGGTGAGATCCGCCGGCATCACCTCGACCGCAATGCCGTACTCGGCGCCCAGGCGCTTGGCCAGGGTCTGCAGGCGCTGAGCATCACGCGCCACCAGCAGCAAGTCATGGCCGCGCCGGGCCAGGCGCTCGGCATACGTGGCGCCGATGCCAGACGAGGCTCCGGTGATCAGGGCAGTTCCGAGGGCGGATTGGGCATTCATGGCAAGTCTCCAGGGGGTGTGATGAGTGAGAGGGCATCCTCTCACTGATAAAATTACGACCATAATTTAAAAATCATATTACGACCATAATCAAACTAATCAAGCACAGCGCTGGAAAAGCATCACAGCAGCCGCCAGACGGTTGCGCACCAAGTTATGGCTGTTTTTGTCCTTTTGGTCAGAAAAAGGTGCATCGATGGCGCTGGAACGAACCTGAAAATTCCGCGCATCCTTTTGATTTGCAAGGGATATGCACAATCAAGAGAATTGGCGCCGTTTTTGCTCTAGCAGCACCAGCCTGACCAGACGGACAGGTTTAAAAACGCCCGGAGCGATTTTTGACGTCGGCTCCGCAAGGGCGACCGCCATGAATGGCAGGCAAAAAAACCATAACGACACGTCTTAACCACCAGGAGCTTTCATGAATCGCACTCTCTCTTCGCTGGCACTGGCCGGCGGTTTGCTGGCGGGCGGCCAGGCCATTGCCGGTGACCTGATGCAGTGGCAGAACAACAGCCTGACCTACCTCTATGGCCAGGACTTCAAGATCGACCCGGAAATCCAGCAGACCATCACCTTCGAGCACGCCAGCGGCTGGAGCTTCGGTGACCTGTTCCTGTTCGTCGACGTGATCAAGTACAACACCGACGCCACCAACGGCGCGGGTGACGGCCATACCTTCTATGGCGAATTCAGCCCGCGCTTCTCGCTGGGCAAGATCACCGGTGCCGACTTCTCCTTCGGGCCGATCAAGGACGTGCTGATCTCCACCACCTACGAATTCGGTGAAGACGACGTCGAGTCCTACCTGATCGGCCCGGCGGTCGACCTGGACATCCCCGGCTTCGATTACTTCCAGCTCAACACCTACCTGCGCACCACCGACGGCAGCCGCCCTGGCAGCAACGTCTGGCAGATCACCCCGGTGTGGAGCTACACCATCCCCGTCGGCGAATCGGACATCCTCATCGATGGTTTCATGGACTGGGTGGTGGACAACGACAGCAACCGCCGTGGCGACTACCACGCCAACCTGCACTTCAACCCGCAGATCAAGTACGACCTGGGCAAAGCGCTGAAGTGGGGCGAGAAGCAGCTCTACGTCGGTATCGAATACGACTACTGGAAGAACAAGTACGGCATCAAGGACGGCGGATTCGTCAGCGAAAACTTCGTAGGTTCCACCGATCAGAACACCGCCAGCCTGCTGGTCAAAGCGCACTTCTGATCGTTTGCCCCTGCCTGAATGGCCAAGGTCGCAGCCACTTGCGACCTTCTGCCAATGCCATCGACCAGCCTGGCGTGGTTAGCTGCATGGCATCACCAGACCTTCACCCAAGGATGGACGATGCCACCGCGTATCCTGCTGCTTACCTGCCTTGCCATGCTGGCCTTCGCCGGCAACTCGCTGCTGTGCCGCTTGGCACTGCGTGAAACCGACATCGATGCCGCCAGCTTCACGGCGATCCGCCTACTCGCCGGCGCGCTGACGCTCTGGCTGTTGCTCAGGCTGAGGCAGGCCAGACAACCCATTGCCGGTAACTGGCCAGGCGCACTGGCACTGTTCACTTACGCCTCAACGTTTTCCTTCGCCTATCTGCAACTGGATACCGGCATCGGCGCCCTGCTGCTGTTCGGCTCGGTGCAATTGAGCATGCTGCTCTGGGGCTTGCTGCGTGGCGAACGCCTGGGGCTGGGCGCCAGCCTCGGTACAGCGTTGGCGACTGCCGGCCTGCTGGCGCTGCTGCTACCTGGCGCCAGTGCGCCACCGCTGCTGGCGGCCTTGCTGATGCTGCTGGCCGGCATCGCCTGGGGAGCGTACTCGCTGCTGGGGCGCGGCCAGGGTGATCCGCTGGCCGTGACCGCCGGCAACTTCCTGCGTGCAGCCCCATTGGCCCTGCTGCTGGCGCTGGTGCTGCTGCCACAGCTCGACTGGGACGGGCCAGGCCTGTTTTACGCCGTGCTGTCCGGCGCCCTGACCTCCGGCGTTGGCTACGCCATCTGGTACAGCGCCCTGCCAGGACTACGCGCCAGCCAGGCCGCCACGGTGCAACTGAGCGTGCCGATTCTCGCCGCTCTCGGCGGCAGCCTGCTACTGAGCGAAGCGCTGTCTCTGCGCCTGACCTTGAGTGCCGTCGCCGTGCTCGGCGGTATCGCACTGGTGCTGGGCAGCCGGCAACGTGCCGGGAGCTAATGGCGCGCACTGCGGTCTTCTATCCTGAACCCATCAAGTCCAGGGAAGATCGTCATGCCTCGCCTGCTCCGTCTCTGTCTGATCAGCCTGCTCGCGGCCAGCCTGGGCGCCTGCGCCAGCCTGAGCAATCGTGATCCGCTACGGGTCGACCTCGTCGGCCTGGAACCTTTGCCCGGTCAGGGCCTGGAAGTGCGTTTCGCGGTCAAGCTGCGAGTGCAGAACCCCAATGACAGCGCGGTGAGCTTCAACGGCGTGGCGTTGGATCTGGACGTAAACGGCCAACCGCTGGCCAGTGGCGTCAGCGACCAGAGCGGCAGCGTGCCACGCTTCGGCGAGACGGTACTGAGCGTCCCGGTGAGCATTTCGGCGTTTTCAGTGGTGCGTCAGGCCTGGGGCGCGGCCGGCTATCAACCCGGCCAGGAAGTGCCCTACGTGCTGCGCGGCAAACTCGCCGATGGCCTGTTCGGCACGCGTCGCTTCAGCGACAGCGGCACCCTGAACTGGCCGCAACCGCCAAGCCCCTACTGATGCAGGGGCCAGCGGCGCGTTTGGCGCGGATCAGGCAGCCTGACGGCTGTTGCGCGAGGCGACTCGGCGGTGACAGGCGTCACCGAAAGCCTGGAAGATCTTCACCGAATCCGGGTTCTTCGCCGCCTGCCATTCCGGGTGCCACTGCACCGCGAACAGGAAGGGCGACAGGCTCGGCGCGTGGATCGCCTCGATCAGACCATCCTCGGCGGTGGCCAGCACTTCCAGCCCCTTGCCCAGGTTGCGAATGGCCTGGCCGTGCAGGGAGTTGACCTGAATCTCTTCCTTGCCCATCAGCTCGGCGAACCAGCTACCGGCTACCGGGCGCACGCTGTGGCTGGGCGCGTACTGCACCTCGACCGGGTCATCGGGATTCTCGCGATGGTCGTTGAAACCCGGCTCGGCGTAGACCTTCTGGTAGATGTCGCCACCCAGCGCCACGTTGATTTCCTGCATGCCGCGGCAGATACCGAAGATCGGCAGACCGCGAGCGATGGCGGCACGGATCAACGGTAGATCGAACAGGTCGCGATCGCGGTCCTGGCCTTTGTTCGGCGTCTCGTTTTCCTGGCCATAGAGCGCCGGGTCGATGTTGCTGCCGGCACCGGTCAAGTACACGCCATCAGCCATGTCCAGGTACTGTTCGAGGTCGTCGATGCCACAGCAGGTGGGCACCAGCACCGGCACACAACCGGAGAACTCGACCAGGGGCTGAATGTATTTGTGGGTCATTACCTGATAGTCGTGGCCCTTGCGCTCTTGAGCGCCCATGGACATCAACACGACGGGCTTGCGGAGATTGTTCTTGCTGGGGGTGTTGCGGATCTTGTTGTCGGACATACGTCACCTTGGGACAGGCCGGGCCTATCGTTGCTGTGCAGACCGCTGGCCAGCAGAACACTCTGCTGTAACACGTGCGGCCTGTTTGGCTAACCCCGCGCACCGAGACTCATCCTGAGCCTGAGTGCCGCCTTCCGACGGCGGCTCGAACCGGGTCAACTCTATCCAGAGAGGGGCTGCAGCGATGCTGCCCGTTACCCGGTTCGGCAACGGAATCTGCAGCCAGTCTGCCCGAGCCGTAAAATATGTCAAACAAATCTGCTCGATATTTTCTGGTACCTCATCGTTGGCATATCAAGTAAACGCCCATAAAAAGGCGCTTAAAGGGAAATACAGGTAAACCACCTCCCGCTGATAAGTCCAATATTTAAAACACCCATATCTCGGTGGCTTCACGTCCTAGAGCGGCGCCCGCGAACAAAACCCTATATAATCTGCGGTTTATTCCAGCTCACCGAGGACAAGCCTTGACCGCTCTGCCGCCCTGCCCCAAATGCAACTCCGAATACACCTACGAAGACGGCACGCAGCTGGTCTGCCCCGAATGTGCCCACGAGTGGAAAGCCGGCGAGAGCGCCGAGAACAGCGATGACGCGCGCGTGATCAAGGACTCGGTCGGCAACCTGCTGCAGGACGGCGACACCATCACCGTGATCAAGGATCTCAAGGTCAAAGGCTCGTCGCTGGTGGTCAAGGTGGGTACCAAGGTGAAGAACATCCGCCTGGTCGACGGCGATCACGATATCGACTGCAAGATCGATGGCATCGGTGCGATGAAGCTCAAGTCCGAGTTCGTCCGCAAGGTCTGATTTACAGCCGTCCCTCGCAGAAATTGACTAGCCTGAAAACAGGCCGGTCATGAGGAACGCCGTGATGCGCTATCTGTTGCTCGCTCTACTGGCTCTGACCCATTCGCTGGCAGCACAGCCCTGGCGGGTAGTGGGCGACGAACAGTTCGCCCCCTACAGCTTCGTCACCGCCGAGGACGATACGCCGCGCGGGCTCGACGTCGAACTGGTCGACGCGGTACTGCGCGAAGCGCAGGTGCCGTATGAAATCCGTCTCTACCCCTGGGAGCGCGTCAAGCGCATGCTCGACCGCGGGGAAGTACAGATGGCCTTCCAGTTCGCCGGTACCCCGCAACGTCAGCAGCAATACGAGCTGGTCGGTCCGCTGCGCAGCGGCTCGACCGTGTTCATGACCACCGCCAAGACCGCCATCAGCGACTGGAAGACGCTGGATGACCTGTCGCCGTACGTGATCGGCCAGGTTCGCGGCTATGCCTATGAAGAAAACTTCGACCGCACCGATCTGGCCCGTGACACCAGCGCCCAGAATCCACGGCAACTGGTGTCGATGCTACTGGCCGGACGCATCGACATCATCGTCGGCGACCATACCCAACTGCTCTATTTCATTCGCGAACAGCGCGCCCAGGAACAGGTGCGCGTGCTACCTCGCCCGTTGATTCAGATGCCGCGCTTCGTCGCCTTCGCCAAGGGTGATACCGAGCGCGCCCGGCAGTTCTCCGAAGCGCTGGTGCGCCTGCGCAAGGCCGGTACGCTGGATGAGATTCAGCAACGCTGGCACCAGTGACGCGCTACTGCACCGGCAGGAAATTCAGCAGAAAAAGGCTCTGGGCGTAGTTGGCGCCCATCCGCCGGTAACGCTCTTCCAGCACATGGGTGAGCAGATCGAGGCGCGCCACCATCTTGCCGAACTCCACTGCATAGCTGAGGTTGTTGCCCTGCTCGGAGAACTCGTTGGATAGCAGCATCGGCTGGCCCGTGGCGTCACGCCGTTGCGAGAGCATCCAGCCGGCCTTCTCCAGATTGCGCGCGGCGTTGTGGATGAACTGCGCATTGAAGCTGTCGGTCAGGTAGAACTCGGTGCGGCCACCGTGAGCCGTCACCAGCATGCTGCCAATGGCATAGGTGAAGGCTGCCACGCGGTCGCCCTGAAATGCCGGGCTCAGCGAATAATCCAGCGCAGCGACATCACGTCGGCCGCCCAAGGTTGGCCAGTCCTGGTTATGTTCGATGGCGTACTGGATAGCGCGCTCGGCAGCAGCGGCGTCGGGCAGGGAATTCTTGCGCCACTCGCGTGGGTTACGTTGATACAGCTTGTTCATCAGCCGATAGAGGCTGTTGAGATTGTTACGCATGGCCAGGGTTGCCATGCGATCGACGTCCGTCTGCAGCACCTCGGTGGGTTTGAGCGGATTGCGCGTGTGCAGGATGGAATCGTTATCCAGACGACCACTGCAGCCGCTGAGCAGCAACAGCACAGCCAGCACCGGCAGCACTAACCGCTGCAAACATACCCAGTTGTTGATTGGCCTGCCCTGTGCAGCAGACGCTGGCCTCGCTCCCATGCAGAGGTTCCCTGGCTGGCACGCGCCCCAATGGCGCGCGCAACACTCAGAACCTCAGTAAAGCGCAAAAATTCCACGCTGCCTGTGCCCTGGCGCATAAATCGTGCCGATCAACGCAAGACACGGCAGGAAAATGCGCCTGCTCAGGCCGGATTAGCGGCCCATTGCTCCAACCGCGTGACGCTTTCGCGGTACGGCTTGAGGCTCTTGGCCAGGAGGATGATCGACGTCGACACTGCCAGGGTGGTGATGATCAGCAGCGAATAGCGCAGCGCGGCGTCATCGGCGAAGACGAAGTCGGTGACCAGCGCCACGGCGGTCGGCCCCACTCCCAGGCCGATCAGGGTGATGACGAACAGATAGATGGCCGACGCCTGGCCGCGCATCGAATTGGGCATGATTTCCTGGATCGCCGCTGGCGCCACGCCGAACGGCATGCTCAGGCAGAACACCGTGGGGGCCATCAGCACACTGGCCCAGAATGCACTGTCCACCAACGGATACAGCACCACCATGGGTAACGCACCCAGGGCCGCGTAAAGGCCGACACGCATGTTGGCATCGCTGCGCCCGCGCTTGGCCATCCAGTCAGCCAGTCGCCCACCGAAGACGATCCCCAGGCAACCGAACACCGCAACGATACTGCCGTAGACGATGCCGACCTGGCCGGCATCCCAACCGTGGGTACGGATGAAGAAGGTCGGTATCCAGGCGGCGCTACCGTAACCGGCGAAGGCCAAACCGGCGAAGCCGAAATTGTGCAGCAGCACGGTACGTCGATTGGCACGAATGTAGCGCCCCACTTCACTGAGCGGCACCGCCACCCCAGCACCGGCGCCACGCCGAGCAGGCTCCTTGACCGCGAACATCAACAACGTGAAGAGCACGCCGGCACCGCCAAGAATGAGGAAGATAAGCTGCCAGGGACGCACTTCACCCAGCACCGGCAACGTAACGTCGCCCTGCGCAGAGGCAAACTGAATGACTAGGCCGCCAACCAGAAAGGCCAGGCCCGAGCCGAGGTAGACGCCCATGGAATAGACGCTGATGGCCGTGGCCCGGCGCTCGGCGGGAAAGCTGTCGGCAATCAGCGAATAGGCGGCGGGCGACAACGCTGCCTCGCCCACACCCACGCCGATGCGGCACAGGAGGAACTGCCAGTACAGCTTGGCCATGCCGCAGGCGGCGGTAGCGGCGCTCCAGAACAGAATGCCGACAGCGATCAGCCCGCGCCGGCTGCGGGTGTCGGCCACACGGCCCAGCGGAATGCCGCACACGGTATAGAACAGAGCGAACGACAGGCCCATCAGCAGGCTCATCTGCGTGTCATTGATCGCCAGATCGCGGCGAATGGGCTCGACCAGCAAGTTGAGAATCTGCCGATCAACGAAGGACAGGACATACGCCACCATCAGGATGGCAACAGTGGTCCAGGCTCGGGCACTGGAGGGATAGCCGTTATTGTTGTTATGCACGGACGCTCTCCTCGGCACCGCAGAACGCGATGCGCGACGGTTGAAAGAAGCGCCAGCTTAGGACGATATAAACGGCAGTGAGTATCGCTCGAAGGTGTTATCAGGCCGACGAATGCTTCATACCTGCCGATACGAATGCTTTGGCACCGGGATTCAACAGCCGCGTCAAAGCACGATGCCTGTCAGTCAAGCGTGTAGGAGCCGGCCTGCCGGCGATGCTTTTTAGCGGATCGCCGGCAAGCCGGCTCCTATGGTTCAGTCTCTGAGCGGTGTAGGCTGCTGCACCTGTTCTACCTAAACAAGTACTCAGATCATCAACGGCGCGCGCTCGCACAACACCTTCAACGCCGCCGCCCAGTCAGGATGATCGTTCAGACAGGGCACCAGCTGCAGGCTTTCGCCACCGGCCTCGACGAACTGATCGCGGCCACGGTCGCCGATCTCCTCCAAGGTCTCGATGCAGTCGGCGACGAAGGCCGGGCACATCACCAGCAGCTTCTTCACGCCCTGCGCCGCCAGCTCGTCGAGACGCGTCTCGGTGTAGGGCTCGATCCACTTGGCGCGCCCCAGGCGCGACTGGAAGCTCACCGACCATTGTTCCGGGCGCAGGCCCATGCGCTGAGCGAACAACTCGGCGCTGCGCAGGCATTGCGCGCGGTAACAGTTGGCGAGTACCGCGGGCGAAGCGCTGCGGCAGCAGTCGTCGCCTTTCAGACAGTGACCGCTGGGATCGAGCTTGTGCAGGTGACGCTCCGGCAGGCCGTGGAAGCTCAGCAACAGGTGATCGAATTCCTGCTCCAGGTAAGGCTTGGCACTGGCCACCAGGGCGTCAAGATACTCCGGCTGATCGTAGAACGGCGGCAGCGTGGACAGACGCATCTTCAACCCACGCTCACGCACCACCCGCTTGACCTCCTCGATCACCGTGGTGGTGGTGCTGTCGGCAAACTGCGGATACAGCGGCGCCAGGGTCACCTCACGAATCCCCTGCGCGGCCAGACGCTGCAGGGTCGACTCGATGGAAGGCTCGCCATAACGCATGGCCAGTTCTACCGGCCCCTGAGTCCACTGAGCCTTCATCGCTTCCTGCAGACGGCGGCTGATCACTACCAGCGGCGAACCGCCTTCCCACCAGATCGAGGCATAGGCGTGCGCCGATGCCGCAGGACGCTTGATCAGAATCAGCGACACCAGCAATCGACGCAGCGGCCAGGGTAGGTCGATCACGTAGGGATCCATCAGGAACTGATTGAGGTAACGGCGGACATCGGCTACTTCGGTGGACGCGGGCGAACCCAGGTTAACCAGCAACAATGCGTGATCGGTCATGCGAAATCCTAGCTATTGATGGCCCAGCAAATCGGCTAGTGCCACATCCAGATGGGTGAAACGAAAACTGAAACCTGCCTCCAGCAGACGCGTCGGCACGGCGCGCTGACCGCCCAGCAGCAACTCGGACATCTCGCCCAATGCAGCGCGCAGTACGAAGGCAGGTACCGGAAACAGCGTCGGGCGACTCAGCGCTTGTCCCAACGCTTTGCTGAACTCGGCATTACGCACCGGTAGCG
Source organism: Pseudomonas sp. YY-1 (assembly GCF_002843095.1). Classification (NCBI taxonomy): domain Bacteria; kingdom Pseudomonadati; phylum Pseudomonadota; class Gammaproteobacteria; order Pseudomonadales; family Pseudomonadaceae; genus Pseudomonas; species Pseudomonas sp. YY-1. Next base: position 484,726 of record NZ_PJLX01000002.1, on the reverse strand, counting down.
GCGCGCAGGCATTATAAGGACCGCGAGCATCGCCGTGCTGCAAGAGAAAATCGATCAGGCCGATTTGATCGGCGATATGAATCCAGGGCATCCACTGCCGGCCATCGCCAATCCGGCCGCCAACACCAAGCTTGAACGGCAGCAACAGACGCTTGAGCATGCCGCCGTCAGGGCTCAGCACCAGGCCGGTGCGCACCAGCACCACACGAATCCCCAGCTCCTCGGCGCGTTGTGCAGTTTCTTCCCAGGCGCCACACAACTGGGCGGCGAAATCATCAGTGACCGGCGGCGTATCTTCACTCAGCTCACGTTCACCGCCGTTGCCGTACCAACCCACTGCAGAGCCCGACAGCAACGCCGCTGGACGCTGTGTACGCCCCTGCAGCCAGGTCAGCAACTGCTCGGTCACCCCGATACGGCTGGACCACAGCAGCGCCTTGCGCTTGCTGCTCCAGGGGCGGTCAGCAATGGGCGCGCCGGCCAGATTGATCACCGCGTCCAGTGGTTCTTCACCCAGCTCTTCAAGCCGGGCAATGCCTCGAACATCGGCCCCGCAGAGGCGCGCGACCTTGCTTGGCTCACGACTCCAGACAGTCAGGCGGTGGCCCTGCTCGCTCCAGTGCGCGCAGAGCGCTCGTCCGATCAGACCGGTGCCGCCGGTCAGCAGGATATGCATGGCATCGTCCTCGCATGGCAATGGAAGAAACTTCACCTTTAGTCTGGTTCATGACGCGCATACCTGTCGCGTTTGTCCTAAACCTAAAGCAAGGGAGCGCCGGTTTCGGCGACAGCTGTACATGAAAACACCCTTGTATAGCTTTTGTCCAAACCTTAGCCTGTATAGCATTCAGCGCTGACGAGGTAACCATGAACGCACCCATCGCCATCATTGGCACCGGCATCGCAGGGCTATCCGCCGCCCAGGCCCTGCACGCCGCCGGCCAGGACATCGAACTGTTCGACAAGAGCCGTGGTAGCGGCGGGCGCATGGCGAGCAAGCGCAGTGACGCAGGCAGCCTGGATCTCGGCGCGCAATATTTCACCGCACGCGACCGCCGCTTCGTCGAGGTGGTGCAGCAATGGCAGGCGCGTGGCTGGGTCGCCGAGTGGCAACCGAGCCTGTACAACGCCCGGGACGGCCAGCTCAGCGCCTCACCTGACGAGCAACTACGCTGGGTCGGCAGCCCGCGTATGAGTGCCATCACCCGTGCCATGCTCGGCGCCCTGCCGGTCAAATTCAGTTGCCGTATCACCGAAGTGTTCCGTGGCGACCGCTACTGGAGCCTGCTCGATGCCGAAGGCAACAGCCACGGCCCCTACAGCCATGTGATCGTCGCTACGCCCGCGCCCCAAGCCAGTGCCCTGTTGGCAGCCGCGCCGAAACTGGCTGGCACCGCAGCGAGCGTGATCATGGAGCCGACCTGGGCGGTGGCGCTGGGCTTCGAACGCCCGCTTGATACCCGCGTGGAAGGCTGCTTCGTGCAGGACAGTCCGCTCGACTGGCTGGCACGCAACCGCAGCAAACCCGGCCGCGACAACCACCTCGACACCTGGGTGCTGCACGCCAGCAGCGCCTGGAGCCGACAGAACCTGGATCTGCCCAAGGAAGCAGTGATCGAACAGTTGCACGGTGCCTTCGCCGAGCTGATCGGCTGCGCCGTGCCGGCCCCGAGCTTCACCCTCGCCCACCGCTGGCTCTATGCCCGCCCGGCGCAAGCCCACCAATGGGGCGCGCTGGCCGACGCCGACCTGGGCCTGTACGCCTGTGGCGACTGGTGCCTGTCGGGCCGCGTCGAAGGTGCCTGGCTTAGCGGCCAGGATGCTGCACGCCGCCTGCTCGAGCACCTGCAATGAGCACGCCCGACAAGCGTCGTCTCAACCCACGCAAACTGCTGTTGTCGAAATGGACGGCCGCGCAGCCGCAGAATCGCGAGCGTCATTTCCTGGTGACCGAACTGATCCGCGACGAGCAAGACAACGTCCTCGGCGTCGAGCTTCAGGCGGTGTTCACACAACGCAGCCAGCAGCTGGACTGGCGTCAACTACAAGATACCGAACGCTGGCTGCAAGGCTGGCGCTGACCCTCCCGCGAAACCTGGCGTCAGCCCCCATCGGTTGACGCCGTCTGCCTGCACAAGAAAACCAATACCAAACCTGTACAAAGCATTTGACTTGTATAACCACACACCTATGATAGACACAAGTTGTACATGGATTGCTTCATGTACAAGGTCTAACGAGGTCAGGTTATGCAAGCGAGCAAGGCTAAATTGGGCATTAGCGCCTGCCTGCTGGGCGCCGAAGTCCGCTATAACGGCGGCCACAAGCTGTCGCGCCTGTGCAGCCGCAGCCTCACCGAACACTTCGATTTCATCCCGGTCTGCCCCGAGGTCGGCATCGGCATGTCGATTCCGAGGGAACCGATTCGTCTGGTTGGCGACCCACACGAGCCGCGTGCTGTCGGCACCGTCGACCGCTCGCGCGACGTCACCGATGCCCTGGCCGCGTACGGCGAGCGCATGGCCAACGAGCTGCAAGGCATCAGCGGCTACATCTTCATGCAGCAGTCGCCCTCCTGCGGCCTGGAGCGGGTCAAGGTCTACCAGGAAGGCGGACGCCCGAGCGAGCCGGGCCGCGGCATCTTCGCCGCCGCCTTCTGCGCGCGGCACCCGGATCTGCCGGTGGAAGAAGACGGTCGCCTCAACGACCCGGTCCTGCGCGAGAACTTCATCACCCGCGTTTACGCCCACGCCGAATGGCAACGCCTGCTGCTGCAGGGTCTGACGCGCCGTTCACTGATCGCCTTCCACTCGCGCTACAAGTACCTGCTGATGGCCACCGACCCGGTGCGCTACAAGACGCTCGGGCGCATGCTCGGCGACCTGAGCCAGCACGATCTCGGCGAGCTGGCGCCGCGCTATTTCAGCGAACTGATGAGCGCGCTGAAGAAATGCGCCACCCGTGGCACCCACAGCAACGTGCTGCAGCACCTGAGCGGCTACCTCAAACGCAGCCTGAGCCCTGAGGACAAGCAGGAGATGCAGCAACTGATCGGTCAATACCGCGAGGGCATCGTGCCGCTGGTGGTGCCGCTGACGCTGCTCAAACACCACTTCCGCCGTCACCCGGATCGCTACATCGCCGAGCAGGCGTATCTGCAGCCGCACCCCGAGCCACTCAGCCTGCGCAATGCGCTGTGATGCCATGACCAGCGAAACCATCGCCGACGACGAAGTCGGCCACGACTACCGCCAGGCACTCGATGAGGGCTACCTGCCTATTCGCGAGGTGGCCCGCAGCACCGGCATCAACGCCGTGACCCTGCGCGCCTGGGAGCGCCGCTACGGGCTGATCGTGCCCTACCGCACACCCAAGGGACACCGCCTCTATTCACCAGCCAATCTCGCACGCATCAACGCCATTCTCGCCTGGCTGGCTCGCGGCGTTGCCGTCGGCCAGGTCAAGGCGCTGCTCGACCACGAGCAGGTGCCGCAAGCAACCCACACCGACAACTGGTCACGTCAGCGCAACGAGTTGCTCGGCTGCATCGTTCAGTTCAACGAGCGACGCCTGGATGATCGCTTCAACTCGGCACTGGCGCTCTACCCGGCCAGCCCCCTGGTCGAACAACTGCTGTGGCCGCTGCTCGGTGATCTGCGCCAGCGCTGGCAAGGCCAATTCGGCGCACGCGCCGAGCAGGTGTTCTTCCTCTCCTGGCTACGCAGCAAGCTGGCCACTCGCATTTATCACTGCAATCGCCAGGTCGGCGGCGCGCCGCTGCTGCTGATCAACCTCGGTGAGGCGCCAATGGAGCCGGGCCTGTGGCTGTGCGCTTGGCTGGCCAGCGCCAGCGATTGTCCGGTGGAGGTCTTCGATTGGCCGCTGCCGACCAATGAACTGCTGACGGCGCTGGAGCACATCGCCCCGCGCGCCGTGCTGCTGTACGCCGAAGAAGCGCTGGACGGCGCCCTGGTACGCCGCCAGTTACCCCGTCTGGCCGAACAATGCCCGGTGCCGCTGCTGCTCGCCGGCCCCGCCGCTCACATTCACCGCGACTCGCTGACTGGCCTGGAGTCGGCCAGCGACCCGCTCGCCGCGCACGCCTGGCTGCTGCGCCATGGCTTGCTCGGCACCCAAGAGGTAACCCCATGCAGCAACTGATGTGGTTTCGCAGCGACCTGCGCACCCAGGACAACACCGCCCTGAGCCGCGCCATGAGCAGCGGCGCGACCATCGCCCTGTATCTCGTCACGCCCGGCCAGTGGCAGCGCCATGACGATGCCGCGAGCAAGGTGGACTTCTGGCTGCGCAACCTGGCGGAGCTGAGCAAGGCCCTGGCGGCGCTCAATGTGCCGCTGCTGGTACGCCACTGCCAAGACTGGAGCGAGGCGCCGGTGCAGGTCGCCGAGGTCTGCCATGAACACGACATCAGCGCCGTGCACGTCAACGAGGAGTACGGCGTCAACGAAAGCCTGCGCGATCAGCAGGTCTGCGCCTACCTCGGCCAGCAGTCCATCGCCTGGCACAGCCATCTAGATCAACTGTTGTTCAAACCTGGCAGCGTACTGACCCGCTCCGGCGGCTATTTCCAGGTCTACAGCCAGTTCCGCAAGGTGTGCTACGAGCGTCTGCACACAGCCCTGCCGGCCTTGATCGCCCCTCCGAAGGCACAAACGCCGCAGGCCATCAGCAGTGACGTCGTTCCCGAAACCGTAGAGGGTTTCGCTACACCCAGCGACAGCCTGCGCCTGCTCTGGCCCGCCGGAGAGAACACTGCGCTGCAGCGCCTGGAGCGCTTTGCCGACGAGCAGGTGGCCTACTACAAGGATGAACGCGACTTCCCCGCCAAGCCTGGCACCAGCCAGCTGTCGGCCTATCTGGCCGCCGGCGTCGTATCGCCGCGGCAATGCCTGCATGCCGCACTCGCGGCCAATCAGGGTGAGTTCGACAGTGGCAACCCAGGCATCGTCACCTGGATCAACGAGCTGCTCTGGCGTGAGTTCTACAAGCACACACTGGTCGGCTACCCACGGGTATCGCGCCACCGTGCCTTCCGCCTGGAAACCGAGGCGCTGCCATGGCGCCACGCCCCGGAAGACCTGGCCGCCTGGCAAGAGGGCCGCACCGGCCTGCCGATCATCGATGCGGCCATGCGCCAACTGCTGGAAACCGGCTGGATGCACAACCGCCTGCGCATGATCGTCGCCATGTTCCTGACCAAGAACCTGCTGATCAACTGGCGCGAGGGCGAGCGCTTCTTCATGCGTCACCTGATCGATGGCGACCTGGCGGCGAACAACGGCGGCTGGCAATGGAGCGCCTCCACTGGCACCGATGCAGCGCCGTACTTCCGCATTTTCAACCCGATCAGCCAGTCGCAGAAGTTCGATCCCGAAGGCCAGTTCATTCGCCAGTGGGTGCCGGAACTGGCCGGGCTGAACAAGCGCGATATTCATGATCCATCCGCACTGGGCGGCCTGTTCGCGCCCGCCGGTTACCCACGCCCGATCGTCGATCTGTCGCGCTCGCGCGAACGCGCGCTAGCGGCGTTCAAGAACCTGTCTGCGCGGGAGGTTCCGGCATGAGTGCATTCCTTCATGACTTCGCCGAGCGCTTCGCCGCGCTGAGCAAGGACAACCTCGATCTGCTCGGCGAGCTGTACAGCGATGACGTGCTGTTTCGCGACCCGCTGCATGAGGTGCACGGCCTGACGGCGGTACGCCGCTATTTCGCCGAGCTGTACGCCAATGTGGAAGCGCTGCATTTCGAATTTCACGGCTTCGATCAGGTCGCCGAAGGCGAAGGCTACCTGCGCTGGACCATGCGCTATCGCCATCCGCGCCTGCGCGGCGGCGCCGAGATCGCCGTCGAAGGCTGCTCGCACCTGCTCTGGCGCGAGCGCGTCTATCAACACCGTGATTATTTCGATGCCGGCGCACTGCTCTACGAACACCTGCCGCTGCTCGGTAGCGTGATCGCCTGGCTGAAACGGAGGCTGGCATGAAACGTATCTGGCTCACTGGCGCCAGCAGCGGCATCGGCGCCGCACTGGCCGAAGAACTACTAAAGGCCGGCCATCAGTTGGCACTGAGCGCGCGTAGCAGTGGCCCATTACAGGACTTCGCAGCACGCTATGGCGATCAGGTGCTGGTCGCCCCGGGTGATCTGACCGACGCCGAGCAGGTACGCGCGATTGGCGAGCGCATCGCTCAAGAGTGGGGCGCGCTGGATTGCGTGATCCTCAACGCCGGCACCTGCGAATACGTCGACGTGCGCCAGTTCGAGGCGGCGATGATCGAACGTGTGGTCAGCGCCAACCTGTTCGCCGCCAGCTACTGCATCGAGGCCGCCCTGCCCTTGCTGCGCCAAGGCAACCGCCCGCACCTGGTCGGCGTCGGCAGTTCGGTCACCTTCCTACCGCTGCCACGCGCCGAGGCCTACGGTGCGTCCAAGGCGGCGATGCGCTACCTGATGCAGACGCTGCGCATCGACCTGGCGGCAGAAGGCATCGACGTCACCCTGGTCAGTCCGGGTTTCGTCGATACCCCGCTGACGCAGAAGAACGACTTCCCCATGCCAATGCGCTGGCCGGTGGAGCGCGCCGCACGGCACATCGCCGCACGCCTGGACAAGCGCCCGCACGAGATCGCTTTCCCCACCCCCTTCATTGCCATCCTGAAACTGCTCGGCAGCCTGCCCAGCAGCCTGCAACTGGCCATAGGTCGCCGCCTGGCGCGCAACGAGGACAACGCATGAAAATCGCCATCGTCGGCAGCGGCATCGCCGGCTTGACCTGCGCCTACCTGCTCAACCGCCAGCACGACATTCAGGTGTTCGAGGCCAGCGACTGGATCGGCGGCCACACCCATACCGTCGACGTGCAGGTGGACGGCCGCAGCTATGCGGTAGATACCGGTTTCATCGTCTTCAACGACTGGACCTACCCCAACTTCATCCGCCTGCTGGGACAAGTCGGCGTCGGCTTCAAGCCCACCGAAATGAGCTTCTCGGTCAGCGACCCCGCCACCGGCGTGGAATACAACGGTCACGACCTCAACACCCTGTTCGCCCAGCGCCGCAACCTGGTGTCGCCGGCGTTCTGGGGCATGCTGCGCGATATCCTGCGTTTCAATCGCCAGTCGCTGGACGACCTGGCCAGCAATCGCATCGACGCCGACACCACGCTCGGCCAGTACCTCGACAGCAATGGTTACGGCCGGCGCTTCATCGAGCATTACATCGTGCCGATGGGCTCGGCCATCTGGTCGATGTCGCTGGCCGACATGCTCGGTTTCCCGCTGCAGTTCTTCGTGCGCTTCTGCAAGAACCACGGCCTGCTCTCGGTCAGCGACCGGCCGACCTGGCAGGTGATCGAAGGCGGCTCGCGCAGCTACGTGGCGCCCTTGACCGCCAGCTTCGCCGAACGCATTCGCCTCAACTGCCCGGTCAGCCGCGTCGTCCGTGATCAGGATGGCGTCACCCTGCACAGCGCGGCCGGCAGCGAGCGCTTCGACAAGGTGATCTTCGCCTGCCACAGCGACCAGGCCCTGGCCCTGCTCGAGCAGCCCAGCGAGCAGGAGCGGGACATTCTTGGCGCCCTGCCCTACGCCAACAACGATGTGGTGCTGCATACCGATACGCGCCTGCTGCCCAAGCGCAAGCTGGCCTGGGCCAGTTGGAACTATCGCCTCGGTGGGCCGCGTGAACAGATGGCTGCCGTGACCTATGACATGAACATCCTGCAGGGCATCGACAGCGATACCACCTTCTGCGTCAGCCTCAACCAGACGGCCGCCATCGACCCGAGCAAGATCCTCGCGCGCTTCCAGTACGCCCACCCGCAGTACAGCCTGGCCGGTACCGCCGCCCAGGCGCGCTGGGAAGAGCTGCTCGGCGCGCAGCACACCTACTATTGCGGCGCCTACTGGGCCAACGGTTTTCATGAAGATGGCGTGGTCAGCGCACTGCGCGTAGCGCGTGCCTTCGGAGAGACGCTCTGATGCACAGCGCCCTTTACAGCGGCTGGGTGCAGCATCGACGCTTCGCCCCGCGCGCCCATGCCTTTCGCTATCGCATGGGTCTGCTGTACCTCGACCTGAGTGAGCAGGCGCAGCTGTTCGCCCTGTCAAAGCTGGCCGGTTCCGGCCGCTGGGCGCCATTCGCCTTTCGCGAGAGCGACTACCTGCCCGAGTCCACCCGCCAGGGCGTGGCACTGCATGAGGCGGTGCGCGATCGCGTGGAGCAGGCACTGGGCACACGCCCGCAAGGTCGCATCTGCGTGCTGACGCAGCCGCGCAGCTGGGGCCTGGCCTTCAATCCAGTGAGCATCTTCTACTGCCATGACGCCGACCAGCGCCTGATGGCGATTCTCTGTGAAGTCAGCAATACGCCGTGGCGTGAGCGTTATCACTATGTGCTGCCGGCAGAGGGCGAAGGCCGCCACCAGGCCAGCGTCGACAAGGCCTTTCACGTCTCGCCCTTCCTGCCGCGCGAGCTGCAATACCGCATGAGTTTCAGCGCCGTGGGCGAACGCCTTGGCGTGCACATGGCCGACTGGCAAGGCGAAACCAAGATGTTCGATGCCAGCCTCAGCCTGCACCGCGAAGGCCTCGACCGCGCCAGCCTGCACCGCTACCTGCTGAGTTTCCCCTGGATGACCGGCAAGACCCTGGCCGCCATCTACTGGCAGGCGATGCGCCTGCTGTTCAAGCGCATCCCGATTTTCGACCACAAGCCCGCGGAAGGCAGCTTCCGTGTCGCCCGCCCGCAAGTGAAGGACATGCACCATGAAGAGCTCTAGCCTGAATCCCACCAGAAGTCTGGTACGCAGTGGCAACGGCATTGGCGCCGGTCTGTTGCGGCGCGCCGTGATACGGCAGCTGCAGAACCTGCACCACGGCCTGCTGGTGATCCACGAGGCGGGCGACAGCCTGCACTTCGGTAACCCGCAGGCCAGCCTGCGCGCCGAAATCACGGTGCATGACCCTGCGGTCTGGGGCCTGGTGGCGGGTAACGGCTCGATCGGCTCGGGTGAGGCCTATATCCATGGCTACTGGAGCACGCCGGACCTGACGGCGGTGATCCGCATCTTCGTCGCCAACCTCGACGTGCTGGACGCCATGGAAGGCGGCCTGGCGCGCCTCGGCCGGCCGCTGATCCAGGGCCTGCACTGGCTCAATCGCAACACCCGCAAGGGCTCGCGCCGCAATATCGCCGCGCACTACGACCTGGGCAATGACCTGTTCGAACAATTCCTCGACCCGACCATGATGTATTCGGCAGCCATGTTCGCGAACGAGGACGACAGCCTGGAACAGGCGCAGCTAAACAAGCTCCAGCGCATCTGCCAGAAACTTGCACTGCAGCCTACGGACCACTTGCTGGAGATCGGTACCGGCTGGGGCAGCATGGCCATCTACGCCGCTACTCACTACGGCTGCCGGGTGACCACCACCACCTTGTCGCGCGAGCAGCACGCCCACACCGAGCGACGCATTCGCGAGCTGGGCCTGGAGGATCGCGTCACCCTGCTGCTGGAGGACTACCGCGACCTCGATGGCCAGTACGACAAGCTGGTCTCCATCGAGATGATCGAAGCCGTCGGCCATCGCTTCCTGCCCACCTATTTCGAGCAGTGCGCGCGCCTGCTCAAGCCCGACGGGCTGATGCTGCTGCAGGCCATCACCATCCGTGATCAACGCTACGAACAGGCCTGCAAGTCGGTGGACTTCATCCAGCGCTACATCTTCCCCGGCGGCGCCCTGCCTTCGGTAAACAAGATGCTCGATGTCGTAACCCGACACACCGACTTCAACCTGCATCACATGGAAGATTTCGGCCTGCACTACGCGCGCACCCTGCGCCTGTGGCACGACAACCTGCGTCACGCGCGGCAGCGCCTGGAGCAGTTGGGCTACGACGATTACTTCTATCGCCTGTGGGAGTTCTACCTCTGCTATTGCGAAGGCGGCTTCCTCGAACGCACCATTGGCACCGCGCAATTGCTGCTGGCCAAACCGGCCGCTCGCCCTGCGCCTCTGTTAGGAAATTTCGATGCCTAAGCTGATCGCCAATGCCCTCCTGTTCCAGCTCGGCTGGCTGGTCTGCGTCTTTGCCGGCGACAGCCCCTGGCTTCTGGTGGTGGCGGCGATCATCGGTGTGCACCTGCTGTGGGTCAGCAGTTGGGCTGCCGAAGGCAAGTTGCTGCTCAGCGTGTTTCTCGCCGGCAGTGCGCTGGACAGCTTTCTGCTCAACCTCGGCGTGTTCGACTTCGGCGAGGAGCGCCAGTTGATCCCCCTGTGGCTGGCCTTGCTCTGGCTGTTGCTGGCCAGCACGCTCAATCACTGTCTGGCCTGGACTGCCCAGCCCTGGTGGCGAGCCAGCCTGCTCGGCGCAGTTGCCGCGCCGCTGTCCTACTACGGCGGCGCCAAGATTGCCGGCGTCGCGCTGCCACTGGGTACCTGGCCAACCCTGGCGATCTTCGCGCTGGTCTGGGCCGTGGTGATGCCGGTACTGCATGGCTTCGCCAAGCTCTATCGTGCGCAATACGAGCAGAGCCTGCGCAGCCGCCGCTCGGCCTAGCCGATAGCCTCCGTAGGAGCGGCGCCTCGCCGCGAACCGCTTCGGCTCGGGTTCGAAAAGCTTCGCCCCGGGGCGGGGCTCCTACGAAAAGCACAAATGCCCGCATGTGTAGGAGCGGCGCCCCGCCGCGAACCAGGCGGCGCGGCCCCAAAACGCTTCGCCCCGAGGCGGGGCTCCTACGGAAAGTGGCTTGCAGCTTGCGGCCTACTGCACTGTCCGCTGCACCTTGTCAGCCCAAGCCACGCGTATCCACTGCATGGCGTAAACTGCCACGCCATGAGCCAGACCATTGCCCATACCCAACTGCCCACCGAACCCGAGATCAGTTGCAGCACCTGCGCAGCCTGCTGCTGCCAACTGGAAGTGATGCTGATCGGCGACACCGGCGTGCCACAACGCTACATCGAGACCGACGCCTGGGGCGGTGAGGTCATGCGCCGCCTGGACGACGGCTGGTGCATAGCGCTCGATCGCGACAGCATGCGCTGCACCATCTATGCACAGCGCCCGCTGATCTGCCGCGAGTTCGAACTCGGCGCCGCCGAATGCCTGGAAGAACGCCGCGGCATCGCCACCGCCTATAGCCAGTAACATCTTATGTATGAATTTTAATGTTGAGTAAGTGCATTTCTATAAATACATAACGATCAACCATGAAGGAACACCCTGGCTCAACACCGAGCCATTTCAGTGCACCAGCACCAATCCAGTGCGTTACTCGGTCGCACTTCATGGCTTGATATCAAAAAAACAGAATAAAAGCGTATTTATTATTAATTAGTCGAATCCATCGCCGTCCCGCACACTTTCGGTGCTCTTTCCTTCGCCCCCGCCACGCTCTCGCGAACCCACCAACAGCCCGTTCCGAGCGACAGGAGAGACATGCCTGAAATTCTCAGCAAGACGGATTCATTATGGCTACCCTTGCGACTGCCCCCCATTATTACAACTACGAAATCGTTCGCCGCTTCACCCTCACAACCCTGTTCTGGGGCATCCTCGGAATGGGCATGGGTGTATTCATCGCGGCCCAACTGGTCTGGCCGGAATTGAACTTCGGTATTCCATGGCTCAGCTTCGGACGTATCCGCCCCGTCCACACCAATCTGGTGATCTTCGCCTTCGGCGGCGGCGCGCTGTTCGCCACCTCGTTCTACGTGCTGCAACGTACCTGTCGAGTACGGATCATCTCCGACGGCCTGGCCAACTTCCTGTTCTGGGGCTGGCAGGCAGCCGTGCTGGCGATGATCGTCAGCTATCCGCTGGGCATCACCTCCTCCAAGGAATATGCCGAGATGGAGTGGCCGATCGCCTTGTGGGTCACCCTGTTGTGGGTGATCTACGCCTACCTGTTCTTCGGCACCATCGCTCGCCGCCAGGTGCGCCACATCTACGTGGGCAACTGGTTCTACGGTGCATTCATCATCGTCACGGGCATGGTGCATGTGGTCAACCACATCGCCGAACCAGTCTCGCTGCTCAAGTCCTACTCGGTGTACTCCGGCGCCACCGATGCAATGATCCAGTGGTGGTACGGCCATAGCGTGGTCGGCTTCATCCTCTCGGTAGGCTTCCTGGGGATGATGTATTACTTCGTGCCCAAGCAGGCCGAGCGGCCGATCTATTCCTATCGCCTGTCCATCGTGCACTTCTGGGCGATCATCACCCTGTATATCTGGGCCGGCCCGCATCACCTGCACTACACCGCTCTGCCGGACTGGGCGCAAACCCTCGGCATGGCCATGTCGGTCATCCTCCTGGCGCCAAGCTGGGGCGGCATGATCAACGGCATGATGAGCCTGTCCGGCGCCTGGCATAAGCTGCGCACCGATCCGATCCTGCGCTTTCTGGTCGTTTCGCTGGCCTTCTACGGCATGAGCACCTTCGAAGGCCCGATGATGGCCATCAAGACGGTCAACGCGCTTTCCCATTACACCGACTGGACCATCGGCCACGTACACGCAGGAGCATTGGGCTGGGTGGCGATGATCTCCATCGGCGCGCTCTACCACATGCTGCCCAAGCTCTATGGCCGCACGCAGATGCATAGCGTCGGCCTGATCAATGCGCACTTCTGGCTGGCGACCATCGGCACCGTGCTGTACATCGCCTCGATGTGGGTCAACGGCATCACCCAGGGCCTGATGTGGCGCGCGGTGAACGAGGACGGCACGCTGACCTACTCCTTCGTCGAGGCGCTGGAAGCCAGCCACCCCGGCTATGTCGTGCGCCTGCTTGGCGGGGCGGTCTTCGCCAGCGGCATGCTGCTGATGGCCTGGAACACCTGGCTGACGGTACGCAGCGGCGAACGCATCGATGCTGTGCCCTCCACCCCGAATGTTGGAGCCGCCGCCCATGCCTGACGCCCTGATCCTGCCGGTTCTCGCCACGCTTGGTTGCCTGCTCGGTTGCTGGTTGAATTGTCGCATTCCGTCGACGCTCGACCAGGCCAGCCTGCTGCCCTTCGCCGACGATCCAGAAGCGGCGGCGCGCATGACGCAAGCCACGGGTCGCCCTTGCAAGGTCACCACACAGCCACTCGAAGAAGAGCCCGGCAATCCGACCGAAGAGTCTCTGCTCGCTTGACGTTCCTTCGCCCACGGACGGGCGTCCAGAAGTGCCGCTTGCGGCACCCTCAGGGCTTTTCAGCAGTGAAGGGCCCTCTTTTTTGACCGGATACCATGAACACACCATCACGCCTGCACCAATGGTGCATCGCCTTTCTCCCCGAGGCTTCACACACGCGGCCACGCGAATGGCTGCGCGCGGCACTCGGCGCCAGCCTGGGTTTTGTCTTCACCACCTGGCTATGCGGCCAGCTTTTCGGCCCGCAGCTGGCCGTGCACTTCTCCGGCCCGCTGGCCGCCTCGGCGGTACTGCTGTTCGCCGTCTCTTCGGGCGCACTGGCGCAACCCTGGTCGATCCTCGGCAGCTATCTGTGCGCCACGCTGGTCGGTGTGCTGGTCGGTCATCTGCTCGATCACAGCCTGCTTGGCGCCGCCCTGGCGATAGGTCTGAGCCTTTTGCTGATGTGCCCGCTGCGTTGCCTGCACCCGCCAGGCGGTGCCATCGCCTTCTGCGTCGTATTCGCGCCCGTGGCACCGGGCATACCCGCCTGGCACCCGGCCATGACGGTGGTGATCGCCGCGCTGGGCCTGCTGAGCAGTGCTCTGATCTATAACAACCTCACCGGCATGCGCTACCCGCGCCAGACTGCGCCAGCAGCCGATGCACACCATACCCGCGACCCGTTGCCCGGCGAGCGCGTGGGCATCCGCGATACCGACCTCGACCAGGCGCTCGACGAACTCGGCGCCTTCGTCGACGTGACTCGCGAAGACCTGGCGATGATCGTCAAAAGCACCGAGCGCTATGCGCTGCGCCGCAGCATGGGCGATATCCGTGCCGGCCAGGTGATGTCACGCGACCTGATCTGCGCCACGCCGGGCACCAGCATCAAACAGGGCCTGCACCTGCTGCGCCACCACCACCTCAAGGCGCTACCAATCCTCGACCATAATCAGCAACTGGTCGGCATCGTCAGCCTCAGCGACCTGATCGCCCCTTTGCATCACCGCCCGGCCAAGCGCCTTGGCCTATTCAAACGACGCCCTCGCCCGCGCCTGGGGGAGCTGATGAGCAGCCCGGTACGCTGCACCGATGTCGATACGCACGTCGTCGACCTGATTGGGGTGTTATCTGATCGCGGCCTGCACTGCCTGCCGGTGCTGGAGAACGAAAAGCTGGTGGGGATCATCACCCAGACCGACGTGATTGCGGCGTTGCAACGAGATCTGTTGGCCCACTTCGATTGAGGCGGCGACCTACTGCGATCCAAGCTCGCTCCCCCTAATGCGGCTGCTCATCGAAAAGTGCCAGAGCAGCCCTTACACTACCCGTCTGCCCGCTTGCTGAGCACCGCCACGACATGGACATCGATCTGACCCGCACCTTTCTGGAAATCGTTCGCAGCGGCAGCTTCATCGCCGCCGCCGAACGCCTGCACGTTACCCAGACAGCCGTCACGGCGCGCATCCAGAAGCTCGAAGGTCACCTCAACTGCACGCTGTTCGTACGCAACCGAGCCGGGGCCAAGCTGACGGCCGACGGCGAAGCCTTCGTCGCCTATGCCAACCAGATACTGCAAACCTGGGAGGCGGCGCAGCGCGACCTGCCCCTGCCGGATGGCTATCACAACGTCATCCACGTCGGCGGTGAAGTCAGCCTGTGCAACCCGCTGATGCTGCGCTGGGTCAGTCGCATCCGTGCGCACATCGACCAGTACGCCGTGCACACCCATATCGGCGACGGCCAGGAACTGCTGCGTCAACTGGAACTGGGCGTGCTGGATGCCGCCCTGGTGTATCAGCCAAACTACTGGCCGGGCATGCAGGTAGAGCAGTTGCTGGAAGAAAAATTGATCCTGGTGCGTGCGAAGAATCCCGAACCCTACGTGTATGTCGACTGGGGCGAAGCCTTCCGCCTGCAACACGACAGCGCGCTGCCGGATCGGGCCAAGGCGCCGGTGTCCTTCAACCTCGGGCCGCTGGCCCTGCAGTACATCCTCGAACACGGCGGCTCTGGCTACTTCCGCACGCGAGTGGTGCAGAGCTACCTGGACAAGAAGGTGCTCAAACGCGTACCCCGTGCGCCCGAGTTCAGCTACCCGACCTACCTGGTATATTCCCGGGAGCGCGACTCGGCAGTGCTGCAGCAGTCGTTCGATCTGCTGCGCGAGATCATTGCCGAAGACACCGACTGGTCGCAGCGCTGGGACCCAATGATCTGAGCACCACCTGAAACGAAATCGCCCCTCGTAGAGGGGCGATTTCTTCACAGTGCCGCGACGGCTGCTTAAAAACTCATGCGGTAATGCACGGTGTAGGCTTCGGCGCCATCGTTGGGCTTCTTCAGACCGGCGTTGGAATAGTGGATAGCCCGCAGGCCGATTTCCTGCCCAGCGAAACGCAGGCCTACACCGATGCGATCTTCGAACTGGAAGGACGAACCCAGCTCGTTGCTTTCCAGCTCGGTGCTGGAAAACGCAGCAACGCCGATGCCGGCTTCGATGTAGGGGCGAACGTTCTGCCCGGCGAACTCGTAAACGAATACCGGGGCGAAGGACAGGCTGTGGTTGCTCGCCGTGTCATCGCCATCCCAATAGGTGTAGCCCAGGTCCCAATAACCCGTCAGACGGCCGTAGCTGCTTTCCAGCCAGCTATGGTTCCAGTCCCACTGCGCGCCCAAACGGTAAACCATGGTGGAATCGCCACTCTGACCAATAGCCGCGGTTACATCCGCAGCCTGCGCAGCACCCAGGGCCCCGAACGAGAACGCAGTGGCTGCAGCAAAGGCATACAACTTCTTCATGAGTCATTCCTTTATAGCGAGAGGTTTTTATTAGGCTCGTTGCAAAAATATAGAAGTAATCGATATCAGAGAACGCCTAATTTGAAAAAGATTCACTATATTGAACGAACTTCGGCCTCTTCACTCAGCAAAATCGGCAATACGCGGCAAAGCTGTGCAGTTTTCCCGCTACTCCAATAGCGAGTGGCCTGAGCGGGCTCGGTTGCCAGCATCTCGTGCTGAGCAAGCAAACGCTGCAGCTGCCGCGCCACAGCCGCGCCGGTATCGATCAAGCTCACCGAGGCCGGCACCAGCTCGCTCAGCAACGGACGCAGGAAGGGGTAATGCGTGCAGCCGAGAATCAGCGTGTCACAGCCCTCGGCTAACAGCGGCGTGACATAACCTTGCAGCAACTCTCGCGTGGCGGGCGCCTGTAGCTCGCCCGCTTCGATGCATTCCACCAGGCCCGGACAGGGCTGAGTGATCACCCGCACGTCATTGGCGAAGCGATCGAGCAGCGCGGCGAACTTGGCGCTCTTGAGCGTACCGGTGGTTGCCAGCACGCCGACCACGCCACTGCGGGTCGCCGCCGCAGCCGGTTTCACCGCAGGCTCCATGCCGACGATGGGCAGTTGTGGATAACGTGCGCGCAGCTCAGCGCCAGCAGCGGCCGTAGCCGTATTGCAGGCCAGCACCAGGGCCTTGGCGCCCTGCGCCAGCAAGTGCTCGGTGATCACAACGCAGCGTTCGCGAATGTACTCCGGGCTTTTCTCGCCATAGGGCACATGGCCGCTGTCGGCGACATAGAGCAGCGTTTCGTTGGGCAGCAATTGACGAATCTCGCGCAGCACCGACAGGCCGCCAACGCCCGAGTCGAAAACGCCGATCGGCGCGTTACTGGGCATCGCCACAAACACCGCAGGCCGGATCGCGCTTGACCCGCAACTCGCGAAAACGTGTGCCCAGCGCGTCGATCAGCAGCAGGCGGCCCACCAGCGGCTCGCCAAAAACGGCCAACAGCTTGAGCGCCTCCAGTGCCTGCAGGCTACCGACCAGGCCAACCAGCGGCCCGACCACACCGGCCTCGCTGCAGGTCAGCTCGGCTTCGCTACCGTGGCCGTACAGGCAGTGATAGCAGGGGCTGGCTTCATTGCGCGGGTCGAACACCGACAGTTGCCCTTCCAGGCGGATCGCAGCACCGGAGACCAGCGGTTTGCCGGCCGCGACGCAGGCGGCATTGACCGCCTCGCGGGTGGAGAAATTATCCGAGCAGTCCAGCACCAGATCGACACCACTGACCGCGGCGGCCAGCGAATCGGCGTCCAGCGCCTGACGATGCGGCACCAGGGTGACCTGCGGGTTGATCGCCGCCAGACGCGCCATAGCCGAGTCCACCTTGGCCTGGCCGATGCTGGCTGTGTCATGGGCAATCTGCCGTTGCAGGTTGGTCAGATCCACCGTATCGAAGTCAGCCAGGTGCAACTCGCCCACACCGGCGGCCGCCAGGTACAAGGCCACGGGCGAGCCCAGCCCGCCCATGCCGACGATCAGCACACGCCCCTGCTTCAGGCGCAGCTGCCCTTCCACATCGATCTGTTTCAGCAGGATCTGCCGGCTGTAACGCAGCAGTTCATCATCGCTCAGCATCTGATCACTCACGGTCGAAACGTCCCAAACTGATGCGCTCGTGGTCGCCCAGGTCACGCCGGCTCTCGACCTCGACGAAGCCGCCCTCGCTGAGCAAGCTGCGTACGTCCCCGGCTTGATCGAAACCATGCTCCAGCAACAGCCAGCCTCCGGATAGCAGATGGTCCGGCGCGGCCTGGATGATCGCACGAATATCGTCCAGCCCGTCGCAGCCGGCGACCAGAGCGCTGCTCGGCTCGAAGCGCACGTCACCCTGTTCGAGATGCTGGTCGTCCGCGCGGATATAAGGCGGGTTGCTCAGGATCAGGCCATAACGTTGCCCGCTCAGGGCAGAGAACCAATGGCTGTACAAGAACGCTGCGTTAGCCAGTTGCAGGCGCTGACGATTGCGCTCGGCCAGGGCCACGGCGTCCTCGACGCGATCCACGCCGGTCACTTGCCAGGCCGGGCGCTCGCTGGCCAGGGCCAGGGCGATGGCTCCGGTGCCAGTGCCCAGATCGAGCACGGCCAACGGCGCTGCAGGCAGCAGCTCGAGCGCGGTTTCAACCAGCAGCTCGGTGTCCGGACGTGGGATCAGGGTATGTGGTGCCACTTCCAGATCGAGGCTCCAGAAGCCCTGATGACCGAGGATATAAGCGACCGGCTCACCCTCGCGGCGGCGCTGCAGATTCGCCTGGAACAACGCCAGTTGATCGGCCTCCAACTCGCTCTCCGGCCAGGTGCGCAGGTAGCTGCGCGGCTTGTTCAGCGCGGCGGCCAACAGCAGCTCCGCATCCAGCCGCGGTGTGGGCGAGTCGGGCAGGTCAGCGGTGTCGAGCAGGGATTCGATGGTGGCCATATTTCTCTCGTAGCCCGGATGCAATCCGGGAAGTATGTCCCCGGATTGCATCCGGGCTACGGTTCTTGAGCGGCGTAGGGTGAATCACGCCTCATCGATCCACCGAACGGAATGGTGGATGAAAAAGGCGTCATCCACCCTACGAAACTGGTGCGCACGGCGCACCGCAACGAGATCAAGCGAAACTCAATCGCCCAGTGCCGCCAACTGATCAGCCTGGTATTCGGCAAGCAAAGGTTCGATCACCGCTTCCACGCCACCGGCAATAACTTCATTGAGCGAATACAGGGTCAGGTTGATGCGGTGGTCAGTCACCCGGCCCTGCGGGAAGTTGTAGGTGCGGATGCGCTCGGAGCGGTCACCGGAGCCCACCAGCAGCTTGCGCGTTTCGGAGATTTCCTTGTGCGCCGCCGCTTCCTGTTGATCCTGCAGCTTGGCCGCCAGCCAGGCCATGGCCTTGGCGCGGTTCTTGTGCTGCGAGCGCTCTTCCTGACATTCCACCACGGTGCCGGTGGGAATGTGGGTGATGCGGATCGCCGAGTCGGTGGTGTTGACGTGCTGACCACCGGCGCCGGAGCTGCGGTAGGTATCGACGCGCAGATCGGCCGGGTTGATCTCGATGGCGGCCTGTTCGTCCGGCTCCGGCAGCACCGCCACGGTGCAGGCAGAGGTATGGATACGGCCTTGGGATTCGGTCTCCGGCACGCGCTGCACGCGATGTGCGCCGGACTCGAACTTGAGCTTGGCGTAGACGTTGTCGCCCTCGACGCGGGCGATCACTTCCTTGAAGCCGCCGTGCTCGCCCTCGTTGGCCGACAGCACCTCGACCTGCCAGCCCTGCCTCTCGGCATAGCGCGAGTACATGCGGAACAGGTCGCCGGAGAAGATCGCCGCCTCGTCGCCGCCGGTGCCGGCGCGCACTTCCAGATAGACGTTGCGGCCGTCATTGGGGTCTTTCGGCAGCAGCATGCGCTGCAGTTTGTCTTCCAGACCGACCAGCACCTCCTTGGCCTGATCCACTTCCAGCTCGGCCATCTCACGCAGATCTGGGTCGCTGTCCTTGAGCAGTGCCTGGGCACCCTCGAGGTCACTCTGTACCTTGCGCAGCTCGCGGAAGGTGGCGATCACCGGCTCGATCTCGGCGTATTCCTTGGAATAGGCGCGGAACTGCGTCTGCTTGGAAATCACCTCGGCATCGCCGAGCAGCGCCGTGAGTTCCTCGAAGCGGTCGCTGAGGTTGTCCAGCTTGTTCAACAGTGAAGCTTTCATTGCAGACCTTTGTCCTGCGGCGCGCTCTCGTCGAGGGCGAACAATTCCTGGGCCAGGCTGAGCGCGTCGACGCGCCCCTCGGCAGTAAGTTTCTTCATGCGCACGCTGGGCGCGTGCAGCAGCTTGTTGGTCAGGCCTCGCGCCAGTTGCGCCAGCACGTCTTCAGGGTTGCTGCCGTTGGCCAGCATGCGCTGCGCCTTGGCCAGCTCATCGTCGCGCAGGCGCTCGGCCTGCTGACGGTAGGCCTTGAGCACGTCGACCGCGGCCAGCTCACGCAGGCGCTGCATGAAGTCGTCGGTGCCGGCAGCCACCAGTTCCTCGGCAGCCTGCGCTGCACCCTGGCGGCTCTTGAGGTTTTCCTCGATGACTTCGTGCAGGTCATCGACGGTATAGAGGTAGACGTCATCCAGCTCGCCTACCTGCGACTCGATGTCGCGCGGCACGGCGATGTCGACCATAAAGATCGGCTTGTGCTTGCGTTTTTTCAGCGCACTTTCCACCGCACCCTTGCCGAGAATCGGCAGTTGACTAGCGGTGGAGCTGATGACGATGTCGCTGTGCGCCAGTTCGTCGGGAATGTCCGAGAGCAGCACCGCATGGGCGCCGAACTGCTCAGCCAGTTGGCTGGCACGCTCAAGGGTACGGTTGGCGACGACAAGGCGCTTGATGCCTTGGTCGTGCAGATGGCGCGCCACCAGGCTGATGGTCTCGCCGGCGCCGATCAGCAGCGCCTGGCTGCGATGCAGGTCAGCGAAGATCTGTTTGGCCAGACTAACTGCAGCGAAGGCCACGGACACCGGGTTCTCGCCGATGGCGGTGTCGGTGCGCACGGTCTTGGCGGTGCTGAAGGTGGCCTGGAACAGGCGCCCGAGCAATGGCCCGACGGTGCCGGCCTCACGCGCCACGGCGTAGGCGGACTTGAGCTGACCGAGAATCTGCGGCTCGCCCAGTACCATCGAATCCAGCCCGCACGCCACACGCATCATGTGCCGCACCGCGTCATCCTCGCTGTGCACGTAGGCGCAGGCACGCAGTTCGTCGACGCTCAGGCGGTGATAGTCGGCCAGCCACTGCAGCACTTCGTCGCTGCTCAGCTGATCCTGCTCCAGGTACAACTCGCTGCGGTTGCAGGTGGAGAGGATCGCTGCCTCACGGCTGGGCGTCAGCCGACACAGCTGCTGCAACGCCTCGACCAGTTGCTCAGGGGTAAAGGCAACGCGCTCGCGCACCTCTACCGAGGCGGTCTTGTGGTTGATACCGAGGGCGATAAAGGCCATGCAGGGTCGCTGAGGGGCAATACGGGAGCCGGCAATTGTCCTACTTCGCCCCCGAGAGAACAACTCCCGCGACCTATTGTCCCAATAGACAGTTCGCCGCATCGTCCTGGCCAGTGGGCTTGCTCCAAGGCTTGTGTCATGATGCCGCGAACGTCGCAGGGCACGCGCCAGCACGGCCCCCGCCCCGGAATAACGCACGACAAGGCACTATGAACAGACCCCTCGCGTTGCTCACTGCATTCGCCTTCCTCAGCGGCTGCCAAACCTTCGCCCCCAGCGAGCCGGACGGTACGCCGCCGGTACAGGAAGCCGACCAGACCACCCAGCTGGAGCCGAGCGAATACAGCTCGTTCAGCCAGGAAACCCTGTTCGCCCTGCTCACTGCGGAGCTAGCCGGGCAGCGCAATCGCTTCGATATTGCCCTCGGTAACTATGTACAGCAGGCCAACGCCACTGGCGATGCCGGCGTTGCCGAACGCGCCTTCCGCATTGCGGAGTACCTCGGCGCTGAACAGCCCGCGCTCGATAGCGCACTGATCTGGGCCCGTAACGCGCCGAGCAACATCGATGCGCAACGCGCCGCCGCCGTGCAGTTGGCCCGCGCCGGCCGTTACGACGAATCCATGACCTTTATGGAGCAGGTGCTGCAGCGCCAGGGCGACACCCACTTCGATTTCCTCGCCCTGTCCGCCGCGGAAACCGACCCGGACACCCGCGCCGGGCTGCTGCAAGGTTTCGACCGCCTGCTCAGCAAGAACCCGGACAACAGCCAGCTGCTCTTCGGCAAGGCCATCCTGCTGCAACAGGACGGCCGTGCCGAAGAGGCCCTGGAACTGCTCGAAGACAGCGCTGCGAGCACCAACGAGGTGTCGCCGATCCTGCTGCGCGCTCGCCTGCTGCAGAGCCTCGGCCGCGGCAAAGAGGCCATGCCACTGCTGCAGAAAGGCATCCGCAACAACCCCGAAGACAAACGCCTGCGCCTGACCTACGCGCGTCTGCTGGTCGAGCAGGATCGCCTCGACGACGCCAAGGGCGAATTCTCCAAGCTGGTGCAGGAAAACCCCAACGACGACGACCTGCGTTTCTCCCTGGCCCTGGTGTGCCTGGAAGCCGAAGCCTGGGAAGAGGCCATCGTCTATCTGGAAGAGCTGGTCGAGCGCCGCAGCCATGTCGATGCTGCGCACTACAACCTTGGCCGCGCTTATGAGGCACTGAACGACAACGACAGTGCCCTGCAGGAATACGCCCTGGTCGGTCCGAGCAACGACTATCTGCCGGCCCAGCAACGCCAGGCCGAACTGCTGTTCGCCCAACAGCGCATCGACGAAGCCAGCACGCGCCTGGCCCAGGCACGCGACGCGCAGCCCGATTACGCCATCCAGCTGTACCTGATCGAAGCCGAAGGTCTGAGCAATCGCCGCCAGGTCGAGCCGGCCTGGAAAGTGATCAACGAGGGCCTGGAGCAGTATCCCAACGACCTCAACCTGCTCTACACCCGCGCCATGCTCGCGGAAAAGCGCGATGACCTGGCCCAGCTGGAAACCGACCTGCGCTACATCATCCAGCGCGAGCCGGAACACGCCATGGCACTCAATGCCCTCGGCTACACCCTGGCCGACCGCACCACGCGTTATGAAGAAGCGCGCGAGCTGATCGAGAAAGCGCACCAGCTCAACCCGGACGACCCGGCGATTCTCGACAGCCTTGGCTGGGTCAACTACCGCCTGGGCAACCTCGACGAGGCCGAGCGCCTGCTGCGCCAGGCCCTGGAGAAATTCCCCGACCACGAAGTCGCCGCGCACCTGGGCGAAGTGCTCTGGGCCCAGGGCAAACAGCGCGAAGCCAAACGCGTCTGGCGCGACGCCTTCGCCGATGCGCCAGACAGCCCCATTCTGCGTGACACGCTGTTGCGCCTGACCGGTTCCGAGACTCTTTGATGCTTCGTCACCTACTCGTATTCAGCCTTATCGCCCTGCTTGCCGGTTGCGCCGGCCTTACCTCGCGCGAAGCGCTGGAAGGCCAGGGCGACCCGGCCAAATGGAAGGCTCACAAGCAGCAGATCACCCAGCTCGATGGCTGGCAAATCAACGGCAAGATCGGCATTCGCGCCCCGCAAGACTCCGGCAGTGCCACACTGTTCTGGCTGCAGCGCCAGGATTACTACGACATTCGCCTGTCCGGTCCACTCGGTGGCGGTGCCGCCCGCCTGACTGGCCGCCCGGGTGACATCCTGCTGGAAGTGTCCAACCGTGGCCGCTACCGCGCCGAATCGCCGGAAGACCTGCTGCGCGAACAACTGCGCCTGGACCTGCCGGTGTCCAACCTGCTCTGGTGGATTCGCGGCCTGCCCGCCCCGGAAAGCCGCAGCCGCATCACCCTCGATGGCGAAAGCCACCTGGCGCAGCTGGAGCAGGACGGCTGGAAGGTCGAATACCAACGCTACACCGAGCAGAACGGCTACGCCCTGCCGGAGCGCCTGAAGCTCTACGGCCAAAACCTGGAAGTGACCCTGGTGATCAAGGACTGGCAGCCGCGTCAGCTCGGCCAATAAGCCAGCGGCACAACCTGTGGGAGGGGCTTCAGCCGCGACAGCTTGCCCAGCGCCTCCCATAGCACGCAGCCGCGTGGATAGGCCACGCGGCGGACCACTCCCTCTCCCATTTATGGGAGAGGGCCGGGGAGAGGGTGATTTGCCGCCCCTCTCCCCCGCCCCTCTCCCGCAAGCGGGAGAGGGGAGACAAGCCCCTAACACGACTCTTCAGCGCACCCCATGACCAACACCGCCATCCCCGCCCACGCCGAACTGATCCTGCCCGCCCCCGCCAAGCTCAACCTGATGCTGCATATCCTCGGCCGTCGCGCCGACGGCTATCACGAGCTGCAGACCCTGTTTCAGTTTCTCGACCACGGCGACGAGCTTGGCTTCAGCGTCCGCCAGGATGGCGAAATCCGCCTGCATACGCCTATCGACGGCGTGCCACATGACAGCAACCTGATCGTGCGCGCCGCCAGGCGTTTGCAGGAAGCGTCAGGCACCGCGCTGGGCGCCGATATCTGGTTGGACAAACGCCTGCCCATGGGCGGCGGCATCGGCGGCGGCAGTTCGGACGCTGCCACCACCCTGCTCGGCCTCGACTATCTGTGGAACACCCAATTGGGCGAAGATCGCCTGGCCGAACTGGGTCTGGCCCTGGGCGCCGATGTGCCGGTATTCGTGCGCGGTCGTGCGGCCTTTGCCGAGGGTGTTGGCGAGCGCCTGACGCCCGTCGAACTGGAGGAACCCTGGTTCCTCGTCGCCGCACCGCAAGTCTTTGTAAGCACAGCAGAAGTTTTCGGCTCGCCCGAGTTGACACGGGATACGCCGCCCATTAAAGTTCGCAGCCTTCTTGCGGGGGGTGGTCGAAACGACTGCCAGCCGGTCGTAGAGAAGCGTTACCCTGAAGTTCGTAACGCTTTGATCTTGTTGAACAAATTTGTTCAGGCTAGATTGACCGGCACTGGAGCTTGCATATTTGGGAGCTTCCCAAATAGGGACGATGCTGATAAAGTCGCCCGCCAACTTCCAGGCACTCTGCCGAGTTTTGTCGCTCAAGGTCGCAACATTTCGATGCTGCACCGCAGGCTCCAAGCATTGGCCAAGAAGTGAATGCTCAGCATTCGGTTATACGATACAGGGGCGTCGCCAAGCGGTAAGGCACCAGGTTTTGATCCTGGCATGCGTTGGTTCGAATCCAGCCGCCCCTGCCATAACCTCCTCCGGGAGGCATCGCAAACCGAGTCAAGCAGCATTCGATACTGAATATAGGGGCGTCGCCAAGCGGTAAGGCACCAGGTTTTGATCCTGGCATGCGTTGGTTCGAATCCAGCCGCCCCTGCCATTTTCCATACCCATCCAGGTATACCCCCAGCCGGCAGGTACTGCGCGTGTCCAAGATGATGGTCTTCACGGGGAACGCAAACCCCGATCTGGCGCGACGGATCGTTCGTCAGCTGCACATTCCCCTCGGCGATGCGTCGGTCGGTAAGTTCTCCGACGGCGAAATCATGATCGAAATCAACGAAAACGTCCGCGGTAAGGACGTCTTCCTGATTCAGCCGACCTGTGCACCCACCAACGATAACCTGATGGAACTGGTCGTGATGGCTGATGCCTTCCGCCGTTCCTCGGCGACTCGCATCACCGCAGTCATTCCCTACTTCGGCTACGCCCGTCAGGATCGCCGCCCGCGTTCTGCACGTGTGGCGATCAGCGCCAAGGTAGTGGCCGACATGCTCACCGTGGTCGGTATCGACCGCGTGCTGACCGTCGACCTGCACGCTGACCAGATCCAGGGCTTCTTCGACATTCCGGTGGACAACATCTACGGCTCCCCGGTCCTGGTCGACGACATCGAAGACCAGCGCTTCGACAACCTGATGATCGTCTCCCCCGATATCGGCGGCGTCGTTCGTGCCCGCGCCGTGGCCAAGAGCCTGGGCGTCGATCTGGCGATCATCGACAAGCGTCGTGAGAAAGCCAACCAGTCCGAAGTGATGCACATCATCGGTGATGTCGAAGGCCGTACCTGCATCCTCGTCGACGACATGGTCGACACCGCCGGTACCCTGTGCCACGCCGCCAAAGCGCTGAAAGAGCGCGGTGCCGCCAAGGTCTACGCCTACTGCACCCACCCGGTGCTGTCCGGCCGCGCCATCGAGAACATTGAAAATTCGTCGCTGGACGAGCTGGTGGTCACCAACACCATCCCGCTGTCCGCTGCAGCGCAGTCTTGCTCGCGTATTCGCCAGCTCGACATCGCCCCGGTCGTCGCCGAAGCGGTTCGCCGCATCAGCAATGAAGAATCGATCAGCGCGATGTTCCGCTAAGGAACCCGCTGACGTTAAGCGCCCCGCCTCGTGCGGGGCTTTTTGCCCTACCGCCCGAGGCTGGTCGCAAGCCATAAGGCGGTTTGGTTATTTTGGAGAAGTGAAATGACTGTTGAATTTGCCCTGAATGCCGAAGTGCGTTCCGACCTGGGGAAAGGTGCGAGCCGCCGCCTGCGTCGTAACGTGTCCATGGTGCCTGCCGTGATCTACGGTGGCGACAAAGCCCCGCAATCCATCAGCCTGCTGGCCAAAGACCTGGCCAAGCTGCTGGAAAACGAAGCTGCCTTCAGCCACGTCCTGAGCCTGGACGTTGCCGGCACCAAAGAAAACGTACTGATCAAAGCCCTGCAGCGCCACCCGGCCAAAGGCTTCGTTCTGCACGCTGACTTCGTTCGCGTCGTTGCCGGCCAGAAACTGACCGCCCACGTACCGCTGCACTTCATCAACGAAGCCAGCTCCGTTGGCGTCAAGCAAGGCGGCGGCGAAGTTCTGCACGCCCTGAACGAAGTCGAAGTTTCCTGCCTGCCGAAAGACCTGCCGGAATTCATCGAAGTCGACATGGCTGCCGTCGCTGTTGACCAGACCGTTCACCTGTCCGACATCAAGCTGCCGAAAGGCGTTGAGCTGGTTGCTCTGGCCCACGGCAGTGACCTGCCGGTAGCCAGCATCCACCTGCCGCGCGTTCGTGAAGAAGCTGCCGGCGAAGGCGCTGCCGAGTAATCGTCAGTAGCTGGCCCGGCATGCGATCACGCCGGGCCATGTTCACGAAAGGGCTCCTGTATGACTGCCGTACAACTGATCGTTGGCCTGGGTAACCCCGGCCCCGAATACGACCAGACCCGGCACAATGCAGGGGCCCTTTTCGTTGAGCGCGTGGCAGCCAGCCAGCGCGCCAACCTCTCCGTAGATCGCAAATATTTCGGCCTGGTGGGCAAGTTCGTCCATCAGGGGCGCGAAGTTCGTCTGCTCATCCCCACCACCTACATGAACCGCAGCGGCCAGTCCGTGGCGGCCTTGGCCAATTTCTTCAAGCTCAAGCCTGAAGAGATCCTGGTGGCTCACGACGAACTCGACATGCCACCCGGCGTCGCCAAGCTCAAACAGGGCGGCGGCCACGGCGGGCACAACGGCCTGCGCGACATCATCGCCCAGCTCGGTAACCAGAATAACTTCCATCGCCTGCGGCTCGGCATTGGCCACCCAGGGCACGCCAGCCTGGTATCCGGCTACGTGCTCGGACGCGCCCCACGCAGCGAACAGGAATTGCTCGACAAGAGCATCGACTTCGCCTTGGACGTCCTGCCGGAAATACTCGCCGGCGACTGGACCGTGGCCATGCGCAAACTGCATAGCCAGAAGGCCACCAAGTAACCACCTTTCCCCCGAGGGACACATCATGGGATTCAACTGCGGCATCGTCGGCCTGCCCAACGTCGGCAAGTCCACCCTGTTCAACGCCCTCACCAAGTCCGGCATCGCCGCAGAAAACTTCCCCTTCTGCACCATCGAGCCGAACAGCGGCATCGTGCCCATGCCCGACCCGCGCCTGGATGCCCTGGCCGAGATCGTCAAGCCCGAGAAGGTCATCCCCACCACCATGGAATTCGTCGACATCGCCGGCCTGGTAGCGGGCGCGTCGAAAGGTGAAGGCCTGGGCAACAAGTTCCTCGCCAACATCCGCGAGACCGACGCCATCGCCCACGTGGTGCGCTGCTTCGAAGACGAGAACGTCATCCACGTCGCCAACAGCGTCGACCCCAAGCGTGACATCGAGATCATCGACCTCGAACTGATCATGGCCGACCTCGACAGCTGCGAGAAGCAACTGCAGCGCGTGGCTCGTACCGCCAAGGGTGGCGACAAGGAATCCGTGGCGCAGAAGGCACTGCTGGAAAAGCTCATCCCCCACCTCACCGAAGGCAAGCCGGCGCGCAGCCTGCTCAAAGACCTGGGTGACGACGAGAAGCGCCTGGCCAAGACCTTCCACCTGCTCACCACCAAGCCGGTGATGTACATCGCCAACGTCGCCGAAGACGGCTTCGAGAACAACCCGCACCTCGACGTGGTGCAAGCCATCGCCGACGCAGAAGGCGCCATCGTCGTACCGGTGTGCAACAAGATCGAAGCCGAGATCGCCGAACTGGACGATCTCGAAGAAATGCAGATGTTCCTCGAAACCATGGGCATGGAAGAGCCGGGCCTGAACCGCGTGATCCGCGCCGGTTACTCGCTGCTCAACCTGCAGACCTACTTCACCGCAGGCGTGAAGGAAGTACGCGCCTGGACCGTCAAGGTCGGCGCCACCGCCCCGCAGTCGGCAGCAGCGATCCACACCGACTTCGAAAAAGGCTTCATCCGCGCCGAAGTCATCGCCTACAACGACTTCATCCAGTACAAGGGCGAAGCCGGCGCCAAGGAAGCCGGAAAATGGCGCCTGGAAGGCAAGGACTACATCGTCAAAGACGGCGACGTGATGCACTTCCGCTTTAACGTTTGATCGTTGTAAGCAGTGCATAAGCAGAACCCCGCGAAAGCGGGGTTTTGTTGTTTTTGGGGTAGGGAATTGTTGGGTTGGGGCGGCGTGAGATGAGGATTATGAATCCGCTACGAACCGCCCTACTGAGCCAGAAAGCCCCATAAATCGGGGTTTCCAGCCCTCCCCTACGCTGGCTAGACCAGTCCTTTCCAGAAAAGTCGAGGGATGTAGTCACAACCCCTTTCGTTCCTCTAGACTCACTAGTGCATCACCCACTACAAATGGGTATGATCCCAAGCCGTTTCGCCTCACACAAAGCTAACGTTACGACTACTCAAGGATGCAGAATGACTGACACAAAGCCGAGTGGCGAGGCCTCTCCTATCATCCTTCCATCGTCTATTGCCTATCAAAAACGCTTATTTCCTATCGAAATAATAGCGTCGTACCCTAATAACCAGGGCTCTGCTGATCTCGGCATGATAGGTAGTGGCCGTGATGGCAGAGATTACGCCATCAAGACAACCAAGGATGGCCGCGGGCATGTTCCAGCATCTGAAGCTTTCTCTTATGAGCTAGCTCGCCGCCTTTTGATCCCTACACCACCTTATGAGTTTGTATCTCTTCCTGGTGGTGAGATTGCTTTTGGCTCAGTATGGGAGGGCGGTGTACGAAAGCTCAGTGATCAGACACAAATTCTTCAGTTGCTTCAAGGCAATCCTAAAGTTAATGGAATAAAGCGATTCTTTAGCCGTGTATATGCTTTCGATATTTTCATCAACAATGTTGACAGGCATTTTGGTAACTATATTTGGCGGGAAAGCTTTAATAACAACTTGATAGGCCTCGCTTTCGATTTTAGTAGAGCTTGGTTTGAAACCGACCCGTACGGCTTACACGCTTTGGATCTCCAGCAGAATACTGCTCGTTCAAAGCTTGCAATTTCAGTAACTGGAAACTATGACCGTAATGAGGCTCTTAGCTGTTTAAGCGATATAGAAGGCATTGATCGCTCAGAAATTGAAGAAATTCTTTCGAACATTCCTAACGATTGGATGTCGAAGGCGAAGAAGAATGAATATAAAGCTTGGTGGCGCTCAGAAATCTGGCTCACCAGAATTGAAACTATTAGAGGCGTTCTCTAATGCTTAAGTTCGATTATGCCATATTAAAATATATGCCGGATTCTAAGCGCGGAGAGGTCGTAAACTTTGGCCTTGTAATCTATCTTGAAACCGGCCTTGACATCAGAGTATTGTCTTCAGCCGCAAAGCTAAGACTTATTGATGGTGAATCCTCACTAGAAGATATCGAGTCTTTCAAAGACTCCTTAAAGAGCATCTCGTCCTATTGCTCCAACAAAGAAGACCTTCACTCTCTTCTTCAAGTATTCAAAGGCTCCGCTTATGTTTCAGACAGCGGATTCTTTATGATCGACCATATACAACAATACGAATCCAAAGTCCTCAAATTATTTAGCGACCTTGTCAAGCCATACTCAATAAAAGAACGCCAGACTCGCGTATCAAGGATTCACACTATCCTTAAGCACCGCTTTGAATCTATGAACCTACTTGCCAAAGACATTGGTGAGCTCAGTACGCACAAGGTCGTTCATAACTATCCAATCAATGATAAGTCTGGATTTACGGCTGACTTCCTTCTAAAGAATGGAAGATTTCATATCACTGAGGCCATAGACTTTAATGTAAACGATACCAACTCGAAATTTAAAGAAGCAACAATGAAAGTCATGACCTTTATGGAGGGTAAGAAATTCCTTGGAGATGACTCTGCTTGCTACTTTATTTATTCAGCCACAGCTATAAAAGAAAAAGAAATCATTCCCCATTTAAATCTTGCCTCCGACTACAGCGACAAGGTTTTTAACCTTGAATCGAAAGAGGAAGAAACATCCTACTTCAATCTTATTTCAAGCCTCGCAATGAGAGACATGCCTCACTTTCATTAAAACCAAAAGAAATGGCTGTAATGAACCCCCATTACAGTCATTCTTTATTTATCTAAATGAAAGTCCAACTCAGAATTCACCCTTCTACTTGCCCTAACATTGGCAATAACCTTACTTCCGTCCCAAAACGCGCCATTACTCCACTCAACACTAAAGCGCTTCATTGCTCTAGCACGAAAATTTGAACACTCCATCTGCGACCAACTCATAGCATTTGGATTGCATGCCGGGTGCTGAATAAAAATACTGTTGAATATTTGCACCTGAAAACTCCAGTCGACTGGAGGCATTCCTTTCGGATGCACGTAATACGCCGAAGACTCTCCACTCTTTGGCTGTACGTTTGTTCTTTGTGGCACTGACGTTTCTGGAGTTGCGGTAACTTTAGGCTGCTCCCTTGCTGGCTCATCGCTCCAGCTTTTTGGCTCAGCCTTGCCATTCACTACGAAGGCTTCCTTCAATTTCTGAAGGTCTATCGTCACTCCCCATCCTGTTGAATAGAGGTAGATCATCCCGCTTGAGAGCAAAGCTGAAACGGCTATTGCTGCCGCATACGGTCGCCACCTTGCATGGCTGACCTTTCTTTGCGGCCGATCGTGGATATCTACCTTCACTCCCCCTCCTTGGCATCTCTTCGGGCGTACCAGCGCCTAGCTACTTCCTGTGTGATCGCTATCCCGCGTTTGGATTGGCCAAGTTTCGGTTGGCTTCGTCGAATTCGGGGCTGGTCTGGCCTATCTCCGGCGCAATCTCGCCGCTGACCAGCCATAACGAATACTGAGGAAATACCTTCACGACGGCATCTATCTCGGCGTCAGACAGTCGTGCCTTCCCGCTACGGATGTTTCCCCACCGGTATCGGTCGATGCCGGTTTCCTTCTCAAACCAGACGCTCGTCCGCTTACTGTCGAAAAGGCTTATAAGCCGATCTCTTATCATTCCTAAAAATTCTACTTAGTAGCTTGTACTTAGTAGGAAAGCGCCCGACAATGGGGCTACCTAGTAAATATTACTTAGTTGGTCTGTCAGGCAATTATAGGACATTCGCATGGAACAGTCTGGTGTAGTGGGGCTTTCGATTTCGGGAGACGCCCAACGCGTAACGGATCTCCGCGACGCACCGTTCTGCACGAAATACGTGCTGGCTCAGCTCCTGGGCATGGAGCAAATCACCGAAGACGTGGTGCGCGGCTGGATCGAAAGCCACACCGTCCCGACCGTGAAAATCGGCCGTCACCGCGTCATCAACCTGCACCGCATCCGCCGCGACCTCGACCGAGGCAAAACGATTTTCTGCGCGGGGGATTACAGCGATGACTAATCAGGTGCCCGCCCATGAATCCCTCCCAGTACCTGCTATCGCACCACAAGGATTGCGGCTGCCAGAGCTGCTTTGCCCGCAATCCGCAGGGCAAGACGTTCGCCTTTCGCCGTCACCCGCACGCCGAGAACTGCGACTGCTCTGTCTGCTGGTTAAACCGAAACTGGCAACCACCGAAGCCCGCCGCCTCCCCGTCCACACAATGCACCGACTGCCGCCCCGCTCAATGGCGCATGGTCGATGGGCGGAACTGTGTGACAGCTGCCTTGTACTGCGAGAAACACAAGCCGTCGCCCCGTCCGCCGAAGTACTGGCACGTTGTGAGCGACACCGGCAAACCCACGCCCTTCGTGCCCCTGCGCGAACCGTTCGAGCTGGTGGGGTGACTGCATGATCACTGAATGGATCATTTCACTAGAGGCCCTGTTAGCAGCACTTGGGAAGCTGCTCTTTCAGGTTCTCCACCTCTCCGCTCTGATTGTCTGCATCTTGGGTGTCGTGGCTTTTCTCTGCTTGCCCCTAATGATTGCGTATTGCGGTTATGTGCATCGAAAAGAGGCCGCCAAGAAGTCGCCTCCGGCGTCCGTGACTGGCCACCCCGGTCTGCCAGACCGAACAGCGCAATCACCGCCAGTCGCGGGCGACGGTGGCGAAACGGGATGACAAGGGCGCGGCCCTTGGTGTTAACGAACTAACAGGCTGCACAAGCGGCAACTGAAAACCTCTGCAAGTCGAGAACCCCACTCGGGCAAAAGTTCAAACTTTGTCCGCGTGGACTCGCTCGGCCTGCTGAAAGGCAAACCCGCGCAATAACGCGCAACCAAGCGAGGAAACACAACATGGCACGCACCACTATGGAACTGGCATTCATCAGCGCTGAGCGCGTGAAGTTCGACAACGTGGATCTGGTCAAGCTGTACCTGGGCGACGAACCGGACGGCGAAAAGGACGTGGGTATTTCGCTGCTCTCGATGCAGGTCTCCGAAGACGTCCGCGAAGAAGTGTGGAACGCCTGCAAAGGCCTCGACGTGCTCGAAACCGCCCGCGTAACCGTGGAAATCGAACGCGGCTCCAAGAACGCAGGCAAGTTCATCGTCCTGCACGTCGAGTCGGCCAAGCCCGCTCAGGCCGCCAAGCCTGCTGCCCAACCCGGCCAGCAACAGCCCAAGTCGGCTGAAGCTCCCAAGGCCTAACCCTGCCCACCGCCATGCTGATTCACGGCCGCGTCCTCTGTGACCTGTGCTTGGCCAACATGGGCCAAGTCTACGGCCAGCCCGCTGACTCTAGCGGCTGGGCGGCTGACTTCGGCATGGCTCCCGACTACGCCGTCTGCCCTGACTGCAAGGCCCTGGCTGAGCAAGAAGAAGACGGCGCAGCGCTCACGGACACAACGCAATAGGTGCCGGTATGGGATCGCTCGAAAGCTACCTCGCCAACGTCACCCTGGGTGATCTGTGGGCCCTGCAATTCATTCAAGGGATGGTCTATCTGGCCGCCTTTGGCCTCATTCACGGGCACCAGAGGTAACGGGCAATGGCATTCACCTGGGGGCAATACCTCGTTATCGCTGGGCTCTACATCGGCTCTCTCGGGCTCGGCGTCGCCTGGGGTGCTTTCCGGCTTGGCTGGAAAGAAATCATTGACGCATCAACCAACTGAGGAAACTCACCATGTACCAAAGCAAGAAAGAAGTCGCCATTCGTGGCGCACAGGCTGCACATGGCGATACCAGTGTCGGTAAAGCACTGGGCGCCAAAGCGGCTGCCACCTTCACCGTTGCCGCCGCTGGCATGACTGCCGGTGCGGCCAATGCGGCCATCACCGTTCCACCTGAAATCCTCGAAGTCTTCGTCGATCTGGCCACTGCCTTCGGCACCCTGATGGCTGCCGGTGCCGTGCTGTTCGGCGTCATCCGTGGTGGCGTTGCCCTGTTCAAGCTGGCAGGTCGCCTGTTCAGCGCTGCGGGCGCCTAAACCGATGGCGGCCAAGATTCGCGGCCTTGGTCGCCTGCTGGTGGCCCTCACCCTTATGGGGTGGGGGCATTTGGCGTTTGCTGAGGATTATTACTGGGTGATAGGTAGTGCTACTTCACCTCGGTATCCGAGCGCTCAGGCTGCTTTCAGCGCACTAGAGTCATCTAGCTCGACAGTTCGCCATGAGATTTATAACCAGTCTGAAGCATCCTGGTCTTACAGGTCCTACAGGATAAGTGACGGCGGTTATCTGGGATTTGGCTCCATCAACCGCAGGGGCTCTGGCTGTACCTCCCCGGCTGTCTATAACCCAACAACTGGCGGATGTGAAACGCCTAAAGACTGCGCCTCTACATCCGGTCAGCAAATCACCGCCGCTCAAGAATGCACCTACAACGCAAGCCTCAAAACTTACATCTGCCCTGACCAGATTCAGCAAGATGGCTGCCTTTATACCGGCGGCCCTAACCGTAAGTGCGTTGCTGACCTAACCGGCGGCAAAGCCATCTGTACCGGCGACTTCTACGGCTCCGGCCAACCTGCAGGCGAAGGCCCTGATTCCTGTACTGAAGAATCCTGCACCCCTCCTCGTGATCCCAACGTCCCGCCTGCTGAAGAACAGTGCGTCACCAATGGCGACTTGACCATCTGCCACAAGCCCCAGGAAGAAGGCTGCGGCACCGTCAATGGCAAAGAAGGCTGCTTTCAGGAAGAGCCCGGTTGTGGCTATTACAACGGCACCTATGGCTGCTACCCGACTGATAAGCCGCATAGAAACTGCACTTACTTCAACGGCAAGTTGACCTGTGTTAACCCCAATGACCCTACTAAGCCGATTGATGAAACCTCGCCTGACCATCCCAACAACGGCGGCAACGCCGATGGCAACGAAAACAACGACCCCAAAGCACCGGGCGACACCAACGGTAGCCCTCAAGGCTCCGACGAAGGCGCCACCAATGAAGCCATTGGCAAGCTAGGTGACGAACTCGGCGACAAGATCGGCGAAGGCAACGACCTGCTGGGCGATATCAAAGGGATTCTTGAAGGTATTGCTGAGGGTATCGAAGGCCTGACTGAAGGCTTGCTTGGCGACGAATACGACGGCTCAGGCGATGGTGACGGCGATGGCACAGAGGGCGCTGGTTCTGACCTGGGTAATGAACTGGCCGGCATGCTTGGTGACCAGATGGGCGATGCCCAGGAAGAGCAATTAGTCGCCGATGAACTCAGCCTTGATGAAATCGCTGACCGTGTAGGCGGTGATCAGTGGTTCGGTGATAACTCCCAGGTAGCTTCCCTGCTCGACTTCGCTAAAGACCTGCTTCCTTCTCACACTGGCTGCGCCGATGTGGCATATGCCTTCAATCTCGGTAGCTACAACAGCCGTATCATCCTGCCTGTCTGCGACCTCTCCCGACTCAAGACCCTGCTTGAGTGGATCATCTACGTTGTCACAGCCATCGGCCTTTGGAAAATTGCTTATTCCACCCTCCGCATGGAAGACGCCAAGGCGTCTAAGGGTGGCTTCTGATGAACTGGATAATCGGATTCTTCAAGAAGTTCTTCCCCAACCTGTTCGGCGGCCTGTCCAAATTCATCCTGGGCTTTCTCGGTCCACTGATCGGTCCCTTCATCCAGTTCTTCACCAGCTTCCTGCGTAAAGTCGGCCTGTTCTTTTTGGTGCTCGCCGCCATTGCCGCCGCCATCTTTGCCTTTGCCACCATCATGGAAACGCTGATCAGTGAAGTCGTCAGAGCGACCGCACCCGAGTGGATCGACATAGGCCGCATGTTCCTGCCGTCGAACATTAGCTATTGCCTTGGGCTGCTTATCGTCGCCCGCCTGAAATCGCTGGTGTTCATGTGGGTCACCCGCCTTTCTGAAAAATTCCTGCACACCTGAGTCCCTGCCATGGCCGTCTATATCGTCACCGGCAAGCTCGGTTCCGGCAAAACCCTGCTGCTGGTCATGCGCATTCTCGACTACCTCAAAAAGCGTCGTCGGGTCGCCGTCAACATCGATGTGAAAATGGGCAAGCTGTGTAAGCGCGACAACAAATACTCGCGCCTTGTCCGTCTCCCTGACCTGCCCGGCGCTGATGACCTGATCGGCCTTGGCATGGGCTGCGAAACCTACGATGAAGAACAGTTTGGCGGGATCTTCCTCGACGAAGCCGGCGTATGGCTCAACTCCCGCGACTGGAACCAAGGCGGCCGCTCCGACCTGCTCAAGTTCTTCCTGTTCCTGCGCAAGCGCCGTTGGGACCTCTGGTTGTGCGTCCAAAACGTCAACGTCATCGACAAGCAAGTCCGCGAATCCATCGCTGAACACGTCGTCTATATCAACCGCTGGGACCGCATAAAACTACCGTTCCCCGTTGGTCCGCTGCTGCGTATCGCCACCCTCGGCTTCTTCAAAGGCCGCCTGCCGAAAATGCATCAGGCCATCGTCAAGTACGGCGCCAAATTCAACTCGCCCAAGGTCGATGACTGGTTCTACCGCGGCGAAGAGTTCTACGACTACTACGACACCACCCAGGAATACGACAAGGGCTACGACAAAGGCTCGTACTCCATGCTGCCGCCTGGGTACTGGCGTCGTCCGCTCCCATCAGCCCAGCGCAACGCGGGGTTCTTCATGCGCACCACCAAAATCTTCTTCCGTCGTACTCGCGTCCTCAACGCTTTTGCCTTGGGCGCTTTTTTCGCCCTGGTGATCAGCGTTCCGGTATTTGGCGCTATCGCCTACAGCCGCCTGCCTGTGCAGCAGGCCCAACAGCAAACCGCACCCACAACCGCCATCCAGCCGGAAAACACCTTGGCGGATGACTTCCGCGACTACCGCATCGCCACCTACGGCCTGTTGGCCGGCCAGACCTTCTACGTGTTCACCAACCCCAACGGCGACCGCATCAGCTCGGACGACCTCATGGCTCGCGATGTGGTGGTGAAAGACCGAGGCCCCCGCGAAGCCCTGCTTGTTCGCGGTGATCAATACATTTCCCTCTACAGGTGATCCGCCATGACTGATCGTTCGGATAAGTCCTTTGCCTTGTTCTTCCTGCTGCCCCTGCTGCTCTTCCTGGTATTCACCGCACCGGCCAAATCAGCCGAACGCATCGAGCTGTATGACGCCACCCTGCAAGACTTCGTTGAGTGGTCGTCGCAGATGCTCAACAAATCCGTAGTCGTCGGCTCGGATATTCGCAGTGCTCCTATCAGCATCTTCGCCACCTATGACGGCAACGTTGAGCTTGAAGCGCTGATCGCCAACGCCGTCGCGTCCGCTGGCTTTCACCTCACTGCACGCGGCAATACGCTGCTGATCAGCGCGCAGCCCATACCCGAACCGCTCGATCTAAAGACTCGTGTCTTCCAGCTCCAGCACCTGCAAGCCGACTTCGCCTATCAATCCGTCCTCGACGTGCTACGGGCACAAACTGAACGCAACGAAAGCGGTATGCCGTCGCTGATGGCTACCCCATCGCCCACTTCAAACGCCGTCATCGTCACTGCCACACAACAGCAGCTCGATACCGTCGCAAGCCTGCTCGGGGAAATCGACAAGCCACGTCGCCAAGTGGTCATCACCGCCGTGGTGGCTGAGCTGGCCGACAACGACTTCGAAGCCCTCGGCCTCAATGTCGGTGCCAAGAATGACCGAACCGATCTGGGTGGCATCAGCCTGCGCGGCTCCGACAAATCCGACCTGGGATTCAGCCTCACCTTCAACGGGCCAACGCTCTCGGCCTTCCTGCAGGCGGTGAAAGTCAGCGGCAACAACCGTATCCTCTCAACGCCCCAGCTTCTCACCCTCAACCGGGAAGCTGCCTCCATCGTCGTCGGCCAGAACGTCCCGTTCATTACCGGGCAAACCACCAGTGGCTCTACGCCTGCCTCTGATCCCTTTCAGACCATCGTCCGCCAGGATGTGGGCGTCTCGCTCGATGTAACGCCCTTCATCACGCCATCAGGGGCCATCGAACTCAGCGTCAACCAATCCGCCTCGACTGTCTCTGATGATCGCAGTGCTGCCGACATCATCACCAACACCCGCCGCATCACCACCAAGGTTCAGCTGCCCGATGGCGGGGGCGTGCTCCTGGGTGGCCTCCGATCAGAGCAACGGGACGAATCCGTCTCCCGTGTGCCCTTCCTCTCCGATATCCCGCTTATTGGTCCCGTCTTCCGCTCGACCTCTGTCCGCACCCGTGGAACCAACCTCGTTGTGCTGCTCACCGCAGCCATACACACCGAAGACAGAGGGGTAGCTGTCCCTGATGCAGTAAGTCCGCT
The DNA here is from genome assembly GCF_002843095.1 of Pseudomonas sp. YY-1. NCBI lineage: Bacteria > Pseudomonadati > Pseudomonadota > Gammaproteobacteria > Pseudomonadales > Pseudomonadaceae > Pseudomonas > Pseudomonas sp. YY-1. Next base: position 446,859 of record NZ_PJLX01000002.1, on the reverse strand, counting down.
TGTTCCGCAGGCGGTCGAGCAGGCGCGCGGGCACTTCGGCGCAGCCGGTGGGACCGCGCGCCTAGCCGACCGCTAGGCGCGCTGACGTCCCTGTAGCACGTCAGATAAACCAATTTTAGTAACCACGTTACACCAGAGAGATACAGAGAATGAGCGCACCAAAGGACTACTACCGCATTGATATCGAAACCGGGAAAGAGAACCCGAAAAGTCGTCTGTTCTGTGATCCTCGGGCGGGTGGTTTCGTGGATCTATCCAACGTTCGAATCCTGGCCTGTAGCGTCGATACCGTCCGCCAGCTGTATCGCGGCCTGATCCGCCCGGAAATCATGAGCCTCTTCGAGAAGCCCGGCACCATCGTTGACTTCGCGGGCCAGCGTTGGCACTCGGGGCGTGTCAGCAAGGATTCCGGGTATCAGTACAAGCTGCAGAATGCTGACCTGGGCATCATCCTGCTGGTGAAGAACTTCAACGCCAAAATCGAGAACATCGGCCCACACCTGAAAATCGAAGTGTCACCCCATGCTATCGACCAGTTCTGCCCTGAGCGTCTGCAGGAACGCCTCGACTACTACGCCAGCCACGTCCTGACCAACGTCGAACGCAACCAATGCGCCGTCCACCTCGCGCTAGACTTCCAGGGCTGGCAACCGCCCGCCGATCTGGTCGCCCGTATGCACTGCCGCGCACGTTCTGCCCGTGATATTTCCGGCATCAAGGAAATCCAGTGGACGCTTGAGTCTGCCACTTACGGCAAAGGCCAGTCCTACCTGTTCGGCTCTGCCGGTGGCGTCCAGCTCGGTATCTACAACAAAACCGAACAGGCCAGAGCCATCGACAAGCTCGACTACTGGGAAAACGTCTGGAAGCGTCGCGACAGCTTCGACGAAGCCGACCCAGACAACTACAACCCGGAACAGGACGTGTGGCGCGTAGAGCTGCGTTACCACCACTCTGTGATCCAGCAATTCGCTTCCGGCTCGTTCGATCTGCACAGCGGCGAAACCATCGAAACCAACAGCTACGCCGCCTTTGCTCCGCACCTAGACGGCCTATGGCGCTATGGCCTACGCCAATTCAAGCTGCTGGCTCGCCCTGGCTACTTTGAGCCGATTTGGACACTGATCCGTGACGATGTGCGTGTGGATCTGCCGGTGGATTCCCTGGTCGATGACACCGAGTACAAGCGCCAATACAAGACCTCGCGGGGCTTCTCCGGCAAGAACGTCGAGTTATTCCTGGGAAACTTCGTCAGCCTGCTGGCACGGGAGCGAGTGGGCGCTAGGCGAGCATTTCACCGGCTCAAGGATTGGGAATGCTGGCCGGTGATCCGCGACCACTATGCCGCCAAAGGCATGGATGAAGACGGGCTGTATAAGCACATCAAAGGCATCCTGGAAGAACGCCATGTGCGTTGGGGGCGTGCTGTATGACGGCCAGGAAAGACGGCAACACCTGGACCGCTGACTTCTACGAAAACGGTCGCTCGGGTCGTCGCATTCGCAAGAAGGGTTTCAAGACCAAGGCCGCAGCCCAGCGCTATGAATCGGAGTTCTTCGTCAGCCTCAACACTACCGGCCGGCCGCTCGATGATCGCCTTTCGGATCTGGTGACGCTCTGGCATGACCTGCACGGCTGCTCGCTCAAGGATGCCAAGCATCGTCTTGCACGCACTCTGGCTACGGTCGAACGCCTCGGCAATCCGATGGCCTCCAACTTCGATGCACTCGCCTGGGCACGCTATCGCCAGACACGCCTCAAGGACGTCAGCCCGCACACCGTCAACCATGAACAGCGTTACCTGTCGGCGGTCTTCTCCGAGCTGATCCGCCTGGGTGCCTGGGTCGGCAACAACCCGTTGGCCAAGGTTCGCCAGATCAAGACCGACCAGACTGAGCTGACGTTTCTGACCTTGCAACAGGTCGAACAACTGCTGGAAGAGTGCAAGCGCTCGACCAACAACCATACCTATCCGGTTGCGTTGATCTGCTTGGCCACAGGTGCCCGATGGGATGAAGCGGAATCCCTGCCACGGGGTGCGCTATTCGGCGGTAAGGCCCACTTTCACCGGACCAAAAACCGCCAGTCCCGGTCGGTGCCGATCCCCAAAGAGGTCGAAGAGATTGCGTTAAAGGTGGGGATGCCGGGGAATGGTCGGCTGTTCATGCCTTGCCGGTCAGCATTCCGATCTGCTTACCAGCGTTGCGGCTTCCACACTCCTGGCCAGATGACCCACATCCTTCGGCACACCTTCGCCAGCCATTACATGATGGGCGGTGGTGACATCCTGGGCCTGCAACGCATCCTCGGGCACTCCACCATCACCATGACCATGCGCTATGCACACCTGTCGCCTGATCATCTGGAGTCGGCGCTTAGGCTCTCGCCTTTGGCACAAATCGGGGTGAGCGTTCATGCTCATTAAGCTTCTGAAAGCTGTATGGCTCAGGTTAAGGTGTGTACTCCCCAACCAGCCATCAGAGTCCTACATGGAAAGTAAGATCCCGCTCCCGACAGACAACATCTATAAGTTTTATGCGTTATTCGCGCTGTTTGTCTTCATCTTCTCGATTGGTGCAATCCTTTACATCAACCAAACCCACAATGATCGCGTGCTTCTTCTCTACCCAGAGCTGGAGGCGCTGAAGCACTCACAGGAGCTATCCCCTCGTGACCAGACTCGAAGGGATCTACTCCAGACCCTTTTTGAGGTTCAGAAATCGGATCTTAAGTTTTACAAGAGCGCACTTGGCTTACTATCGGGAATAGCGTTCTGGGGGATGATGTTTGGCTTCTGGCGCTGGCATCGAGAAGTACAGCCACGTATCGATGAGGCAAACCGCATTCAGCTAGAGATTGCGAAGCTCCAGCTTACAAAGCTTCAGGCTGAGATTGCGCCGCGTGAAGGCGATGTAGACAGGGTGTAGTCACTTCGTAGTCACTACCCCAGAAACGACAAAGGGCTAGCCGAAGCTAACCCTTTGAAAAATATGGTGGCTACACCGGGACTTGAACCTGGGACATCAGCATTATGAATGCTGCGCTCTAACCAACTGAGCTATGTAGCCAACGGCGCGCATTGTCCGCGTCTCGCCTATCGCTGTCAACCCCAGATCATCGATAATTTTACGTTTTATCAAGCGGTTAGGCTTCGCGAGTGGCGACTCGCTGAATCGCTCGTTTCTGAGCCTGCGGCTGACCTCTCAACTGCTCGGACGGTGCTTGCGGGGCTGTCGGGCGATGCCGGAAAATCCGCCTCCAGCAGGCTGCAGCGCCGTCGCGCGCTGGCCCATGAACCAGGAGAGCACCTTGAGAGCAAGAGACGACTTCGACGATCTGCGAGCGGAGCGTGATATGCCGACGCATTACCGCAACGAACCCAACCGCCATGCCGGGCTGTGGAAGCAGATCGCGATTGGCATCGTCGTCGGCTACAGCGTGTTGGGTATCCTCAGCGCGGTTGCCTGGATGATCATTGCGCGCTTCATGCTGGGCGATCTGTCCATCACCCTGCCGTAACAGTCACATCTCTGCATCAGCGGACGTGGTGACGATGGGGTTGGCACTTGCCATCCCCTGCCCGCCTCTTCATCCTGCCCCATTGTTTACCCAGCGAGCCCTGTCATGACGCCCATCCAGAATCTCGGCCTGGCGCTATTCGTTGTGCTTTCCATCGGTTTCGCCATCGGCCACAAGACCGAATGCAGCGATGGCCGCGTGGTTGAAACCTATCTCGCCAAAGGGCTGGCTTCGCAGTTGCTGGGGCATGATCTTTGCCAGCAACCCTGAACAACCGTCATTAAGGAATGATGTGATGAAACAGTTCGCCTTGCTTGTCAGCCTTGGCCTTCTCGGCGCTTGCGCCAATCTGGGTTCGCAGCCACCGGTGCCGGTGACGTCGCCCGTGGTGCAGGCCTTTCGCGATATCTGCCTGCAGACGGCGCCGAGCTTTGCCGAGGCGCATCGCGTGGCGCGGCAGTATGGCGTCACCGAGATGACCGACATGGGCTTCGCCACCATCGGCTTCAATGCGGACAAGAGCCTGAGCATTCAGGTGAAGGTCAGCCACGAATGCGTGGTAACCAGCGAGGCACAGGTGGATGACAGCCTGACTCGTCAGTTGCTCAGCGCCGCGGCGATCAACGCCGGCACTACGGTGCCGCGCAAGGTGCCGGTGAAGCTGATGATCGCCGGGCAGCCGTTCATCCTGATGCATGATCGCGAAGGCGGTGAGGCCTTTGTGATGCTGAAGCCGGAATGAGCGGATCGCCGCAGGGCGGATGACGCCTTTTTCATCCGCCGCCGCTGAAAGGTGGATCGAGGCGTGGTCCAACCGCAGCTAACAAGCGGTGCAGCCTTGCGTAGGAGCCCCGCCCCGGGGCGAAGCTTTTGCTTTCGCGGTGTTCATGCGATTCGCCGCGAGGCGCGGCTCCTACAGGGTGATGCAGTGCCTGCTGCGTTTGTGTAACCCCGCCGCGCCTACAGCGTTTTGCCTGGTCGCGTGGCCAGCAGCAGGCCGCCAAAGATCATCGCGGCGCCCAGCCAATGGTAGACCTGCAGGCTCTCGTTCAACAGCACCCAGCCCAGCAATGCGGTGAATACCGGCATGACGTAGTTGGTCAGCGCCGCCTTGGCCGCACCGATCACGCGGATACCGTGGTTCCAGGCCAGGTAGGCCAGCAGCGAGGCGAACACAGCGGTGTAGGTGATGGCCGAGAGGTTGGCGACGTTGAACGCCAGGTGCGCCCCCTGGCTCAGCTCGTAGAGATAGAACGGAAGGATCAGCGGCACGCCGAGCAGGATGAATGCCCCCAGCAGCGCCAGCGGTGGAATCGGCTGCAGGTAGGCCGCCCAGCGCCGCAGCAGCAGCGAATACAACGCCCAGTCGACCACGGCCAGCAGCATGATCAGGTCGCCCTGATTGAACGACAAGCTGGCCAGGCGGCTCCATTGCCCCTGGCTGATCAACACCGCCAGCCCTGCGACGGCCACCAGCATGCCCCACCAGGCACGGCGCGCCGGCCATTCGCTGAGCAGTAGCCCGGCGCCGATGAAGGTCACCAGCGGCAGGCAGGTGTTGACCAGCGAGATGTTGATCGCCGCCGTGGTCTGTGCAGCGCAGTAGAGCAGTGAGTTGTAGCCGGCGATGCCCAGCGCCCCGAGCACTAGCAGGCGCCAGCCTGCATGCCGGAGGGCTGCGCGGTGACGCCACAGCGGCACGGCAACGAAGGGCAGCAGTAATGCCAACGCCAGGCACCAGCGCCAGAACGACAGGGTGAACGGCGCGATTTCACCAGCAAAGGCGCGCGCCACCAGGGCGTTGCCGGACCAGCAAAGGTTGGCCAGCAGCAGGCCGAACAGCGCCAGCGGGCGCGAATGATTGAGTGTGTTCATAAGGCGAGCACCGCGCCGTTGGCGCGGCCTTTATCCGGGCGAGGGTTGGACGGTTGAGCACGGTCACCGAGCAGGCAGTGCTGAGCGATCATTGCATAGCTTCCGAATCAGGCGGCTTTGCACCATACGGAGGCACGCAAGGCTTGGCAAGGTGGCGGACCCTCGGGTGCGCCATGCGCACCAAGCCAACGAAGTCATGACGTTCAGCCGGGCGCGCCCGGAAACTATGGGCGCGTTGTGCGAATTTGAAGGTCGAATAGCGCGTCATTCCCGGTGCGCGCGGCGCTCCCTGCGGTCGTCAACGCTGACTGCGGCGGCGGCGCAGGGGGCGGCTCAGCAGCCAGAGAATCAGCAGCACGCCGGCCAGGACCACGGCACTGGTGCCCCACTGCATCGGCCCGGCCAGGCGGAACATATCGGCCGGATGCAGGCTCGGCGCGCGGATCATGCGCGCTTCGGCTGCCGCGCCGGTGGTGGGAATGTCGGCCAGACCGTCACCGTCGAGATCCGGCAGGCTGCGGATATGGTCGAGTAACACCTGCCATTCCTTGAGTTCCTGTACGCCTTCTTTATCCGGGTCCTGGTCGACGATGGCGTCTTCGATACGCGGCAATGGGCGGCCCTCGGCGTCCTTGGGCATGACGTCGAGCAGGCCCTTGGTCAACTCCGGCACCAGCCAGGTGAAACTGCCAACGTAGCTGGTGGCGCCGATGCTGTAGAGACGCGTGTCGTCGAGATCCAGGTCGCGGTAACCCTTGACCGCATCACCGATCTCGATGCGGCTGACGCGGTCGAACGGTACGCGCCAGGGGTTGTAGGTAAAGCGCACGCCGGAAACGCGCGGGTAATAGCTCTGGCTGTCACGCAGTTGATAGGCGAGTAGTAGCACTTCCAGCAACGACTTGATTTCGCGCGCGCTGATGTAGGCCTTGATCATCGGGTAGCCGGGCTCGTCGTCGAATTCGCCGATGCCCAGCGGGGCGATGCGGAACAGGTCGGAGACGTCCTGCACGCCGTTGCGGCCCTTGAGCAGGTCATCGCGGATGGTGCCATTGCCGGTGAACGCCAGGTCGGCATCGACGGCATGACGCAGCGCGTCGGTCACCAGGTTGGCGAGGGTCTGATCGGTGAAATCACGACCCAGACTCTGGTCGACCTTGGCCAGCGGCTGGTCGAATCGGTAGCCCTTGGGCGTGAGCATGCGCTCGCTGACTACCTGCTTGAAGTCTTCCACCTTGGCGGTGATGGAGGCATCGCCGGCGATGCTGTCGTTGACTGGATGCAGGCGGTAGTCGCGCACACGCGGTACGCCGTCGTCGCCGAGGGTCATGCGCAGCTCGCCGAGGTACTGGATTTCCGATCCGGCCTGCACCACCGGGGTATGCCCGTTGACCAGCACCGGCTGCGGCAGGGCCACGTGCGAGTGGCCGCCGACGACGATATCGATGCCCGGCACCTGCTCGACCAGCTCCACTTCCTCACCGCGCCAGCTGCCATCGGCCTGCTGGGTAACGCCCATGTGCGACAGCAGGACGACCACCTCGGCGCCCTCCTCGCGCAGCTTGGCCACGGTTTCCTTGGCGGTGGCGACCGGGTCGGCGAAGGTCAGCGGCTTGATCATCGGGCTGACGGCCACGGCATCGTTGCCGAGCAGGCCAAACAGGCCGAAGCGGATACCACCGCGCTCGATCAGCTTGTACGGCAGGATGCGTCCGGCGTCGGCGTGCGCCTGGAGGCTGTCGTCGGCCCTGCTGGTCGGATCGAAGCGCATGTTGCTCGATAACAGCGGCACCAGCGCATCGCCCTTGGCCTTGTGTGCCGCGCTGATCATCGCGGCGAGCCCGGCCGGACGGAAGTCGAATTCGTGGTTGCCGATCACTGCGGCGTCGTAACCCAGCTCACTCATCAGGCGCAGTTCGCTGCCCATCTCGCGGGCGATGGTGTGAAACAACGTACCCATGGTGAAGTCGCCGCCGTCGAGCAGCAGCAGAGGCTCTTCGCCGGCAGCCGCGCGGCGCTCGTTCAGCAAGGTGGCCAGGCGCGCGACGCCGCCGACGGTGTCGTCATCGTTCACCGTCGCCGGGGTGTATTCGTTGTTCGGGCCAAAACCGAGCAGGCGCGACTGCCAGTCGTTGCTGTGCAGGATGGTGAAACTGCGCTCGGCAGCAACCAGCGGTGTGGCGGCCAGCAGGCCGGCGAGCAGGAGTGAGGGGAACAGGCGCATGGACGATCCTTGACGATGACTGCGCACAGTATGGAGCAGGCCCTGGCGCCAGACAGCGACCAATCGAGACGCCCTTTGTCGCCAATCGAGTCAGGTATTCATTGCCCCAGGTCAGCGCCCAAGCCAAACGGCGGGACTAAGCTGTAATCAGGACTGCAACGTGGAGAAGCGCCATGGACCACTATCACCTGATGCTGATGCTGCTGATCGGTGGCTTTCTGCTGTTGGGCGTAGGCTTCAACTTCCGCGAGCACGAATGGGGCGTGCGCGTACTGGGCTTGGGCATATTGCTGATGTTGGTGCCGATTGCGTTGCGGGTGCATCTGGCGCTGGCGTAGGGCTCAAGTCAGCGTAGGGTGCGCCATGCGCACCGAGCGATGTTGATGATGTCGCTGTCTATTCGAGCGCAGTGTAGCGAAGGGCCGGTGCGCGCGGCGCACCCTACGGGCGCTGCCAACGCTCGGCGGCGCTCTGGTCGCTGCAGCGGCCTTCGACCCAGCGCGAACCTTCGCTGGTGTCTTCCTTCTTCCAGAACGGCGCGCGGGTTTTCAGGTAATCCATGATGAAGTTGCAGGCATCGAACGATGCCTGGCGGTGGGCGCTGCTGGTGCCGACGAAAACGATGGGTTCGCCAGGTTCCAGACGACCGATGCGGTGGATGATCTCGATGCCCAGCAGCGGCCAGCGCTCGCGCGCCTCATCGGCGATTTTGCCCAGAGCCTTTTCGGTCATGCCGGGGAAGTGCTCGAGGAACATGCCACCGACTTCGCGGCCATCATTGAAGTCGCGCACGTAGCCGACGAAGGTGACCACCGCGCCGATGCCGAGGTTGGCGGCATGCAGGGCGTTGAGCTCGCTGCCGGGATCGAAGGGTTGGGCTTGGACGCGGATGGTCATGGGAGGCTCGTTCGGTGAGGCGTTTTCAGAGTCGGTTTGGTGGGCTAAAGCCCACCCTACGGCTGGATCGGCATCAACCGCCGGTGACGGTGGGGAAGAAGGCGACTTCATCGCCTTCGGTCAGCGGCTCGTCGAGGCTGCACAGTTCCTGGTTACGCGCGCACATCAGGTTCTGCTCACCCAGCACTTCCCATTCGCCGCCACGGGCCACCAGATGCAGGCGCACGTCGTCGAGGGTGGCGAAGTCGCCGCTCAGTTGTTCATCGTCACGGCCCAGGGCTTCACGGTAGCGGGCGAAGTATTGCACGCGGATCATGCTTGTTCCTCCAGCTTGTAGTGACCGCTCTTGCCGCCGAGCTTTTCCAGCAGGCGTACCTGCTCGATGACCATGCCGCGATCCACGGCCTTGCACATGTCATAGATGGTCAGCGCGGCGACGCTGGCGGCAGTCAGTGCTTCCATCTCGACACCGGTTTGCCCGGACAGTTTGCAACGGGCAGTGATATGTACGCTGTCGTCGCCTTCGGCGCGCAGCTCGACCTTGACGCCAGTGAGCATCAGCGGGTGGCAAAGGGGGATCAGGTCGCTGGTTTTCTTCGCGGCCTGGATGCCGGCGATACGTGCCACGGCGAATACGTCGCCCTTGGGGTGCTCACCGGCAACGATCATCTGCAGGGTGGCAGGCAGCATGCGCACGCGCGCTTCGGCGGTGGCTTCGCGGAAGGTGGTCGCCTTGTCGGTGACGTCGACCATGTGCGCGCGGCCTTGGGAATCGAGGTGGGTCAGCACGGGAAAGCTCCTGGCGGGAATCGGCCGATTGTAAACCTGCAAGTCAGGATTTGTCCGGGGCCAGAGCGGCAAAAATCCCCGGATTTCAACCGGGCTACTGACTGCATCCGTCGACACAACTGTAGGAGCGGATTTATCCGCGATCATCGCGGCTGAAGCCGCTCCCACGAGACCGGTAGACATTCGTTGATGCAGACTAAAACGCCCCTGCTCTTGCGAACAGGGGCGCCAGTGTTTCACAGCTGAAGGGTTACATATGGGTTTCCGCGTACTCCGCGAGGATCGAGCGCGGTACGCCTTGCAAGGTGATGTGCACGCCGTGCGGGAAGTCCTTGAAGCGTTCGGTGAGGTAGGTCAGGCCCGAGCTGGGCGCAGACAGGTAGGGGGTGTCGATCTGCGCCAGGTTGCCCAGGCACACCACCTTCGAACCGTTGCCGGCGCGGGTGATGATGGTCTTCATCTGGTGCGGGGTGAGGTTCTGGCATTCATCGATGAGGATCAGGCTCTGCTGGAAGCTGCGCCCACGGATGTAGTTCAGCGACTTAAATTGCAGCGGCACTTTTTGCAGGATGTAGTCGACGCTGCCGTGGGTGCTCTCGTCCTCCATATGCAGCGCTTCGAGGTTGTCGGTAATCGCGCCGAGCCAGGGCTCCATCTTCTCCGCCTCGGTGCCGGGCAGAAAGCCGATTTCCTGATCCAGTCCCTGCACGCTGCGGGTGGCGATGATCCTCCGGTAGCGCTTGCTGACCATGGTCTGTTCGATGGCCGCGGCCAGTGCCAGGATGGTCTTGCCGGAGCCGGCAGCGCCGGACAGGTTGACCAGATGGATGTCCGGGTCGAGCAGCGCGAACAGCGCCAGCGCCTGATGGATGTCGCGCGGCTTGAGGCCCCAGGCTTCCTGGTGCAGCAGCGGTTCCTGGTGCATGTCGAGGATCACCAGCTCGTCACCCTTGATCGCCTTGATCCAGCCGACGAAGCCCTGTTCATCGAGGATGAACTCGTTGACGTGCACCGCCGGCAGGTTATCGGTCAGTTGCACGCGGTGCCAGGTACGGCCATGGTCCTGACGGGTGTCGACCTTGCTCACGCGATCCCAGAACGAGCCGGGCATGTCGTGATACCCCTTCGACAGCAGCGAGACGTCATCGACCAGTTGGTCGGTGTGATAGTCCTCGGCGTCGATGCCGCAAGCGCGCGCCTTCAGGCGCATGTTGATGTCCTTGGTCACCAGCACCACGGACAGGCCGGGGTTACGGGTTTTCAGCTCCACCAGCTGGTTGATGATCTTGTTGTCGTTGAGGTTTTCCGGCAGCCAGGTCACCGGCGCCGCACTTTTACTCATAAGGATGGAAAGACGACCGCAGGGGCCACTCTTGCCGCGCTGGATGGGTACCCCGTACTCGACGTCCTCAGGTTCGGCACCGGCGAGAATCTGATCGATCAGGCGGATGGCCTGGCGACATTCAGCGGCGACGCCGTGCTTGCCGGATTTCAGTTTGTCGAGTTCCTCCAACACCGTCATCGGGATGGCGACGTGGTGTTCTTCGAAGTTGAGCAAGGCGTTGGGATCGTGAATCAGGACGTTGGTGTCGAGAGCGTAGAGGGTTGGAGCGGTGGGCTTGGAGCGTCCGTGGTCATCCATACGTCGGTCACCTTCTTGTAGTAGCCAGGCGACGCAATACCTGGGGCGGTGCTGCGCCGGACAGAGACCGCCGACTTTTTCAGGTCGGGGCCGAAAGGTGGCAAGCAAGGTGAGGGCCAATGGCCGCCACCTGTATGCAGGTTTCGGCGGTCTTGCTTTTTTATTACTCCAATTCACATGACAGAAAAACGTTTTTTTATCGTCATGCAGGTTTATTTGCAGACGCGACAGATAGTGCTTGGCGAGCCGCCAGCACCCCGTTACAGTCCGAAGTCCTACCTGCTGTCACTCCCTTCGCTACCCCGCCCCCTCTTGCAGCATGCCGCGCCAATCAGGTGCAGGGCGCTGTTCGTTTCGCCTGACTATCTGCGATCCCGTCAGCACTGATCGCCAGCAAGCCGGCTCCCACAAAAGCATCAATGCTGGTCCTCTCAATCACTCCGATAGGTGGTCTTGCCGATCCCTGACCTCTAGAATCGCCGTCACGCTTTCTGGAGATTCCGCACATGCTGATGGTGATTTCACCGGCCAAGACCCTCGACTACGAGACGCCGCCCGCCACCCCGCGCTTTACCCAACCCGAACACCTCGACCACGCCCAGGAACTGATCGCTCAACTGCGCGACTTCAGCCCGGCGCAGATCGCCGAGCTGATGCATCTGTCGGACAAGCTTGCCGGCCTCAATGCCGCGCGTTTCGGTAGCTGGGAGCGGCCGTTCAACCCGTCCAACGCCAAGCAGGCGCTGCTGGCGTTCAAGGGCGACGTGTACACCGGGCTGAACGCCGAGGTCTTCTCCGAAGAGGATTTCGACTTCGCTCAGACTCACCTGCGCATGCTTTCCGGCCTGTACGGTGTGCTGCGCCCGCTGGACCTGATGCAGGCCTACCGCCTGGAAATGGGCACCAAGCTGGCCAACGGTCGCGGCAAGGATCTGTACGCCTTCTGGGGCGAGCGCATCAGCGGCTGGCTCAACGAAGCGCTGGCGGCTCAAGGCGATGACGTGCTGCTCAACCTGGCCTCCAATGAGTACTTCGGCGCGGTCAAACGCAAGGCGCTGAACGCACGCCTCATCGACACAGAGTTCAAGGACCTGAAGAACGGCCAGTACAAGATCATCAGCTTCTATGCCAAGAAGGCCCGCGGCCTGATGGCGCGCTACGTGATCAAGGAGCGCCTGACCAACCCTGAAGGCCTGAAGGACTTCAACTATCAGGGCTACCGTTATTCGGCCGAGCATTCCAAGACCGACAGCCTGGTTTTCCTGCGCGACCAGCCACAAGACTGACCCCTCCTCCAGCCAAGCCCATGCACCGCTCATCGGTTGTCGCATGGGCTTGGCCGCTGCGCTTGCTCACTCCCGCCTCTCTCTCGCCTGCCGCTTCGCTGCAGCGCGAGCGTTGCGTTTGCCTGTGGTTCCTGCGACCACAGGCTTGCACCTGAAAACCTGCTTGGCGTCACACTTTCAGCGCAACTGCACTTCTTTGAGAACTTATTGCCCGGCTTAGTTATCCGATAGTTTCAAGCATATTAATGAACATATTGCCATCATGCATTTTGCAACTTGCCATTATATTGCAATCAAATTAGCCGTTCAGCTCCGGTTCAGCTTCAGGACGAACGGTAGGAACTATCCGAAAGGGCCGCCACTCATACAGCCCGTAACACATTTCAATACATAACTTTCTGAACACTTGAACCTGCCAGATAGCGAATTAACTTTCGCCGGACAGTTTCACCCAAAAGAAAGTTTGTGCGCGTCAAAGGGAGAGATGGCAACCCGCCACAGTACCGATATAGAGGCCTCAAGCGAGGCGACAGCGACAACATCAAAGGGCCATCCTTCAATATAAAGGCCCGCACTTGGTGCCACTTCTGGCGCCCACTCTACTTATGCCTGAATGAACTCAAACCTATTAAAACGGTGAGTTCACGGACGAGTTTTGGCCATAAGGCCAGTATTTAAAATTGCATCAAACGGACGAGGTTAATACCATGCGAATCAGTATCTTTGGTTTGGGTTATGTAGGTGCCGTTTGTGCCGGCTGTTTGTCGGCACGAGGTCACGACGTGATTGGCGTGGATATCTCCGCGAACAAGATCGACCTGATCAATAACGGCAAGTCGCCCATCGTTGAACCGGGCCTGGAAGAACTGCTGCAACAAGGTCTGCGTCAGGGCCGCCTGCGTGGCACCACCGACGTTGCCGCTGCCGTTCTGGAAAGCGATGTGTCGTTCATCTGCGTCGGTACGCCGAGCAAGAAGAACGGCGACCTGGAACTGAACTACATCGAAGGCGTGTGCCGCGAGATCGGTTTCGCCATGCGCGACAAGCAAGAGCGCCACACCGTAGTGGTTCGCAGCACCGTACTGCCGGGCACCGCGAAGAACGTGGTACTGCCGATTCTCGAAGACTGCTCGGGCAAGAAGGCTGGCGTCGACTTCGGCCTGGCGGTGAACCCCGAGTTCCTGCGCGAGAGCACCGCGATCAAGGACTACGATTTCCCCCCGATGACCGTCATCGGTGAGCTGGACAAAGCCTCCGGCGACCTGCTGGAAAGCATCTACAGCGAGCTCGACGCGCCGATCATCCGCAAGGACATCGAAGTCGCCGAGATGATCAAGTACACCTGCAACGTCTGGCACGCCGCCAAGGTCACCTTCGCCAACGAGATCGGCAACATCGCCAAGGCCGTCGGCGTCGATGGCCGCGAGGTGATGGACGTGGTCTGCCAGGACCACAAGCTGAACCTCTCCAAGTACTACATGAAGCCCGGCTTCGCCTTCGGCGGCTCCTGCCTGCCCAAGGACGTACGCGCGCTGAACTACCGCGCCGGCAGCCTGGACGTGGAAGCTCCACTGATCGGCTCGCTGATGCGCAGCAACGCCGCACAGGTGCAAAAGGCCTTCGACATCATCGCCAGCCAGGATTCGCGCAAGGTCGCCCTGCTCGGCCTGAGCTTCAAGGCCGGCACCGATGACCTGCGTGAAAGCCCGCAGGTGGAACTGGCGGAAATGCTCATCGGCAAGGGTTTCGACCTGAGCATCTACGACCGCAACGTCGAATACGCCCGTGTCCACGGGGCCAACAAGGAATACATCGAGTCGAAGATCCCGCACGTTTCCTCGCTGCTCAACAGCGATCTCGAAGACGTCGTGGCCAAGGCCGACATCATCGTTCTGGGCAACAGCGACGAGCGTTTCGCCAAGCTGGCTGAGCAGGCGCCGAGCGGCAAGCGGGTGATCGACCTGGTCGGCTTCATGCCCCACGCCAGCAATGGCGTGGCCGAAGGCATCTGCTGGTAAGGACCCGAACGTACCTGCGCGCCCAGCGCGCGCAGGTACTCGGAGACGCATATGGACAAGCTCAAGAACGGCCTCAACCAAGCCAGCGGCTGGATGCTCTATCTCAGCCTGCTGATGCTGCTGGCACTGGCCCTGCCACGCACGGTGTTCGACCCCGAAGCGCGGGACTTCATCCTGCTCATCGGCATCGTCGGCATCTGGCGCTATTCCATGGGCGCCATGCACTTCGTGCGCGGCTGCCTGTTCCTTTACCTGGTGTACCCCTGGTATCGCCGCAAGGTTACAAAACTCGGCAAGGACGCCGACCCCTCTCATGTGTTCCTGCTGGTCACCAGCTTTCGCATCGAGGCGCTGACTACCGCCATGGTCTACCGCTCGGTGATTCGCGAAGCCATCGACTGCGGGTATCCCTGCACCGTGGTCTGCTCGATCGTCGAGCTCTCCGACGAGTTGCTGATCAAGAACCTCTGGGCTCAGGCCGAGCCGCCGGCGCATGTCACCCTGGACATCGTGCGCATCCCCGGCACCGGCAAGCGTGATGGTCTGGCCTATGGTTTCCGCGCCATTTCCCGGCAGATGCCGGACCGCGATGCGGTGGTGGCGGTGATCGACGGCGATACCGTGCTCGAGCCGGGCGTAGTGATCAAGACCGTGCCCTGGTTCAAGCTCTTCCCCAACGTCGGCGGGCTGACCACCAACGAGTTCTGCGAGGTACGCGGCAGCTACCTGATGAGCGAGTGGCACAAGCTGCGCTTCGCTCAGCGCCACCTCAACATGTGCTCGATGGCGCTCTCCAAACGCGTGCTGACCATGACCGGGCGCATGTCGGTGTTCCGCGCCAGCGTGGTGACCGACCCCGAGTTCATCCGCGACGTGGAGAGCGATCACCTGGAACACTGGCGCCTGGGGCGCTTCCAGTTCCTCACCGGTGACGACAAGTCCAGCTGGTACAGCCTGATGCGCCTGGGCTACGACACCTTCTACGTGCCGGATGCGGCGATCAACACGGTCGAGCACCCGCCGGAGAAGAGTTTCATCAAGGCCAGCCGCAAGCTGATGTTCCGCTGGTACGGCAACAACCTGCGGCAGAACTCGCGCGCCCTGCGTCTGGGCATGGGCCGCCTCGGCGCCTTCACCAGTCTGGTGCTGTTCGACCAGCGTGTGTCGATGTGGACCTGCCTGCTGGGCCTATCCGTAGCGATCATCGCCAGCATCAAGTACAGCCTGATGTACCTGCTGATCTACCTGCTGTGGATCGGCAGCACGCGGCTGATCCTGACGCTGCTGCTGATGTGCTCCGGCCACCGCATCGGCCCGGCCTACCCGGTGCTGCTCTATTACAACCAGATCGTCGGCGCGCTGGTGAAGATCTACGTGTTCTTCCGCCTCGACCAGCAATCCTGGACGCGCCAGAACACCAAACTCAACCGCGGCCTGTCCAGCTTCGCCAACTGGTTCAACAGCTGGTCGTCGCGTGCCATGACCTTCTCTGCCGCCTCTGTCTTCATCGCCGCGCTGCTGGCGCTGGTGTGACCGTACTCGAATAGGAATTAGCCACCATGAACTCCGTCGCCAATCACAACGTCGTCCATGAGTCCGAGGCCCAGCGCCAGCATGCTCGCGTCAAGCTGCCAGGACGCTTGCGCTTTACCAATGCCAAGGGCGAACGCATCGACGCACGCCTGCAGGATGTCTCTGCCGGCGGTTTCAGCTTCACCAACGAGAAGACCACACATAAGGTCGGTGATTTTCATCGCGGCCAGTTGCAGTTCCAGCTCGACAGCCTGGTGCTGGGGCTGGACGTGGAATTCCAGGTCAATGCCGTGCAGTCCGAGCAAAACCGCGTCGGCTGCCAGTTCCACAACATCGGTGCGCGTGAAGCTGCAGCCCTGCGCCACCTGATCAGCGCGCACCTGGCCGGTGAGCTGGTCAACGTCGGTGAGGTGCTGCACATCCTCCAGCGCGACAACTTCACCAAGGCGCGCAAGAGTGGCGCAGCCGGTGGCATGGGCATGTTCGGCCGCCTGCGCGCCGTGACTTTCAGCGGTGCGATCTTTCTCGTCGGCCTGGCCGCCTTCGGTTACATCGGCAAGTCGATCTACGGCCTGTACTTCGTCACCCACGCGCAATCGGCGCAGATCAGCCTGCCGGCGCTGCAGGTGACCATGCCACGCGAGGGCAGCGTGCAGAGCCTGGCGCAGCCCGATGGCATCGTCGAGAAAGGCGCACCGATCGCCACCTTCACCACCAGCATGCTGGAAATGCTCAAGGGCCACCTGGGCGACGATCAGCTCGAGCCGAGCCAGATCGAAGCGCTGTTCGCCCGCGAGATGCAGGGCACCCTGACCAGCCCGTGCAACTGCAAGATCTCCCGCCAACTGGTGGCCGACGGTCAGTTCGCCAGCAAGGGCGACGTGATCTTCGAACTGGTGCCGCAGGATGGCGTGGCAACCGTCGCCGCCAGCTTCCCTTATCGCCACCTGGAGCAGACACGCCCTGGTACCCCGGTGACCTTCAAGGTGGCCGGCGAAGACCAGTCGCGTCGCGGCGAGATCATCAGCAGCGCACTGCATGACGGCGGCCTGAGCTCAGACATCCGCGTGGTGATCCAGCCGGAAGAAACCCTGCCGGCCAGCCTCGCCGGGCAACCGGTGGACGTGGTCATCGACCGTGGTCCGTCCTTCGGCGGCCTGGTCGATCGCGCCGTCGCGGCAGGTCGCTAAGGAGATCGCCGTGAGCATGCCCCTTCTTCGCCCTGCCCTGCTCGGCCTCGCCGTCAGCGCCACGCTGGCCGGTTGCACCGGTCTGCCGGATGAGCGCCTGGCGCGCGAAGCTCTGCAGAGCGGCGACCAGCAGACGGCCGAATGGCATTTCCGCCAGCTCGCCGAAATGGGCTACAGCGACGCGCAGATCGGCCTGGCCGACATCTACGCCGCCAATGGCCAGACTCAGGATCTGGATGAGGCCGAGCGTATCTACCGTCAGGCCCTCGACGGCTCACCGCGCGCCAAGGCGCGCCTCGGCAAGCTGCTGGCGCGCAAGCCCGGCAGCAGCCTGGCCGAGCGCCAGGAGGCCGCCGAGCTGCTGGAGAGCGCAGCGCAGGCTCACGAGCCCAGTGCGCTGCTGCCGCTGACCGAACTCTACCTGTTCTACCCACAGGACTTCCCCGCCATGAACCTTGCGCAACGTATCCAAGACTGGCGCCAGCAGGGTCTGCCCCAGGCAGAACTGGCGCAGATTCTTCTGTACCGCACCGATGGCACCTACGACCAGCACCTGGGCGAGATCGAGCGTATCTGCCAGGCACGCCTGGCCAGCAACGACGCCTGCTACGCCGAGCTGGCCACCGTGTACCAGAAGCAGAACCGCGAAGACGACCGTCAGGCGCTGATCGAGCAACTGCTAGCGGGCTACCGCGCTGGCACTGTATCTCCCAACCAGGTCGACTCCGTGGCCCAGGTACTCAGCGACCCTGAGCTCGGCCAGCCGCAACCGCAGCAGGCACAGGATCTGCTCGAAGCCATCGCGCCGAGCTATCCCGCCGCCTGGGTCAGTCTCGCGCGTCTGCTCTACGACTATCCGGGTCAGGGCGATACCGAAACCCTGCTCGGTTATCTGGACAAGGGCCGTGCAGCGGCCCTGCCGCGCGCCGAGCTGCTGCTCGGACGCCTGTACTACGAAGGCAAGCTACTGCCGCAGGAGCCGAAGAAAGCCGAAGAACACCTGCGCAAGGCCGCGCCCAGCGAACCCAGCGCCAACTACTACCTGGGGCAGATCTACCTGCGCGGCTACCTCGGCGAGGTCTACGCCCAGCGGGCGCTCGACCACCTGCTCAGCGCTGCCCGTGCCGGCCAGCTCAGCGCCGACTTCGTCCTCGCGCAGATGTTCAGCCAGGGCCGTGGGGTCAAGCCCAACCCGGTCAACGCCTACGTATTCAGTCAACTGGCCCTGCCGCGCAACACGCCGCCGACCTTCGAGCTGGCGCATGAAGTGGCCGAGAGCCTGACCCCGGCACAACTGGCCGAGGGCCAACGCCTGCTGCGCGAGGAGCGTGATGCCCGCGGCATCGTCCTGCAGCAACAGGCCGCCCTGCAGGTCAGCCAGCCATGAACAAGGATGCACGCATGCAGCTAAACCGTATCGTCAGCCAATTGGGGCTGAGCGCCAGCCTGCTGGCAGCCAGCGCTGCCTGGGCGGCGGATGCGCCGAAGAATTTCGGCCTGGATGTGAAGATCACCGCGCAATCGGAAGACGACCGCGACCTCGGCACCCGCTCGGGTGGCGACGTCAACGGTATCGGTCTCGACCTGCGCCCCTGGGCCTACGGCGAGCGTGGCGACTGGAGCGCCTTCGCCATGGGCCAGGCGGTTACCGCCACCGACACCATCGAAACCGACCCGCTGCAGGACGACGGCGAAGGCAGCGAACAACGCAGCGACGCACGCCAGCCGGACAAGAGCTACCTGGCCATGCGCGAATTCTGGGTCGATTACGCCGGCCTCACCGCCTACCCGGGTGAACACCTGCGCGTCGGCCGTCAGCGTCTGCGCAGCAACGAAGGCACCTGGTGGGACACCAATATCGAAGCCGTCAATTGGCGCTTCGATACCACCCTGCTGCAAGCCACGGTCGGCGTTGCCGAGCGCTTCTCCGATTACCGCACCGACCTCGATGACCTGGCGCCCGAAGACGAAGATCGCCAGCACTTCTTCGCCGGCCTCGACTACCAGTGGACGCCCGGCCACCGCATCGGCGCCAAGCTGCACCACAGCCGCGACGACGGCCGCCTGGCCAATCCTGGCGAGCGTGTCGACGAACTGAGCAAACGCTACACCGGTGACCTGACCTGGTTCGGCCTGCACGCCGATGGCGGCTTCTTCGAGCGCAATTCGCGCAACCGCCTCAACTATTGGGCGCAGCTGACCTGGCTGCAGGGCGATACCGATCAGTTGCAGCAGGAAGTGGTCGGCAACGACCGCATCGCCAGCGGCTCGCGCAGCCAGGATGTCGACGCCTGGGCGATGGACCTGGGCCTGCGCTACAGCCTCGATGACAACTGGAAGATCGGCGCCGCCTATGCCCGTGGTAGCGGCGGTGGCGATGAAGGCAAGTCGCGCCAGTTCATGCAGACAGGCCTGCACAGCAACCGCGCCAACTTCACCGGCGTCGAATCGCGCCTGCACCGTTACGGCGAGGCCTTCCGCGGCGAACTGTCGAACCTGCAGGTGGCCAGTGCGTTCAGCTCCTGGCAGCTGGGCGAGGACTACGACGCCAGCGTCGTCTATCACCGTTTCTGGCGCGTCGATGGCGACCAGGACGTCGGCGACAGCGGTATCACTGCACCGCTGGTAGCGGGCGAGAAAGACATCGGCCAGGAAGTCGACCTGGTGCTGACCCGCTACTTCAAGCAGGGTCTGCTGCCGGCCACCGTCGCCGAACAACTGGATGATCGTTCGGCGCTGGTACGCCTGCGCGCCGGCGTGTTCCTGCCGGGCGACGCCTACGGCAGCGGCACCGATTCGGTGATGCACCGCGCCTTCGTCGACTTCATCTGGCGCTTCTGAGGGATCGGATCATGCAACCCAACGGCTTAGCCCTACCCCTGCTGCTCGGCGCGCTGTGCCTCACCGCGCCCCTGGCCCAGGCCAACCCGACACAGCACCAGTTCGACTACCGCGTGCGCAGCGCCCCGGCGGACGAACTGCATATGGAAGCGCCCAAACTGCCGGACCTGTCCGGCTACACCAAGGAGGCCGTGCTGGCCAAGATTCCGCGTGAACAACGCGGTCAGGTGGTGGTGCGGCGCATGCTGCGCCAGGACGCGCTGAAGGATTTCACCGGTGGCAACGAGCGCCTGCGCGAGTGGATCAAACGCCAGCAGGGCATGCCCCAGGCGATCTTCATCGAAGGTGGCCTGGTCACCGCTCAGGATCTGGCCAAGGCGCTGCCTGACAGCCAGTTCGCCGAGCAGGAGCCGGGCGTGTACATCGCTCGCCTGCCCATCGTCGTCGCCGAGGGCGCGACGCTGCATGTGGGCAAGGAAACCCGCGAGCTGCGCCTGTCGCAGGAGCGCGGTTCGTTCCTGGTCAACGATGGCCAGATGTTCCTCACCGACACCCGCGTCACCGCCTGGCGCGAGGCCGACAACGGCCCGGCGACCATGCGCGACAACGGCAAGGAGTTCCGCCCGTTTCTGGTGTCCTGGGGCGGCAGCGAGCTGTATATCGCCAGCAGCGTGCTGACCAGCCTGGGCTACGACAATTCCAAGTCCTACGGCGTGTCGATCACCCAGTACACACCGAGCATGCACGAGCGCCTGCAACGCGAGGAGCCGACCGGCTGGCTGATCGATTCCGAGTTCGTCGACCACTGGTACGGCTTCTACTGCTACGAAGCGCAGAACGTGGTGATCAAGGGC
Organism: Pseudomonas sp. YY-1; assembly: GCF_002843095.1. Classification (NCBI taxonomy): domain Bacteria; kingdom Pseudomonadati; phylum Pseudomonadota; class Gammaproteobacteria; order Pseudomonadales; family Pseudomonadaceae; genus Pseudomonas; species Pseudomonas sp. YY-1. The sequence continues at coordinate 426,191 of NZ_PJLX01000002.1, read as the reverse complement.
AACACCTACCGCGACAACATCGTCTACGGCATCGACCCGCACGACCGCTCGCACGGCCTGATCATCGCCGAGAACACCGTGTTCGGTACCAAGAAGAAGCACGGCATCATCATCTCGCGCGAGGTCAACGACAGCTGGATCATCAACAACGAAAGCTACGACAACAAGCTCTCCGGCATCGTTATCGACCGTAGCAGCGAGCACAACCTGATCGCCTACAACCGCGTGCACGGCAACCATGCCGACGGCATCACCCTGTACGAAAGCGGCGACAACCTGCTGTGGGGCAACCAGGTGCTGCGCAACCAGCGCCATGGCATCCGCATCCGCAACAGCGAGAACATTCGTCTGTACGACAACCTCTCGGCGATGAACCAGCTGACCGGCGTGTACGGCCACATCAAGGACCTGTCCGACACCGACCGCGACCTGGACCTCGATCCGTTCGATACCAAGATCTCGATGATCATCGTCGGCGGCACTTTGGCCGGTAACGGCTCCAGCCCGATCAACATCGACTCGCCGCTGTCGGTCGAGCTGTACCGCGTGAAGATGCTTGCCCCGCGCAAGAGCAGCGGCATCCAGCTCGCCGGCATCCTCGGCGAAAAACAGGACGAAATCCTCGACCTCATGGTGCGCCAGCGCCTACCCGTGCTGATCGATCCGATCGAGCCCGAGAAACTGACCAATTGATGAGGCCAACGATGATCCCATCACCCTTCAAGTCCCTTTCCCTGGCCGTGGCCTGTGCCCTGGCCAGCACCGCCCTGCAGGCGCAAGAGCGCCAGGCGCCGCAGTACCAGGTCGAAGACTGCTGTTCGCTGTGCCCGGCTGCGCACGACGCCAGCCGCTACACCACCAACTACATGAAGAACTTCGTCACCCTGCTCGATGCCGAGGAAGGCTGGCTGTTTCGCAGCGTCGAAGACCTGCGCACCGAGTTCGGCACCAGTGAAGTCGGCTACCAGCGCCTCAAGGAGCTGCGTGACGGCCTCAAACAACGCGGCGTGGAGCTGGTGGTGGTCTACCAACCGACCCGCGGCCTGGTCAATCGCAACAAGCTGTCGCCCGCCGACTACCAGCGCTTCGACTACGACAAGGCGCTGCGCAACTACCGCCAGGCGCTGAGCCGCTTCGAGCAACTGGGTATCTGGGTGCCGGACCTGACCCCGCTGACCGACGAAAACAGCGACAAGGAGTTCTACTTCCGCCGCGACCAGCACTGGACGCCCTATGGCGCCGAGCGCACCGCACGCCTGGTGGCCGAGACGGTCAAGCGCATCCCCGGTTTCGAAGATATTCCGCAGAAGGAATTCGTTACCGAACGCATCGGCCTGATGGGCAAGACCGGCACCATGCAGAACGTCGCCAGCCAGCTGTGCGGCACCGGCTACGCGGTGCAATACGTCGATCAGTTCATCACCGAACCTAAGGACGCCAGCGATGGCGACGCGCTGTTCGGCGACGAGAGCAGCCCGAAGGTCACCCTGGTCGGCACCAGCCACAGCGGCAAGAACTACAACTTCGGCGGTTTTCTCGAAGAGTACCTGGGCACCGACGTGCTCAACGCAGCCTTCCCGGGTGGCGGCCTGGAAGGCGCGATGCTCGAGTACCTGGCCAGCGATGCCTTCCAGAACGACCCACCGCAGGTTCTGATCTGGGAATTTTCTCCGCTCTACGACCTGGCTTCCGACCGCATCCACCGCCAGCTGATGGCCAGCCTGAGCAATGGTTGCAGCGGCCAGACCGAGGTGCTCGCCAGCGAGAAGCGCCTGCATCCGGGCAGCAACGAAATCCTCGTCAATGGTGAGAACAAGCTGCTGACCCTGGCCGGCAATCGCCACCAGCTCGACCTGCGCTTCAGCGACCCTGCGGTCAAGCGCGTCGACGCCACCATCTGGTACCTCAACGGCCGCCGCGAACAGCTCAAGCTGGAGAAACCCAACACCGTCGATACCGACGGGCGTTTCACCGTCGAGTTGCGCGACGAGCCGGGCTGGGGTGAACAGAACTTCTTCGCCCTGGAAATCCAGAAGCCCGAAGACAGCGCCGACGACCTGAAAGTCCAGGCCAGCCTGTGCCAGCGCCCGAGCGGCGCCAGCCAGCAAGTCGCGCGGCACGATTGAGGAGGCCACCATGCCCATACGACTCGCTCCCTTGACCCTGATGGCCGTGCTGCTCAGCGGCCCGGCCTTTGCCGAACTGCAACCGCCAGCGGGCTACTACGCCGCCGTCGGCCAGCGCGACGGCAAGGCACCCGCCTGCCCGGCGGTGCCGCAGCCGTATACCGGTGAGCTGCAGTTCACCAGCAAGTACGAGGGTTCCGACAAGGCGCGCGCCACACTCAACCGCCAGGCGGAGAAGAACTTCCGCGAGCAAACCGAGGGCATCGTACGCCTGGAGAAGGAGGGCGGACGGATGATCACCAGCTACATGCGCACCGGTCAGCCGGAGCGCCTGGAATGCGCCATCGAATGGCTCGACCAGTGGGCCAGTGCCGATGCGCTGGAGTCCGAGCAGTTCAACCACACCGGCAAGTCGATGCGCAAATGGGCGCTCGGCAGCCTGGCCGGCGCCTGGCTGCGCCTGAAGTTTTCCGAGTCGCAGCCACTGGCCGCCTACCCGCAGCAGAGCGCACGCATCGAGGCCTGGTTCACCCGCCTGGCCGAACACACGGTACGCGAGTGGAGCGACCTGCCGCTGCGCAAGATCAACAACCACAGTTACTGGGCTGCCTGGTCGGTGATGGCAGTGGCGGTCATCGATGATCGCCGCGACCTGTTCGACTGGTCCGTCAGTCAATTCCGCATCGCTGCCAATCAGGTCGATGACGAAGGCTACCTGGCCAACGAGATGCGCCGTAGCCAGCGCGCCCTGGCCTACCACAACTACGCCCTGCCGCCGCTGGCGATGATCGCCGCGTTCGCCGAGGCCAATGAAGTCGACCTGCGCGGCGAGAACCATGGCGCCCTGCAGCGCCTGGCCGAACGCGTACTGCAAGGTGCGCGCGACCCGGCTGCGTTCGCCCAGCGCACCGGCTCCAAGCAGGACATGAGCGAGCTGCGCAAGGACTTCAAGTACGCCTGGCTGGCGCCCTACTGCAGCCTCTACGCCTGCAGTGAAGAGACCCGCGAACTGAACCAGGAAATGGGGCCGTTCAACAGTTTCCGCCTCGGTGGTGAGGTGACCCAGGTATTCGGCGGGGGCGGCTAACCCTCTCCCCCGGCCCCTCTCCCGCAAGCGGGCGAGGGGAGAAAGCTACACACCGTTCAAGCTCCCTCTCCCATTCATGGGAGAGGGTTGGGGAGAGGGCAAGAACCACTCCCTGCGCCCAGTAAGCAGGGCAAACACAAACCCTCCGCTCGCGGGGGGAAAGGGGGGCGCTGCCCCGGCTGTTCACGGAGAAGCACGGATGGTCTTTTCATCCAACGTCTTTTTGTTCCTGTTTCTGCCGATCTTTCTCGGCCTGTACTACCTGTGCCCGAATCGCGGGCGCAACCTGCTGATCCTGATTGGCAGCTACGTCTTCTATGCCTGGTGGCGGGTGGATTTCCTCCTGCTGTTCGCTGCGGTAACGCTGTGGAACTACATCTTCGGCCTGCGCATCCAGGCGCATGCCGGCACAGAGGCGGCGCGCCGCTGGGTGGTCGCAGGTGTGGTCGGCAACCTGGCCACGCTGGGCTACTTCAAGTACGCCAACTTCGGTGTGGCCAATATCAACGCCGTGCTCGAATCGATGGGGATGGAACCCTTCGTCCTCACTGCGGTGATCCTGCCGATCGGTATCTCCTTCTACATCTTCCAGTCGATCAGCTACCTGATTGACGTGTACCGCCGCGATACCGAGCCAACGCGCAACCTGATCAACTTCGCGGCCTTCATTGCCCTGTTCCCGCAACTGATCGCCGGCCCCGTGCTGCGCTACAAGGACCTGGCCGACCAGTTCACCGACCGTACCCACAGCCTCGACAAGTTCAGCGAAGGCGCCACGCGCTTCATGCAGGGCTTCGTCAAGAAGGTATTCATCGCCGACAGCCTGGCGCCGCTGGTGGACCACTGCTTCGCCCTGGAAAACCCCAGCACCGGTGATGCCTGGCTGGGCATGATCGCCTACACCGCGCAGCTCTACTTCGACTTCTCCGGCTATAGCGACATGGCCATCGGCCTGGGCCTGATGATGGGCTTTCGCTTCATGGAGAACTTCAACCAACCCTATATCAGCCAGTCGATCACCGAGTTCTGGCGGCGCTGGCACATCAGCCTGTCCACCTGGCTGCGTGACTACCTGTACGTACCGCTGGGCGGCAACCGTCACGGCACGTTCAACACCTACCGCAACCTGTTCCTGACCATGCTGCTGGGCGGCTTCTGGCACGGCGCCAACTGGACCTTCCTGATCTGGGGCGCCTGGCACGGCATGTGGCTGGCCATCGAACGCGCCCTCGGCGTGAAAGCCGCACCGATTGTGTTCAACCCACTGAAATGGGCCTTCACCCTGCTGCTGGTGATGCTCGGCTGGGTGATCTTCCGCGCCGAGAACCTGGAAGTGGCCGGGCGCATGTATGCCGCGCTGTTCAGCTTTGCTGACTGGCAATTGAGCGAGCTGACCCTGGCGCGCATCACCGGGCTGCAGATGGTCACGCTGGTGCTGGCGTGGGTAGTGATAGCCGTCAACGGCGCCCGCCAGTTCCTCGCCAGCCGCAACCATGAGCCGGGCCTGACCCTGGCCAGCGCCGGCATCGCCCTGCAAGCCATCGACCTGCGCCTGGTGGCCCTGCGTGGCGCCCTGCTGCTGTTGTTCTGCGTCTCGCTGCTCAAGCTCTCGGCGCAGAGCTACTCCCCCTTCCTCTACTTCCAGTTCTGAGCGGAGGCCGACAATGAATCGCCCCATCAAGACCCTATATGTCGCGCTGTTCGCCTTGCTACTGTTGCCGGTCAGTCTGTTCGCCCTGACCCGGCTCGCCGACTACCACATGCCGGCGCAGCCAAGCGTGCTCGACGGCGGCCTGGCCAAGAGCATCGAGCGTCACTACGACGAAAACTTCCCGCTCAAGCAAGCCGGCATCAACCTCTGGGCCGCCGTGGAATACCTGGCATTCGGCGAAGGCCGCAGTGGCCTGGTGATCGGCGAAGACGGCTGGCTGTATTCGGACGAAGAGTTCGATCCAGTGGTCGACGGTCAGCGTCAACTGCGCGACAACCTGGCACTGATCCGTGGCGTACAGCGCCAGCTGGAAGAACGCGATATCCAGCTGATTCTGGCCATCGTCCCGGCCAAGACCCGTCTGTACCCGGAGCACACCGGCAACCATCGCCCCAGCGCTCTGCAGCGCAGCCTGTACCCGCGTTTTCACCGCGCGGTGCGCAACGCCGGGATCGCCGCGCCGGACCTGCTCGCACCGCTGCAGGCAGCCAAAGCCGACGCCCCGGTGTTCCTGCGCACCGACACCCACTGGACACCGGAAGGCGCCGACGTCACTGCCAAGGCGCTGAGCGAGGTGGTGCACAGCGCCATGCAACTGCGTGGCGAGCCGCAGCAGTTCGTCACCGAGACCGTGGAAACCCGAACGCACGAGGGCGACCTGACTCGCTTTCTGCCGCTGGCACCGCTGTTCGAAAACCTGATGCCGCAGGCCGACCGTCTGCAGCAGCGCGAGACTCAAGCCGCCGAAAGCAGTAGCGACGACCTGTTCGGCGACAGCGACCTGCCGGTGACGCTGGTCGGCACCAGCTACAGCGCCAACCCGGCCTGGAACTTCGCAGGTGCCTTGCGTGAACACCTGCAGCGCGACCTGGCCAACCACGCAGAGGAAGGCGGCGGCCCGCTGGTACCGATGCTCAAGTACCTGCAAAGCGACGAGCTCGAGGACCACCCGCCACAGCTGGTGATCTGGGAATTCCCCGAGCGTTATTTGCCGATGGCCAGCGACTTCACCGATTTCGACCCGCAATGGCTCGCCGCACTCAAAGACGGCGGCGAGCGCCAGGGGCTGGCTGCCGCCAGTCACTGATTCATCCCCCAAGGAGGACTATCCGATGACAACTCAAACCACCCTACGCCGCTTCACCCTGGGCGCCTGCGCCCTGGCTCTGGGCCTTGGCATGTTCCAGGCACAAGCCGATGACGGCGCCCTTTACGGGCCCAAGGCACCGAAAGGCTCAGCCTTCGTCCGCGCCTACAACGCCAGCAGCGCCGAGCTCGATGTCAGCGTCGGTCAGACCCAGCTCAAGCAGGTCGCACCACTGGGCTCGAGCGACTTCAAGTTCCTCCCGGCCGGCAGCTATCAGGCCCAGGTCGGTAACGCGCAGATGGCAGTAGATCTGGAGGCCGCGCGTTACTACACCCTGGTCAGCCAAACCGGCGCCGAACCGCGCCTGGTCGAGGAGCCGCCCTTCACCAGTCGGCAGAAAGCCCTGCTGCGCGTACAGAACCTGACTGACAGCACCCTGAGCGTGAAGACCGCCGACGGCAAGACTGCCGTGGTCGCCGACGTCAAACCCGACGGCCGCGGTGACCGCGAGATCAACCCAGTCAAGGTTGGCCTGGCGCTGTTCGACGGCGAGCGCAAGGTCGCCGACCTGAAACCGGTCACCCTCGGGCGCGGCGAAGTCGTCAGCCTGTTCGTTACTGGCGGTCAGGGCAAGTTGTCGCCGGTATGGGTCAAGCGCCCCATCGACGGTTAAGGAGACTCTGAAATAGCCGTCATTCCCGCGCAGGCGGGACAGCGGCTTCATCGCTGAACAGCGCTTGCGCTGGCCCGAAGGGGAATCATCCAGAACCTGCGTAGTCCCTGGGCTCCCGCCTTCGCGGGAGTGACGATAAATAGCTTTTTCAGAATTTTCTCAAGGCAGCGAGTTTTTTTAGAACAAGGAAAACGGCGGGTACACGTCGCACCGACACGACACGGGCAAACCACTTGATCAATCGCTCAGGAGAGACACAACCATGACCCCCATCATCCTTTCCGGTGGCAGCGGCTCGCGACTCTGGCCTCTTTCGCGCAAGCTCTATCCCAAGCAGTTCCTCGCCCTGACCGGTGAGCAGACACTGTTCCAGCAGACCCTGCAGCGCCTTTCCATCGAGGGCATGCAGCCACCCGTGCTGGTGGCCAATCAGGAGCACCGCTTCATCGTCCTCGAGCAGCTGGAGCAGATCGACCTGCAGGCACAAATGCTCCTGCTCGAACCCTTCGGCCGCAACACGGCACCGGCTGTGGCCATGGCGGCCCTGCAACTGATCGCCGAAGGCCGTGACGAGCTGATGCTGGTGCTCCCAGCCGACCATGTGCTGGACGATCAGCAAGCCTTCCGCCAGGCCCTGGCGCTGGCAACCGTGGCCGCCGAGAAAGGCGAGATGGTGCTGTTCGGCGTGCCGGCCGACCGTCCGGAAACCGGCTACGGCTACATCCGCGGCCAGGCCGACGGCACCCTGCCCGACGGCGTGGCGCGCGTCGCCAACTTCGTCGAGAAACCCGACGCCCAGCGCGCCACCGAGTACGTGAAGAGCGGCGATTACTACTGGAACAGCGGCATGTTCCTGTTCCGCGCCAGCCGCTTCCTCGAAGAGCTCAAGCACCATGATGTGGACATCTACGACACCTGCCTGCTGGCGCTGGAACGCAGCCAGCGCGACGGCACGCAGATCGCCATCGACCCAGCTACCTTCGCCTGCTGTCCGGACAACTCCATCGACTACGCGGTGATGGAGAAGACCAGCCGCGCCTGCGTGGTGCCGCTGGCCGCTGGCTGGAACGATGTCGGCAGCTGGTCGTCGATCTGGGAAGTACACGACAAGGACGACGCCGGTAACGTGACCAAGGGCGACGTGGTGATCGAGGACAGCCGCAACTGCCTGATCCATGGCAATGGCAAGCTGGTCTCGGTGCTCGGCCTGGACGACATCGTCGTGGTGGAAACCAAGGACGCCATGATGGTCGCGCACAAGGACCGCGTGCAGGATGTCAAGAAACTGGTTGGCAAGCTTGACGAGCAGGGTCGCTGCGAGACCCAGAACCACTGCGAGGTCTACCGCCCTTGGGGCTCGTACGACTCGGTGGACATGGGCGGCCGCTTCCAGGTCAAGCACATTACCGTCAAACCGGGCGCGCAGCTGTCGCTGCAGATGCACCACCACCGTGCCGAGCACTGGATCGTGGTGTCCGGTACCGCCAAGGTGACCTGCGACGATAAAGAGTTCCTGCTCACCGAGAACCAGTCCACCTACATCCCGATGACCTCGGTACACCGCCTGTCCAACCCGGGCAAGATCCCGCTGGAGATCATCGAGGTGCAGTCCGGCACCTACCTCGGTGAGGACGATATCGAGCGCCTGGAAGATGTATACGGTCGCAGCGATGCAGTAGCCGTCGGCGCCGCACACTGAGCTGTTCGTAGCCCGGATGCAATCCGGGTCGATATCGGCCCCGAATTGCATCCGGGCTACATCCTTGTTCATCCGCGGCATACGCAGTGAGCTCCCCTCTCCCATTCATGGGAGAGGGGTTGGGGGAGAGGGCAGAAGACCCCCACGTCACTCGTGGCTATCTCTTCCCCGCCCCCTTTCCCTCACTGTCACACCCTGCGACAGCCCACGCGGTTACCCTGACAAAGCACCTTGTGTAGGATGAACGCAGACTTCGCAAAAAGGCTGCCCTCATGCTGTTCGGTGTCGTACTCGTCATCACCTGGCTGATCCTGCTGATTCGCTATCCAACCAAGGCCCTGCCTGTGTCCATGGCCGCGCTGGTCGGTCTCGGCCTGGTGGCCACCTGGGTGCTCTGGCAGGAAAGTCAGGACGAGCGCTACCTCGCCCATCTCGAATTGCGCCTGAGCTACGACCCGCAGCGCTGCCCCGCCGATCGCCCGCTGGCCATCGACCTGAAGAACGGCAGCGATGCCGCCCTGCTGGAGCTGCGCTGGGAAGTCGCCGCCTACCGCCCAGGCAACGCCACCAACCTGGCCCAGCGCCTTTACGAGTCGCCACGCTACAGCGGCCCCGGCGAGCTGCTGCCGGACGCCAGCTGGAGCGACTGCATGCCCCTGCCCGACCTGCGCAGCGGCTATCGTCCGGCTACGCTGGAGTTTCGCGCCGAGCGCCTGCAAGGCAAATTCATTCGATAACCTGTAGGAGCGAGCTCTGCTCGCGAAGCTTGCGGCGTCATACGCGTTCGCGAGCAGAGCTCGCTCCTACAATGCTCAACATCCATCGCCAGGGAATCTCCGCCATGCCCCACCCAGCGCGTAGGGCGGACTCAGGAGCCTAGGCGAACAGTCCGCCATCACCTCAAGCCAAGCCTGCTAAGCTGCAGCCCCATTCGCGTCTCAGGGAGTCCCGCGCATGCCTCAACCCAGCGTTCTCATCACTGGTTGTTCCAGCGGCATCGGCCGCGCCCTGGCCGACGCCTTCAAGGCGGCTGGCTACGCGGTGTGGGCCACGGCACGCAAGGACGGTGACCTTGCGGCGCTCGAGCAGGCGGGGTTCCACGCAGTGCAACTCGACGTCAACGATGGCGACGCGCTGCAGCAACTAGCCACACGTCTGAGCGAGGAAATCGGCGGCCTCGATGTACTGATCAACAACGCTGGTTATGGCGCCATGGGCCCGCTGCTCGACGGCGGCGTCGAAGCCATGCAGCGCCAGTTTGAAACCAACGTGTTCTCCATCGTTGGCGTCACCCGGGCGTTTTTCCCGCTGCTGCGCCGTAGCCGCGGCCTGGTAGTCAATATCGGCAGCGTGTCCTCGGTACTGGTAACGCCTTTCGCCGGGGCCTACTGCGCCTCCAAGGCCGCAGTGCACGCCCTGAGCGATGCCCTGCGCATGGAGCTGGCGCCCTTCTCCATCGAAGTGATGGAAGTGCAGCCAGGCGCCATCGCCTCCAGCTTCGGCGCTAACGCCAGCCAGCAGGCCGAGGCGCTGATCCGCGAGGATTCGCCCTGGTGGCCGCTACGCGACGGCATCCGCGCCCGCGCCAAGGCCTCGCAGGACAACCCAACCCCGGCCAACGAGTTTGCCGCGCACCTGCTGGCCGCCGTGCAGCGCGACACACGCCCACGCCTGTTGCGCCTGGGCAATGGCAGTCGCGCCCTGCCGCTGCTCGCCACACTGGTGCCCAAGGCGCTGCTGGAACGGGTTCTGCGCAAACGCTTCGGCCTGGCGCAGCAGCTGTGAGCCAGGGCCTACCCGTGCGCCACTACGCCGTTGCAGGGGTGATCGCCGCCGTGCTGCTGAACCTGCTGCTACGTACCTTCGTACGTCTGGGCGGTGTGTTCACCACCCTGCTGATCGCCGCCGCCATCGCCGCCGGCCTGGCATTGGTATTTCACTGGCGGACCGGGCGCGCACCGAGCAACGCCGAGCGCTGGCGTTTCACCCTGCTCTATGGTGGCGCGCTTGGGCTGCTCTATCTCGGCTTGCTGGGCATGATGTACCTGCAGGACACGCCCAGCCCCATGGGCCTGTTTCTGTTCAGCCTGCACTACCTCTGCTACCCGGTGCTGGCCTGGCTGGCGTTTTCGCCACGTTATGGCCGCTGATTCCGCCAGGAAACCATCTGCATGCTGCATACCCTTGCCGTCGCCAACTACCGCTCGATCAACAGCCTGATCCTGCCGCTGGGCCAGCTCAACCTGATCACCGGCGCCAACGGCAGCGGCAAGTCCAACCTCTACCGCGCCCTGCGCCTGCTGGCGGAAACCGCACAAGGTGGCGTGGTCAACGCGCTGGCGCGCGAAGGTGGGCTGGAGTCGAGTTTCTGGGCCGGGCCGGAGAAGATTTCCCGGCGCATGCGTAGCGGTGAGGTGCCCGTACAGGGCGGCCCACGGCAGAACGTGATGCGTCTACGTCTAGGGTTTGCCGGAGAGGATTTCGGCTATGCCATCGCCCTTGGTCTACCCGAGCCAAGCACTTCGGCCTTCGCCCTCGACCCGGAGATCAAGCGTGAGTGCATCTGGGCCGGCCCCAGCTATCGCCCCGCTTCGCTGCTGGTGGATCGCGCCGGGCCCATGGTACGCATGCGTGAAGGACGCAGCTGGCAGGTATTGGCCCAGCACGTGCCGAACTACGACAGCCTGTTCGACCAGATCGGCAACGACCCGAATTGCCCGGAAGTCTTCCAGCTACGCGAAACCATCCGCCGCTGGCGCTTCTACGATCACTTTCGCAGCGATGCCGAGGCGCCCGCGCGTCAACCGCAACTGGGCACGCGTACGCCAGTGCTGCACCACGACGGCCGTGACCTGGCCGCCGCCCTGCAGACCATCCGCGAGATAGGCGACCGCGCGGCACTGGACGCCGCCATCGACGATGCCTTTCCCGGCAGCCGTCTGCATATCGATTTTCAAGCGGGCGGGCGCTTCGCCGTGGAATTGCGTCAGGAAGGTTTGCTGCGACCGTTGAGCGCCGCAGAACTGTCCGACGGCACATTGCGCTACCTGCTGCTGGTCGCCGCCCTGCTCACGCCACGACCGCCTTCATTGATGGTGCTCAACGAGCCGGAAACCAGCCTGCACCCGGATCTTTTGCCGGCACTCGGTCGCCTGATCATCGCTGCCTCGAAGCAGACCCAGGTGTGGGTCGTCTCCCACGCCAGCCGCCTGATCGCCACGCTGAAAGAAAGCCCCGACTGCAACACCCTGGAGCTGGACAAACAGCTCGGCCAGACCTGCATTCGCGGCCAGGGCATGCTCGACGAGCCACCCTGGCATTGGCCGGATTAAGACGTCCGTAAGATTCGCCGCGCGCACCGGCGTCTAATCGCCATCAGCTACGGTCCAGCAAAGCGCGGTGCGCACAGCGCACCCTACGTGTTCTCACAGCCCGTCGAGATAGCGCTCGACATCCAGCGCGGCCATGCAGCCGGCACCGGCCGAAGTGATCGCCTGGCGATAGACCGAGTCGGCCACATCACCAGCGGCAAACACACCGGGAATGCTGGTCGCGGTGGCATTGCCCTCGCGACCGCCATTGACCACCAGATAGCCATCCTTCAGCGCCAGCTGGCCTTCGAACAGGCTGGTATTAGGCGTATGACCGATGGCGACGAACAGCCCTTCGACACTCAGCTCGCGGTAGGCGCCGCCATATTGTTTCAAACGCACGCCGGTAACGCCGCTAGTATCACCCAGCACTTCGTCCACCTCGGCATTGAGCTGCAGCTCGATCTTGCCCTCGGCAATACGCGCATGCAGCTTGTCCTGCAGGATCTTCTCAGCACGGAAGGTCTCGCGGCGATGGACCAGCGTGACCTTGCTGGCGATGTTGGCCAGGTACAGCGCCTCTTCCACCGCCGTATTGCCGCCGCCGACCACTGCCACCTCACGGCCGCGATAGAAGAAGCCGTCGCAGGTCGCGCACGCCGAAACACCGCGGCCCATGAACGCCTCCTCACTGGGCAGCCCCAGGTAACGTGCGCTGGCACCGGTAGCGATGATCAGCGCGTCGCAGCTGTAGGTGCCACTGTCGCCAACCAGGGTGAACGGCTTGCCGGCCAGATCCACGGCGTTGATATGGTCGAAAACGATCTCGGTTTCGAAGCGCTCGGCATGCTCTTGCATACGCTGCATCAGCGCCGGGCCGGTCAGGCCGTGCGGGTCGCCCGGCCAGTTGTCCACTTCGGTGGTGGTGGTCAGTTGGCCGCCGGCCTGGATACCGGTGATCAGCAGCGGCTTCAGATTGGCGCGCGCGGCATACACCGCCGCACTGTAACCGGCAGGGCCAGAACCCAGGATGATGACGCGGGCATGACGAACGGCGGACATCGCTAACTCCTCGCAGGCCCACAGGGCCGGCAGGCCAGAATAAAAAGGGACTCTCGAAGCACTAGGGGAAGGCTTGGAAGAATGAGAGCCCCGCAAAAGCGAAACTGTGCGCAAGGCTATCCAGGCCGCCGGGCCAGCGGAAATATCCATTACCAATTCCGCGAATAGAATCCGACTATGGCTGCAAGGCGCCTCTCTGAACTTTCGCCTCGGCGGCGAAGTCGGTATGGTCGCGCGCATCAACCACTCAGGAGACAGCCATGCCCGCCGCTCCCGTCCTGTCCGGCCCGCAATACCTGCGAGAAGGCCTGAGGCTGGTACTCAGCCCCAGCCTGCGCCTTTTCGTGCTGCTGCCGCTGGCGGTCAATCTGATTCTGTTCGTCACCATGATCAGCTTTGCCGTGCAGCAGTTCAGCGGTTGGGTCGACACCTTCATGCCCACCCTGCCGAGCTGGCTGAGCTTTCTGCAGTACATCCTCTGGCCGCTATTCGTGGTGCTGGTACTGCTGATGGTGTTCTTTACCTTCACCCTGCTGGCCAACATCATCGCCGCGCCCTTCAACGGTTTTCTTGCGGAGAAGGTCGAGGTGGTGGCGCGTGGCGAGGATCACTTCCCACCGTTCAGCTGGGCCGAGCTGGCGGCCATGGTGCCGCGCACCATGGGCCGCGAGATGCGCAAGCTGGGTTACTTTCTGCCACGCGCCATAGGTCTGCTGATCCTCAGCTTCATCCCGGTGGTTAACCTGGTCGCCGCGCCACTGTGGTTGCTGTTCGGCGTGTGGATGATGGCCGTGCAGTACATCGACTACCCGGCGGACAACAACAAGATGAGCTGGCAGGACATGCTCGCCTGGCTGCGCGAGAAGCGCTGGCAGAGCCTGAGCTTCGGCGGTATCACCTACGCCGCCCTGCTGGTGCCGGGGCTGAACATCCTGATGATGCCGGCCGCCGTGGCCGGTGCCACGCTGTTCTGGGTGCGCGAGCGCAGCTAACCGTCCATCACAAAAGCGCAAACAAACCGTCACAGTCATTACATGACACAGGCAGAGACTGCGTATATGAACGCACCGTCTCTACATATCGCGCTGATCAGCGAAACCTTCCCGCCGGAAATCAACGGCGTGGCCAACACCCTCGGTCGCCTGGTCGACGGCCTGCGTGGCCGTGGCCACCGCGTGCAACTGATACGGCCGCGCCAGGACATCGACCACACGCAGGACGCCGACGGTGACCTGCTGCTGACCCGCGGCTGGCCGCTACCCGGCTACCCCGGCCTGCAATGGGGCCAGTCGTCGCTGCACAAGCTGCTCAGGCGCTGGCAGCGGCAACGCCCGGACGTGCTTTACATCGCCACCGAAGGCCCGCTGGGCCTGTCCGCTTTGCGCGCGGCCAGACGCTTGGCGATCCCAGTCGTAAGTGGTTTTCACACCAACTTCCAGCAGTACACCGGGCACTACGGCATCGGCCTGCTGACCCGGGCCATGACCAACTACCTGCGCTGGTTTCACAACCGCACGCAACTGACGCTGGTGCCGAGCATTGGCCAGAAGGTCGACCTCGAACGCCGCGACTTCGAACGCCTGGCCCTGCTCGCCCGCGGTGTCGACAGCCAGCTGTTCCATCCGCGCCGGCGCAGCGACGCCCTGCGCGAAAGCTGGGGCCTGGGGCCGGATGATCTGGCCGTGCTGCATGTCGGACGCCTGGCTGCAGAGAAGAATCTCGGCTTGCTGGTCAAGGCCTTCAAAGCCTTGCGGCAGGCTCATCCACAACGCCGTATGCGCCTGATTCTGGTGGGGGACGGACCACTGCGCGCCAGCCTGCAGGCGCAGCTCCCGCAGGCGCTTTTCTGCGGTCTGCAGCGCGGTGAAACGCTGGCCGAGCACTACGCGTCAGGTGACCTGTTTCTGTTTCCCAGCCTGTCGGAAACCTTCGGCAACGTGGTGCTGGAGGCCCTGGCCTCGAGCCTCGGCGTGGTGGCGTTCGACCAGGCAGCGGCCGCCCAACATATCCATCACGGCCACAACGGCCTGCTCGCCCGTCCCGGTGACGAGGCAGGCTTCTGCGAAGCCGCCTGTGAATTACTGGGTGATGCGGAGGTACTGCGGCATATCCGCCTCAACGCCCGCAGACATGCCAGCCATCTGAGCTGGGACGGCATCGTCGCGCTGTTCGAACAGCACCTGCGCAGTGCCATGCAACCTCAGATCAGCGTTGAAGCAGCGCTTGCCGGTAGGGCGGGTGAAACCCGCCATTGAGACAATCTGGCGGGTTGCACCCGCCCTACGTGATCACATCCACTCAAGACACGCAGGCGTAAAAAAGCCCCGATGTGCCGGGGCTGAAAACGGGGCGTCGGATCGCGACGCCCGATAGAAACGGACTCAGACCAGCGTGGTCAGCGCATCGCGGCTGAACGGCAGGATGTCCTGCTCGCGGCCCTCACGCACCTTCAGCGCCCAGTCCGGGTCGACCAGCAACGCGCGGCCCACGGCGACCAGATCGAACTCCTCCTTGTTCAGGCGCTCGAGCAGGTTTTCCAGGCTGGCCGGCTCGGCCACCTTGTCGGTCTTGACCATGAACTGCAGGAACTCGCCATCCAGACCGACGCTACCGACGGTGATGGTCGGCTTGCCGGTGAGCTTGCGCGTCCAGCCCGCCAGGTTGAGGTCGCTGCCTTCGAACTCCGGCTCCCAGAAGCGGCGGGTCGAGCAATGGAAGATATCCACGCCAGCGTCGGACAGCGGTTTGAGGAAGGCCTCCAGCTGCTCCGGGGTCTGCACCAGGCGCGCGGTGTAATCCTGCTGCTTCCACTGCGAGTAACGCAGGATGATCGGGAAGTCCGGGCCGACTGCGGCGCGCACAGCCTGGATCAGCTCGATGGCGAAACGCGAACGCGCTGCCAGGTCGCCACCGTACTGGTCAGTGCGCTGGTTGCTGCCTTCCCAGAAGAATTGGTCGATCAGGTAACCGTGGGCGCCGTGGATCTCCACGCCGTCCATGCCGATGGCCTTGGCATCGCGCGCAGCCTGGGCGAAGGCAGCGATCACCTCATCGATATCGGCCTGGGTCATACCGTGTACGACCACCTGGCCGTCCTTGACCTTCTCCATCGGGCCAAAGCCAGGAACGCTGGCATCCGGCTCGGTGCCCAGCTTGCGCACGTTACCCACGTGCCAGAGCTGCGGGACGATCTTGCCGCCTTCGGCATGCACCGCGTCGACCACCTGCTTCCAGCCAGCCAGGGCGTCTTCGCCGTAGAAACGCGGCACGTTCGGGTAGCCGTTGGCCGCCTTGTGGCCGACCGTGGTGCCCTCGGTGACGATCAGGCCCACACCCGCGGCAGCGCGGCGACGGTAGTACTCGACGACTTTGGCGTTGGGCACGCCACCGGGCGAGAAGGAGCGGGTCATCGGCGCCATGACCACACGGGTCGGCAGCTCCAGGTTACCGAGGCGGAACGGGGCGAACAGGGCTTGAACGGGTGCGTTCATCATCTTTCCTCTGGGGTCGAACGGTAATCAGGCCTGCAGCAAACGCTCCAGGCGGGTGACGAAAGCTTCCAGCGGCTGCAGGTTGCGGCCCACCTTGTGGCGAGCCAACACGCCCTGCCAGGCGTCGCTGATGAAGGTGGCGAGGTTGCCGCAGTCCTCGTCGGCCGGCAGTTCACCGGCGGCCTGCGCCTGCTCCAGGCAGTCGCGCAGGATCTCCACCGACGCCTGCTGGATGGCCGCGACCTCGGCACCGATCGCCGGCAGCATCTCGCTCATCTCGAAACTCAGGCTGCCGATGAAGCAGTGGTACTGCGGCGTCTCCTGCCTGGCGAAATGCGCCAGCAGGTCGCGGTAGTAAGCGAGGATGCGCGCACGCGGGCTCAGCGCCGGATCATTCAGCGCCTGGGCATAACGCGCCAGGCGCGGCCGATAGATGAAGGCCAGCGCCTGCAGGGCGAAGTCTTCCTTGCTGGCGAAGTAGTGATAGAAGCTGCCCTTGGGAATCCCGGCCGCCTGGACGATCTCCAGAACACCGGTGCCGTGGTAGCCGCGACGCGTCATCACCGCCGAGCCCTTGCTCAGGATCAGGTCGCGCTTGTCGAGTCGAATGCTGTTCATGGCGCCGAGCATATGACCGGTCGTCTCGCTCGCGACAGCACTATTGATATTGGTGATTAAGGATTAAAAACACAAGACGAATGCCCACGACAGAACAGGTAGGAGCGAGCTCTGCTCGCGAAGCCTTTGGGTTACAGGGTTCGCGAGCAGAGCTCGCTCCTACAGATCAGGGCTGCAGCCAGATCAGCGAAGCGAAACGCCCAGTGCGAGCGCTGCGGCGGTAGGAATAGAAGCGCGGGTCGTTGTAGGTGCACAACCCGCCACCGCTGACGGCAGTCACACCGATAGCAGCCAGGCGAATACGCGCCAGCTGGTAGATATCAGCCATGAATTTGCCGGCGTTGGCACCAGGCACGAATGCATTGGCAGCCTCGGCATGCTGTTGCACGAAGGCCTCACGCACTTCAGCCCCCACCTCGAACGCAGCCGGGCCGATGGCCGGGCCGAGCCAGACCAGCAGCTCCTGCGGTGCAACGTTCAGCGCCTTGACGGTCGCCTCCAGCACACCACCGGCCAGCCCACGCCAACCGGCATGGGCTGCTGCCACACGGGTACCGGCGCGGTCGCAGAACAACGCTGGCAGGCAATCGGCGGTCATCGCTGTGCAGGCGATACCCGGCGTGGCCGTCCAGTTGCCATCGGCTTCGATGACTGTCGCCGGGTCGGCCTCGGCCACCACGATGCCATGCACCTGGCGCAACCAGGCTGGCTGGCAACCCAGGGCATCAACCAGATGCTGACGATTGCTCGCTACCGCAATCGGGTCGTCCTCGACATGATCGCCCAGATTGAAGGTATCGAACGGCGCGGCGCTGACACCGCCACTGCGCGTGGTGACGCAAGCACGTACATTGGCTGGCGCAGGCCAGTCGGGCGTCAGCCAATCGTGGGCACTCACCCGACGAACGCCTCGCGATCCTGACGCAACAGGGTCAACAGCCACACCAGATCATCCGGCAGCGCCGACTCCCACTTCATGCGTTTGCCGGTAGCCGGGTGATCCAGCTCGAGGAAACGCGCATGCAGGGCCTGACGCGGAAACTCCTTGAGACTCTGCACCAGAGTCGGGCTGGCAGCTGGCGGAATGCGGAAACGGCCGGCGTAGACAGGGTCGCCCACCAGCGGATAGCCAACGTGGGTCATGTGTACGCGAATCTGGTGGGTACGCCCGGTTTCCAGCTTGACCCGTACATGGGTGTGCGAGCGGTAGCGCTCGAGCACGCGGTAGTGACTGATCGCTGGCTTGCCGCCATCGGTCACCGCCATGCGCTGACGCTGGCTGGAGCTGCGGCCAATCGGCGCATCGATGGTGCCGCCAGCAGTGATCACACCGATGCTGATGCACTCATAGATGCGGCTGACAGAGCGCTTCTGCAGTTGCTCGACCAGATTGGTCTGCGCCTGCAGGGTCTTGGCCACCACCATCAGGCCAGTGGTGTCCTTGTCCAGACGGTGGACGATACCGGCACGCGGCACGTTGATGATGTCCGGCACATGGTGCAGCAGCGCATTGAGCAGGGTGCCGTCGGCATGTCCGGCTGCCGGATGCACCACCAGGCCTGCGGGCTTGTCGATGACCAGCAGATGTTCGTCTTCATAGACGATGTTCAGTTCGATGTCCTGCGCGATCCACTCGCCCTGCGCTTCCTGCTCGGCATCGAGCACCAGCGTCGAGCCGGCATGTACGGTATCGCGAGGGCGCGCCACGGCGCCATCGACGGTCAGGCGACCTTCCTTGATCCAGGTGGAAAGGCGCGAACGGGAGAACTCGCCAAACAGCTGCGCAGCCACTTGGTCGAGGCGTTGACCGCCCTGTTCAAAGGGGACAACGGCCTGGAGTTGAATCAGCTGCTTGTTTATAGAAGTCATCTTCGGCAACGGCGGGAGCCTGGCCTTTGGTTTCGGCGACAGGCTTGTGGTTAAATACGGCGTCTTTGCCCCAGGGGTTTCCGGGGGCGCTCATCATAACAGGACGGCCGCGCGGCCGTCACAGGGACGCAAGCCGCCATGCAAGTGAAACACCTGCTGCTGATCGCCATCCTCGCCCTTACCGCCGCCTGCTCTTCCAAGCAGCCGGAGGTCGATGAAAACCTCAGCGAGGTGGAGCTGTACCAGCAGGCCCAGGCCGACCTGGACAACCGCAGCTACACCCAGGCCATCGCCAAACTGAAGGCGCTGGAGTCGCGCTATCCGTTCGGGCGCTACGCCGAGCAGGCGCAGCTGGAACTGATCTACGCCTACTACAAGAATGCCGAGCCGGAAGCCGCCAAGTCCTCCGCCGAGCGCTTCATCCGCCTGCACCCGCAGCACGCCAACGTCGACTACGCCTACTACCTCAAGGGCCTGGCCTCGTTCGACCAGGACCGCGGCCTGCTGGCTCGCTTCCTGCCGCTGGACATGACCAAGCGCGACCCGGGCGCCGCACGCGACTCCTACAACGAGTTCGCGCAGCTCACCAGCCGTTACCCGACCAGCCGTTACGCCCCGGATGCCAAACAGCGCATGATCTACCTGCGCAACCTGCTGGCCGCCTATGAGATCCACGTAGCCCACTACTACCTGACCCGTCAGGCCTACGTCGCTGCCGGCAACCGTGGCCGCTATGTGGTGGAAAACTTCCAGGAAACCCCGTCGGTCGGCGATGGCCTGGCGATCATGACCGAAGCGTATCAGCGTCTGTCCCTGGACGACCTGGCTGCCACCAGCCTGGAAACCCTCAAGCTCAACTACCCTGACCACCCGAGCCTGGAAAGCGGCCAGTTCGTCCCGCTCGAAGAAGAAGCCGACAACCGCTCCTGGCTGGCCAAGGCCACCCTGGGCCTGATCGAAACCGACACGCCGCTGCCGCCGGGTGAAACCCGCGCCAGCCAAGACGTGATCCGTCAATACGAAGACGCCGCACAGCAGATTCCGCGCGAACTGCAGCAAGATGCCAAGACCGGCGAAACCGCCAAGAAGCGTTCGATCTGGAGCTACCTGACCTTCGGTCTGTTCGACTGATCGATGCACGACAGAACAAGGGAGGCCTCGGCCTCCCTTTTTTGTGCCTGCGGATTTCATCCAGGCTCAGTGCCGCCGCTCTGACTTGCAGCTCGCAGCCTCGGAATCAGCTCACAGCCTGCCACCGCCCCTCTGTGCCGATGGTCTCAGCTTGGCTAAACTGCCGGCTTTAACCGGATAAAAGAGCACACCATGGGCCTGTTCCGCCTGCTGTTCTGGGTTGCCGTGATCTTCGCCGCAATCTGGATCTGGCGTCGTTTCATCAGCAAAGCCAAACCTACTCGCCCCACCGAGGACGCCGCAGCCCCCATGGTGCGATGCGAGAACTGCGGCGTGCATATCCCCAAGACCCAGGCACTGAGCCAGGATCAGCGCTGGTACTGCAGCCAGAAACACCTTGAGCAAGGCCCACACACCGGTGATCGCTGACACCAGCGTACAGAACAGCAAACAAGGGCAGCGCATCCTCAGGCTCTATCACTTCTATCGCCTGACCATCGGCCTGGCGCTGATCCTGCTGATTTCCAGCAACCTCGACGAGCAGTTGCTGGACGTCGTGCATATCGAGCTGTTTCGCACCGGCAGCTGGGTCTACCTGATCCTCAACATCTTCATCGCCGTGCTGGTGCAAAAGCCCAAACACCTGGTGCAGCTGTTCAGCCTGGCGCTGGTCGACGTGATATTCCTCTCGGCCCTGTTCTACGCAGCCGGCGGCACGCCCAGCGGCATCGGCAACCTGCTGGTGGTCGCCGTCGCCATCGCCAATATCCTGCTGCGCGGCCGCATCGGCCTGCTGATCGCCGCCATCGCGGCGATGGCGCTGATCTACCTGACCTTCTACCTCAGCCTCAGCCGCCCCGCTGCTGCCGCACAATACGTCCAGGCCGGCGCCCTCGGCGCGCTGTGCTTCGCCGGCGCCCTGTTCATCCAAGGCATCACGCGCCGCCTGCAGGTCAGCGAAAGCCTGGCCGAACAACGCGCAGCCGACGTCGCCAGCCTGGAAGAACTCAATGAGCAGATCCTGCAGCGCATGCGCACCGGCATTCTGGTGCTCGACACCCAACATCGCGTGCTGCTGGCCAACCAGGGCGCGACGCAACTGCTCGGGCGAGGTGAGCTCAGCGGCAAGATCATCGACCCGCACTGCCCAGAACTGGTCAAACGCCTCCAGCAATGGCTGCACAACCCGACCCTGCGCCCTGAAAGCCTGCAGGCACAGGTCGACGGTCCGGTGCTACAGCCCAGTTTCATCTCCCTGCAACGCGGCGACCAGCAGCACACCCTGGTGTTTCTCGATGACATTTCACAGATCGCCCAGCAAGCGCAACAGCTCAAGCTGGCCTCGCTCGGCCGCCTGACCGCTGGCATCGCTCACGAAATTCGTAACCCGCTCGGTGCCATCAGCCACGCTGCGCAGCTACTGCAGGAATCGGAGGATTTGCACGGCCCGGATCAGCGCTTGGCGCAGATCATCCAGGACCACTCCAAGCGCATGAACATGGTGATCGAGAACGTCCTGCAACTGTCACGCAGGCGCCAGGCCGAGCCGCAACTGCTCGACCTGAAATACTGGCTGCACCGCTTCGCCAGCGAATTCCGCAGCTCGGCACCGGCTGATCGACAGATCCATCTGGAAACCCAGGGCGGCAGCCTGCAAACACGCATGGACCCACACCAGTTGACCCAGGTGCTGACCAATCTGGTGCAAAATGGCCTGCGCTACAGCGCGCAGAAACACCGACTAGGCCAGGTCTGGCTACGCCTGTTCCGCGACGAGAGCAGCGACCTGCCAGTGCTGGAAATCCTCGACGACGGCCCCGGTGTGCCGCCTGAGCAGGAACAGCACATCTTCGAGCCCTTCTACACCACCGAGAACAAGGGCACCGGCCTCGGCCTGTATATTTCTCGCGAGCTGTGCCAGGGCAACCAGGCCCGCCTCGACTATAAACCTCGTGAAGGTGGCGGCAGTTGCTTCCGCATCACCTTCGCCCATCCGCGCAAACTGAGCTGAGCATGAACCGTCAGAGAGCCCTGATCGTCGACGACGAGCCCGATATCCGCGAGCTGCTGGAAATCACCCTCGGACGCATGAAGCTGGACACCCGCAGCGCCCGCAACGTCAAGGAAGCGCGCGAATGGCTG
This sequence comes from Pseudomonas sp. YY-1, assembly GCF_002843095.1. Lineage (NCBI taxonomy): Bacteria > Pseudomonadati > Pseudomonadota > Gammaproteobacteria > Pseudomonadales > Pseudomonadaceae > Pseudomonas > Pseudomonas sp. YY-1. The sequence continues at coordinate 404,184 of NZ_PJLX01000002.1, read as the reverse complement.
GCGCGCGAGCCGTTCGACCTGTGCTTGACCGACATGCGCCTGCCCGACGGCACCGGCCTGGATCTGGTACAACACATCCAGCAGCGTCATCCGCAGGTTCCTGTGGCGATGATCACCGCCTACGGCAGCCTGGATACCGCGATCAACTCGCTCAAGGCCGGCGCCTTCGACTTCCTTACCAAACCGGTGGACCTCGGCCGCCTGCGCGAACTGGTGGCGACCGCTCTGCGCATTCGTGCGCCCGAAGGTGAGGAAACGCCAGTCGACAGCCGCCTGCTCGGCGACTCGCCACCGATGAGGTCGCTGCGCAAGCAGATCCTGAAGCTTTCGCGCAGTCAGGCACCAGTTTATATCAGCGGCGAATCGGGCAGTGGCAAGGAGCTGGTTGCCCGCCTGATCCATGAGCAGGGCCCACGCATCGAACAACCGTTCGTGCCGGTCAACTGCGGCGCGATACCCTCGGAGTTGATGGAAAGCGAGTTCTTCGGCCACAAGAAAGGCAGCTTCACCGGCGCAATCGAAGACAAGCAGGGGCTGTTCCAGGCAGCCAATGGCGGCACCCTGTTCCTCGACGAGGTCGCCGACCTGCCGCTGCCGATGCAGGTCAAACTGCTACGCGCGATTCAGGAGAAGGCCGTGCGCGCCGTCGGCGGCCAGCAGGAAATGGTGGTCGATGTGCGCATCCTCTGCGCCACTCACAAGGACCTTGCCGCCGAAGTCGCCGCCGGCCGCTTCCGTCAGGATCTCTACTACCGCCTCAACGTCATCGAGCTGCGCGTACCGCCGCTGCGTGAGCGTCGCGAAGATATCGCCCAGCTGGCTGAGGTGATGCTCGCGCGTCTGGCCGATGGTACCGGCCTGGCCGCCGCCAAACTGCACCCCGACGCATTGGAAAAGCTGAAGAGCTATCGCTTCCCTGGCAACGTGCGCGAGCTGGAAAACATGCTCGAACGCGCCTACACCCTGTGCGAAGACGATCAGATCACGCCCGGCGACCTACGCCTGGCAGATGCCAGTGGCCCCAGCAACGAAGGCGGCGAAGCCAGCCTGGCGCAGATCGACAACCTCGAGGACTACCTCGAAGACATCGAACGCAAGCTGATCATGCAGGCTCTGGAAGAAACGCGCTGGAACCGCACGGCGGCGGCTCAGCGCCTGGGCCTGACCTTCCGCTCGATGCGCTATCGACTGAAGAAGCTGGGTATCGACTGAGACAAGACCCTGCTCACGCCTGTGTAGGAGCCGGCTTGCCGGCGATCAAGACAGCCTGCGCCGAGTCCTGAAGCCCCAGACAAGGTATCAGTGCAACCGCCCCGCTGGCGCATAAGGCGCCGGATCAATGATCGGCTCACGCCCAAGCATCAGATCAGCCAGCAACTGACAGGAGGCTGGCGCCAGCACCAACCCATTGCGGAAATGCCCGCAGTTGAGCCATAGACCTGGATACGAGGGCACTTCCCCGATAAAGGGAATGCCTTCCGGCGAGCCGGGCCGCAAGCCTGCCCAATGCCCAACCACATCGGCGTCCTTGAGTGCAGGCAACAATTCCTCGGCCGATGCTTTCAGGCTTTCCAACGCGTTATCGGTCGGCGTCTTGTCGAAGCCGGCGTATTCCAGCGTGCTGCCAATCAGGATATGCCCGTCGCGCCGCGGAATCGCATAACGCCCCTTGGCCAACACCATGCTTGGCAGAAAATCCTCGGCGCACTTGTAGAGAATCATCTGCCCTTTCACTGGCTCGACCGGCAACTCCAGCCCAAGCGTCTTGAGCAACTCACCACTCCAGGCGCCGGCCGCCAGCACCACGCGCTCGGCACGAATCTCACCAGCAGCCGTGGTCACCCCGCAGATCCGCCCGCCCTCCTGAATAAAACCAGTGACCGGGCAATGCTCACGCAGCTCCACGTTCGGCATGGCCGCCAAAGCTGCCCGCAGCGCTTTGACCAACCGGGGATTACGCACATTGGCCACACCCGGCATATGAATGGCGCTCTGGAAACCACCACCCAGAACGGGCACCTGCTGATAAGCCTCAGCAATATCCACTGGCAACAGCGCACGCCCCTCACGCGCAGCCCATGCCAGCGCCTCAGCCTCGTCATCCAGATCGAGCCAATACAGCCCCGTGACATGCACCTCGGGATCGACGCCGGTGTCCTCCAGCAAACGCTGACCGAAGCCCGGATAGAAATCCTGCGACCAATGCGCCAACGCCGTCACCGCCGCGCTGTAGCGCCAGGGATAGAGCGGAGAAACGATACCGCCACCGGCCCAGGAGGATTCGCGACCTGCGTCTGCCTTTTCCAATAGCAGCACAGCCTGTCTGGACTCCGCCAAGGTCAATGCCGACAGCAGACCAATTGCACCGCCACCCACAATCAAAGCTCGATCCACACCTATTCCTTCTTGAAAACATGGCGATGAGGTGCTTGACACTTCACCAACGTGAACTAAACCAACTAGTAGCCAGGACGGCTCTCCTACCCAATGCAAAAGGATACTTGCCATGCGCTCCCGCCCTCAGAACGCCTTCACCCTCCCTGAAACCCTGATTGCCCTGACCATCTCAGCAATAGTACTTGCCTTCGCTACGCCAGCGCTCAGCGCTTTGCTCCAACAAAACCGCCACACCACCGAAATCAACCAGATGCATGCAAGTCTGAACTACGCTCGAGGGCAAGCTATTCAGACCCGCACCATGGTCAGCCTTTGCGCCGGGGACGACAACTGCCGGGACTCGCGAGCCTGGCACGGTCGAATCCTGATTTTTCTCGATGCCAATCGTAACGGCCAGTTTGATGAAGATGAGCAGCTACTCAAAATTGTGGATATTGACCCACGTCACAGATGGAACTGGACAAATTTTCGTCAAAAAAGCCATATGAGTTTCCGACCGGACGGCACGACTCACAGCCTCAATGGCACCTTCACCCTATGCGATAAGGGCATTGCGATTCGTGGCGTTGTGATCAACATCACAGGCAGAACCATGGTCAATAAATCACCTGATAACGACCGTTGCCGTGGCTAAGCCGTTCACCCCGATGAAATAACCGGATATCCCCGTTCACTTCATATTCCCCCGGTGCCCTGCAATGCTCCACTGGTCGATATTGTCGAGACCGGTCATGCATTACTCCCGCGCTTTCACCCTGATAGAGCTGATGGTCACACTCGCTGTGTTAGCGATAGTCATCAGCCTGGCGGCCCCATCCTTTAGCAACATGCTGCAGGAAAACCGCCTTTCCGCCTTGACCAACGAACTTCAGGGTAGCTTGCAACTCGCTCGCTCCGAGGCAGTCAAGCGCCGCAACGACGTTATCGTGTGCCGAAGCAACGCCGACCAAGACGATTGTGAGAATGGGACAAACTGGGCAGGTGGTTGGCTAATGATGTCCAGCGACGACGTCCTGAAAGTTTGGGACCCCGCTCAGGGAGTTGTGATCACAGGGCCCAATACAGGAGTCAGCTTCCGTAGCAATGGCATGGCTTCGGCAGTCACAAACTGGACGGTTACCCATTCCAACTGCACCGGTCAGCAACGGCGTACTCTCTCAGTCAGCCAAACCGGTAGCACCACCCTTGCCAAAGGCGCCTGCGAATGACCCACAACGCTCCTCAGCGCCAACACGGCGCCACCCTGATCGAGGTTCTTATCGCCGTAGTCGTTCTGTCCATAGGGCTACTCGGCCTAGCCGGAATGCAGGCTACCAGCGTAAAAAGCAACCACAGCGCTTATCAGCGCTCACAAGCCACTCTGTTTGCCTATGACTTGGCAGACCGCATGCGCGCCAACCGCGATGCGGCCTTGGGCAATGATTACTTGATGGACTATCCAGCCTCCTCCAGCAGCCACTCTGTCACGGGGTCACAGGCAGCCAAAGACAAGGCTGAATGGCTCAACAATCTGGCACTGCAACTGCCGGAAGGCACTGGCAAAGTGGAAAAAACCGGGACCCTCGTCACCATCCATGTGCGCTGGAACGACAACCGGGGGCGCATTGCAAAGAGCGATGCCGAAGCTGACGCCAATACAGTGTTCACCTACCGGACTGAAATATGATCAACACATTCCCGCACCGCCAGTCCGGCCTCTCGCTGGTCGAACTGATGATTGCCATCACGCTCAGCCTGCTGCTGATCGCTGGCGTATTGCAGATTTTTCTATCCAGCAAACAGACCTACAGTACCAACAACGCTCTCTCACGAGTACAGGAAAGCGGCCGTTTCGCCATGGACTTCCTGACTCAGGATATTCGTAATACCGGATATAAAGGGCAGTGCATGGGCGAGCCGAAGAACCACGGCGTAACTGAAGTGCTATGGCGCTTGGACGACCCCATCGAAGGCTGGAACGATGTCGAGACCAGACCCGCGCAGTTACCGGATACCCCTGCTGGCACCCCCGTAGAGGGCACCGATGCGATTCTCATCAAGTTCGCTGCAGGCCCCGAGGAAATGGCCGCAGCCAGCAGCAATACAGCCACCAACCAGACCATCGACCTCGGCACCAACGCGTCTGGGGTAGCTCAGCATGCCATCACCTTGATCTCCGACGCCATCTCCTGCGACCTGTTTCGGAATACCGCCGCCACTAATGCCACATCAGTTGCTAGAGCTGCCGGCAGCGAATGGACTCATGACTACACTGATATAACCGAAGTCTTGCCTCTGCAAAACGCCACCTACTACATTCGGGCCAACTCCAATGGACGCCCAAATTCGCTCGTCAGGCAGCGACTAGGCGTAAAAAATAACAACCCAAACTGGTTAGATCCGGAGGAGTTAGTAGATGGCGTAGAGGACATGCAAATCCAATATGGTATTGCCGGGCTTGACCGGCAGGTTACCGACTATGTAACAGCCGACGACGTCACCGATTGGGGCAACGTCGTCGCCGTTCGCATCAACCTGCTGGTGGTCAGCGCGGACACCAACGTCGTGCCAGAAGACCAAGTCATCGCCTTCAATGGCGACGATGTCACCATTGCCAATCGCCGCCTGGCCCAGGTCTTCTCCACCACCATCAGTATTCGGAACCGCCTGCCATGAATAACCTTTACGCCCTCCCTCGTCAGCAACAAGGTGCAGTACTGGTCGTTGCCCTGATCATGCTGCTGCTACTTACTATCATCGGTCTGAGCAGCATGCGCGGCACCTCGCTGCAAGAAAACATGGCAGGCAATATGCGCGATAGCAATCTAGCCCTGCAGGCCTCGGAAGCTGCTCTACGCAAAGGCGAGGATGAAGTTCGTGCCAAGTTCCTCGCAGGCACTCTGGCCACGCTGGAAATAGCACCACTAAGTGGCTCCTACACCGACTTCCCGAACACGGCCAAGATTCCCGAATATGAGATAACACTGCTAGCCAAGATCCGTACCAGTACCGAGGCTGGCGCGCCTATCGATGATGAAGGCGCCCTAGTGCGTGTTGAATCAGATGGCTATGGCCTCAACACCAATAGCGACGACGACCCCAGCTCCCAAGCCCAACTCCGCTCCACCTTCCTGGTCGAGCAATGATCCTATTTGCCTGACCAATTTTTCACGGAGTTTCTCTAATGAATTCTCGCCAAATAATGCTGAACGCGTTGAAAACCAACGCCAGTTTCTTACTGACATGTTGCATTGCTGCAGCCGCAACTCCTGCGCAAGCTACCGTGGCGCAGGCCCCTCTACTGCTCGGCGGCGGCAATGTACCCGGCAACTTGGCTCTAGTGCCATCCGTTGAGTTCCCAACCGTCATCAGCGTAGCCAATGTCAGCAACACTTATAGGCATAGCGACACCTATACCGGCTACTTCGACAGCGAAAAATGCTACGAATATAATCGCCAGCAAATAACACACATTTACTTTGGCGCCATCAGTGGCAACGATGGTGGTGGATACTTTACTCCTACGCGCTGGAGTCGCACCTGTAACGGCGCTAAGGAATGGAGCGGGAACTACCTGAACTGGGCTACCACCCAGACCATTGACCCATTTCGCATGGCTCTGACCGGCGGCTACAGGGCTGTAGATACTGCAACCCAGACAATATTGGAAAAAGCGACCCGTGCAAGCCGAGCCTCCTATTTCCCTAACAGATCGGTAACAGGGAACACCACGCTCACTAACATTTCACCCTATACCAGCGGCACCTTGAGCAGCTCTGTAACCAGCGCCAATGGCAGCGTCAGCGCCGCCATTCAGGACTATCAGAGAAACAAAACCCTAAGAATCACCAACGGCACTAGCACTGCCTACTTCTCCGTACGGGTAGAAGTCTGCAAGAGTCAGGCACTGCTTGAGGCCAACTGTGTTCGCTATGGCAATGTATGGAAGCCTGAAGGGCTTATCCAACGTTACGCCAATGATATTCGCTATAGCGCCTTCAGCTACTTGAACATTGATGGAAACGGCAGAAACGGTGGCGTATTGCGCGCCCAGCAAAAATACGTCGGGCAAAGCATGCGCGTACCCGGTGTCTCCGGGTCATCAACTAACCCGGATGCGGAATGGAGCCCGACGACCGGCATCATCCACACCAATCCGCACAACGACGCAACAGGCAATAGCGGCGTCATCAACTACATAAATAAATTTGGCGAACTAACCAACGTCCATAAGTCCAACGACCCTGCCAGTGAGCTTTATTATACAGCTCTCCGTTACTTCAAAAACCAAGGGAATATTGCCGCTTACTCGAACACAACGGATGAAGCACAGAAAGATAAATTCCCCGTCATCACCAACTGGTCAGACCCTATTCAATATGCCTGTCAGAAGAACGTGATTCTGGGCATTGGTGACGTAAATACCCACGAAGACAGAAATCTACCGCATACGGACGACCCCCTGAATGTAAACGCCTATACGCAAAAGGTGTTCGATCTGGAAGGCATCAATAAAACAGCTAGCAACGTATTCACAGGGCGTGGTAACTCTGCCTACATTGCCGGCCTGGCCTACTATGCCAACACCACGGATATTCGCAGTGACGTTTCGGGGAAACAGACCGCTTCCACTTACTGGGTTGACGTGCGTGAAGATCGACTATTGGAGGGCAAAGCCAATAACCAGTATTGGCTGGCCGCGAAATATGGCGGTTTCAAAGTGCCTACCGATTTCGGTGCCGCCTTGTCCCGTACATCAGCGCTGGATGAGGCCTGGTGGTACACCACCAGCGATATGCTGGCACTAGGCACCGATGGTAACGGTGGTACTGAGAAACGTCCTGATAACTTCTTCGTTGCCAGTGACGCAACCAATATGGTCGAAGGCCTGAGAAAGGCATTCGCACAAATATCCAACGAGGTGCAGAGTACAACTGCCTCCCTGGCCACTAACTCTACCCGTCTGGAAACCGATACAGCCGTATTCCAGTCACGGCTGGACAGCCGCTTCTGGAGCGGCGACCTGCTCGCTCGGCGCGTAGGCAGTAATGGCGCGGTAGAGGAAAATCCGGCCTGGAATGCTGCTCAGAATCTCGACAACTGGGCAAACGTAGAGACCCGTAAGATATTCACCATCACCCCCGATACAACAGCAGGTACAGATGGTGAGTTTATCGCCAACAGCGGTGTCAACTTCATTTGGGGCAGTCTGGCTAGCAGCCAGCAAGCCTTGCTGACGCTACCAACGGACGCAGGCAATGTGACCGGCCAGAATAGGCTGGCCTACCTGCGCGGTGACCGTACATATGAAATCACTACCGAAGATCGCACCAAGCCCTTCCGCCAACGCGGCAGCCGCCTCGGCGACATCGTCAACTCCGACCCGCAGTTCATACATAATCAGGACTTCGGCTATTCACGCCTGAGCTGGGGCAGCAACGGCTCGGTAGGCTCGGCCTACACAACTTTCCGCGCTAGCTCCGCATACCAGAACCGCACACCCATGGTGATCGTGGGTGCCAACGACGGCATGCTGCATGGATTCGATGCCAGAGTGGGAACCGGCAGCACGAATGGAGGCAATGAGCTTTTCGCCTATGTGCCCAATAGCGTCTTCAGAAATCTGATCAGCCTGACCGACCCCGCTTACTCGCATCGCTACTATGTAGACGGCACCCCTCGTGTATCCGATGTGTATATAAACAATAGTTGGCAGACGATGGTTGTCGGTACCACCGGCGCTGGCGGCAAGAGCGTTTTCGCTCTTAACGTAACGGATCCCGGCAACATGACTGCCAGTAGTGTCAAATGGGAGTTCAGCCATCCAGATATGGGCTACACCATGGGTCAACCGGCTCTAGTTGCCCTACCCAACGAAAAATTCGGGGTAATAGTCAGTAGCGGCTACCACGACAGCGCCCCAGAAAGCGGTAAGCTTTGGATTCTGGATGCCTCTGACGGCAGTATCATCAAAGAAATCGAATTACCGACCACCGGCAACCTTGGTTCTCCATTAGCCTCGGATACTAACTATGACATGGTCGCCGACCGCGTTTACGTGGCCGACACCCAAGGTAACCTTTGGCGAATCGATCTTAGCAGCAGTAACCCTTCAAGCTGGGGAATACCTAGCGATTTGAGCAGCGGCCCGCTATTTATCGCCAAGGATAGTAGTAATAACTTACAGGCTATTACCGCCCCTCTCTCATCAGCATTCAGTGACAAAGGCGAGCATATGGTGCTCTTCGGCACCGGCAGCTTCTACCGCAACGGCGATAATGAAATACCGAACAGCCCACCCGTCGATACCTTCTACGGCATTATTGATAGAGGCCAGCCCATTGACGGTCGCGGGAATCTGCTGAAACAAGCGGTCATCAAAGAAGATACGGTGAATGGCAATCAGGTCCGAGCCATTACCAACAACGCTATAACCACTCAGACCGGCTGGTATCTTGATCTTGGCTGGATTGAAGGTACCGGTGCGACCGGGGCAAAGGGGGAGCGTGTTATAAGCAAAGCCACATTACGTACCGACCGGGTGATTTTCACCACCATGACTCCCTCGGCCGACCCCTGCGCCTTTGGCGGCACCAGCTTCATCATGGCCATGGGCCTATCCAGCGGCTCGCGCCTGAACTATGCCTATTTCGACACCAGTGGAGATGGCAAACTGGATAACGACGACATGACCCAGATTGGTGAGGAGGGAAATATTCCCTGGTCGGGCATTTCCGATACAGACGACGGCGTGATCAAGGGCGTAACCCCGCTGTACAAATGGCTGTGCTTTGCCGGTTCCAGCGGTGGCACTCCACAGTGTATACCTGTTGCTGGATCGCAACGTTTTGGCCGCCACTCCTGGCGCGAAGTGAGGAACAACTGATGCTTGGAAACCGTGCAGACGGTGTGAGCCTGAGACGCAAGACTTCAGGCTTCACCCTGATCGAAGTCATGATAGTGGTGGCGATCGTTGGCATTCTGGCCGCAATTGCCTATCCGTCCTATCAGGAGCATGTGCGCAAGACCAAACGCGCAGATGCCCAGGCCGCCCTGATGGAGCTTTCTCAATTCATGGAGCGTTATTACACCGCCAACGGTAGGTACCTGACCAGCGCCAACGTAGCACCAACCCTGCCCTTCGATACAGCCCCCAAGGACGGCGGCAGTAAGTCCTATGATTTGGCCTTCGCCGAGAACAGCCCCACAGCGAATAGCTACTCGCTTGAAGCTGTCCCTACAGGCAGCATGGAGGATGACAAGTGCGGCACCCTGACTCTGAGTAATACCGGGGCAAAAGGCCAAGACGCTGGCGCAACGCTTGCCGACTGCTGGCGACGTTAAGTCATCGCAATAAAAAAGGTCGGCGAATGCCGACCTTTTTCATACTCGCTACAGTAAAGCTCTAGTCACAACGCCTTAACCCTAAGCTCCTTCGGCATAGAGAACGTAATATTCTCCGGCCGCCCATCTAACTCCGTCTCCCCCACCGCCCCCCAGGCGCGCAACTGCTCTACCACTCCACGCACCAGCACTTCCGGCGCAGAAGCGCCTGCGGTAATGCCTACGCCACCCACGCCTTCGAACCATTCGCTCTTGAGGTCTTCAGCGCCGTCAATCAGGTAGGCCGGTGTGCCCATGCGTTCGGCCAGCTCACGCAGGCGGTTGGAGTTGGAGCTGTTTGGGCTGCCGACGACCAGCAGTACGTCGCACTCGCTGGCTAGCTGTTTGACCGCGTCCTGGCGGTTTTGTGTGGCGTAGCAGATGTCGTCCTTGCGCGGGCCGCCAATGGCGGGGAACTTGGCGCGTAGGGCGTCGATCACTTTGCTGGTGTCATCCATGGATAAGGTGGTCTGGGTGACGAATGCCAGGTTCTCGGGGTTGCGCACCTGCAGCTCAGCGACGTCGGCCTCATCCTCGACCAGGTAGATGGAACCGCCATTGCTGGCGTCGTATTGACCCATGGTGCCTTCGACTTCCGGGTGACCTTCGTGACCGATGAGGATGCACTCGCGCCCTTCGCGGCTGTAACGCACCACTTCCATATGCACCTTGGTCACCAGTGGGCAGGTGGCGTCGAAGACCTTGAGGCCGCGGCGGTCGGCCTCGTCGCGTACGGCCTTGGAGACGCCGTGCGCACTGAAGATGACGATAACGTCGTCCGGCACCTGATCCAGCTCTTCGACGAATACCGCACCTCGCGCACGCAGATCCTCTACCACGAATTTGTTATGCACCACTTCATGACGCACGTAGATCGGAGGGCCGAACACTTCCAGGGCGCGGTTGACGATTTCGATGGCGCGATCGACACCGGCGCAGAAGCCGCGGGGGTTGGCGAGTTTGATATGCATGCTGGCTGTCTCGGTATTGATCGAGGAACGAAACGACGCTATCGGTCGCTCCCGGAAGGTACAGCCTGCGCGGGATCAGTGCAGGCTGCAACAAGAGCTTCGCGGCTGAAGCCGCCCCTACAAGAGCGGCGCCACGGCGCTAAAGCGCCTTGACCTCGATGATTTCCACATCAAAGTCCAGCACCTTGCCGGCCAGTGGGTGGTTGAAGTCGATGGTGACCTGCTTGTCATCGAACGCCTTGACCACGCCTGGCAGCTCGGTATTGGCGGCATCATTGAAGATCACCAGCAGGCCTTCGGACAGTTCCATGCCCTCGAACTGGCTACGCGGCATGATCTGCACGTTCTGCGGGTTCGGCTGGCCGAAGCCCTGCTCCGGCTGCACCTGCACGCTGCGCTTGTCGCCGGCTTTGAAGCCGTACAGTGCCTGTTCGAAACCAGGCAGCAGGTTGCCATCACCGACCCTGAAGGTCGCCGGTTGCTTGTCGAACGTGCTGTCGACCACATCGCCGTTTTCCAGCTTGAGGGCAAAGTGCAGGGTCACTTCCCTATCCGGACCGATGCGTACGTCTGTCATTGCGCAGCCTCCTTCGCGGACTTGTCGCTCTTGAACATATCCAGCGCCAGCAGGATCGCGCCGATGGTGATGAAGGTGTCGGCCAGGTTGAACGCTGGGAAGAACCAGCGACTCTGCCAGTGCACCAGAATGAAATCGACCACATGGCCAAGCACCACACGGTCATACAGGTTGCCCAATGCGCCGCCCAGCACCATCGCCAATGCCACGGCCAGCAAGGTTTCATGACGTTTGAGGCGCTTGAGCCAGACCACCAGCACGACGCTGACGACGATGGCGATGGCGGCGAAGAACCAGCGCTGCCAGCCGGCGGCATCGGCCAGGAAGCTGAAGGCCGCGCCAGTGTTGTAGGCCAGGGTCCAGTCGAAGTAACCCGGGATGACTTCGATGCGCTGATACATGCTCAGCCCGCCCTCGAAGATGTCCTTGGTCACCCGATCGACGACCAGGATCAGCACGCTCAACAGCAGCCAGGGCAGATGCCCGAAACGCGAGGACTCAGGCATGCTTGCGCACCTCACCTTCGCCTTCGATGTTGCTCACGCAGCGACCGCACAGCTCAGGGTGCGCAGCATGGCTGCCGACATCGGCGCGGAAGTGCCAGCAACGGCCACACTTGGCATGAGCGGACTTGAGGATCTTCAGCTTCAGACCTTCGACCTCGGTCACTACCGCATCAGCCGGTGCATCGGCCAGCGGTGCGGCTTGCGCCGCTGAGGTGATCAGGGCGAAACGCAGCTCGTCGCCGAGCTTGGCCAGGTCAGCCTGCTTGGCCTCATCGCAGAACAAGGTGACCTCGGCCTGCAGGCTGGCACCGATGGCCTTGGCCGTACGCAGGTTCTCCAGCTCTTTGTTGACTGCCGCCTTGACCGCCATGACGCGATCCCAGTAGGCACGATCCAGCTCGAAGCCTTCCGGCAGGCGCTCCAGGCCGGCGTACCAGGTATTGAGCATGACGGATTCGTTGCGCTCGCCCGGCAGGAACTGCCAGATTTCCTCGGCGGTGAAGGCCAGGATCGGTGCGCACCAGCGCACCAGCGCCTCGCTGATGTGGAACAGCGCGCTCTGGCAGGAGCGACGCGCCACGCTGTCGGCGGCGGTGGTGTACTGGCGGTCCTTGATGATGTCGAGGTAGAAGCCGCCCAGTTCCTGCACGCAGAAGTTGTGCACCTTGGAGTAGACGTTCCAGAACCGGTAGTCGGCGTACGCCTCGATGATTTCTTCCTGTAAACGCAGGGCTGCGTCCACGACCCAGCGGTCGAGGTCGAGCATCTGCTCGGGCTGCAGCAGGTCCTTGGCCGGATCGAAACCGTTGAGGTTGGCCAGCATGAAGCGCGCGGTGTTGCGGATACGGCGGTAGGCATCGGCACTGCGCTGCAGGATCACCTTGGACACGGCCATCTCACCGGAGTAGTCGGTGGACGCAACCCACAGGCGCATGATGTCGGCGCCCAGGCTGTCGTTGACCTCCTGCGGGGCGACAACGTTGCCGAGCGACTTGGACATCTTGCGGCCGTTCTCGTCGACCACGAAGCCGTGAGTCAGCAGCGCCTTGTAAGGCGCGTGGCCATCGATGGCGCTGCCAGTCAGCAGGGACGAGTGGAACCAGCCGCGGTGCTGATCCGAACCTTCGAGGTACAGATCGGCGCGCGGGCCGTCGGTGTGCCCCATGTCGTGCGAGCCGCGCAGCACGTGCCAATGCGTGGTACCGGAGTCGAACCACACATCGAGGGTGTCGTTGATCTTGTCGTAGTCAGCTGCTTCAGCGCCAAGCAGCTCTGCGCCGTCAAGTTTGAACCAGGCTTCGATGCCCTCTTGCTCGACGCGCTTGGCGACCTCTTCCATCAGCTCGACGGTGCGCGGGTGCAGCTCGCCAGTGGCCTTGTGCAGGAAGAACGGGATCGGCACGCCCCAGTTGCGCTGACGCGAGATGCACCAGTCAGGACGACCGGCGATCATGCTGTGCAGGCGCGCCTGGCCCCAGGCCGGGACGAACTGAGTCTGCTCGATGGCTGCCAGAGCACGCTCACGCAGAGGCGCACCTTGCTTCGGCTGGGTATCCATGCCGACGAACCATTGTGCGGTGGCGCGGTAGATCAGCGGCGTCTTGTGGCGCCAGCAGTGCATGTAGCTGTGCTGGATAGGCTGATGCTTGAGCAGCGCACCGACCTCGGCCAGCTTCTCGACGATGGCCGGGTTGGCCTTCCAGATGAATTGGCCGCCGAAAAACGGCAGGTCCGGGGCGTAGACGCCATTGCTCTGCACCGGGCTGAGAATGTCGTCGTTGCTCATGCCATAGGCTTTGCAGGTGCGGAAGTCATCCTCACCATAAGCCGGCGCCGAGTGGACGATACCGGTACCGGCGCCCAGCTCGACGTATTCGGCCAGGTACACCGGCGAGAAACGCTCGTAGAACGGATGACGGAAACGGATCAGTTCCAGCGCCGCGCCGGGAGCGGTAGCGATTACCTGACCTTGCAGGTCGTAACGCTGCAGGCAGGATTCGACCAGCTCCTCGGCCAGCAGCAGGAGACGCTCGCCGGTGTCGACCAGGGCGTAGGTGAACTCCGGATGCACGTTGAGCGCCTGGTTGGCCGGGATGGTCCAGGGCGTAGTGGTCCAGATGACGATGGCGGCCGGCTTGCTCAGCTCGCTGAGGCCGAAGGCGGCGGCCAGCTTGTCTGCATCTTCGATTGGGAAGGCAACGTCGATGGCATCGGACTTCTTGTCCTGATACTCCACCTCGGCCTCGGCCAGCGCCGAGCCACAGTCGAAGCACCAGTTCACCGGCTTCAGGCCCTTGAACACGAAGCCCTGTTTGACCATCTCGGCCAGGGCGCGGATCTCGCCGGCCTCGTTGGCGAAATCCATGGTCTTGTAAGGGTTGTCCCAGTCGCCGAGCACGCCGAGGCGGATGAAGTCGGCCTTCTGCCCTTCGATCTGCTCGCCGGCATAGGTGCGGCAACGCTCGCGGGTCAGATCCGCCGGCTGATTCTTGCCGAAGGTGGTTTCGACCTTGTGCTCGATCGGCAGGCCATGGCAGTCCCAGCCCGGCACGTAGGGCGCGTCTAAACCGGCCAGGGTCTTGGAGCGGGTGATGATGTCCTTGAGGATCTTGTTCACCGCATGACCGATGTGGATGCTGCCGTTGGCATAGGGCGGGCCGTCGTGCAGGACGAACTTCGGCCGATCTTCGCCAATCTTGCGCAGCTTGCTATACAGGCCAATCTCGTTCCAGCGCTGCAGGGTCTGCGGCTCGCGTTGCGGCAGGCCGGCCTTCATCGGGAACTGGGTATCGGGCAGGTTCAGCGTAGCTTTGTAGTCGGTCATTTCGGGCTCTTCATCAGCGGGTGGCTCTTCATCAGCGGGTGGCCCTGCCAATAATCACGGGCAGCGGCGATATCAGCGGCAATCGCCGCCTTCAGGGCCTCCAGCGAGGCGAAACGCTGCTCATCACGCAGCTTGTGGTGGAAAGCCACCGAGAGACGCCGGCCATACAGATCGCCGGCAAAATCCAGAAGATGCACTTCCAGATGGGCGCTGCCGTCACCGGCAACACTGGGGCGCACGCCGATATTGGCGACGCCCGGTTGAATCACGCCATCGATTTCACAGCTCACCAGATAAACCCCGGTCAGCGGCACCTTGCGCCGCTTGAGCTGGATATTGGCAGTCGGCGCATCAAGCTGGCGGCCGAGCTTCTGCCCATGCAATACCCGCCCGGCGATACGGAACGGCCGCCCGAGCAAGGCTTCGGCCAGTTCGAAATCGCCATCGGCCAGGGCCTGGCGCACGCGCGTGCTGCTGACCCGGCCACCGAGCACTTCCACAGTCGTAGACGCATCGACGCTGAAGCCGTAACGCTGGCCGGCGGCCTTGAGAAATTCAAAATCGCCGGCGCGGTCGCAGCCGAAGCGGAAATCGTCGCCGATTTCCAGATCCTTCACGCCAAGGCCATCAACCAGCACACGCTGGACGAACTCGGCAGCCGACAGCTCGCGCAGGCGGCGGTTGAAGGCCAGGCACAGCACCATGTCGACGCCTTCGGCGGCCAACAGGGCGAGCTTGTCACGCAGGCGGGTCAGACGCGCCGGCGCGGTGTCCGGGCCGAAGAATTCACGCGGCTGCGGCTCGAAGATCACCACACAGCTGGGCACGGCCAATTCCGCGGCACGCTCGCGCAGGCGCGCCAGGATGGCCTGGTGCCCACGATGAACGCCGTCGAAATTACCGATGGTGACCACACAGCCCCGCGCCTGGGGCTGCAGGTTATGAAGACCTCGAACCAGCTGCATAACACGCTTCTTGTTCACAAAGTGGCCGATTATACGCACAGCACGCAATGCACAACAGGCATCGCGATGGGGGAAACCGCTACAACGCCCGCCGGGCAAAATCACGCGGACGGAAGCCCAATATGAGCAGCATGCCGAAGTAGGCAATCAGCCCAGCGGCCACCAGCGCACCGAGACGCAACAGGCGCACGAGCATCTCCCCTTCTGCCCAGGCTGGCATGACCTGCAGCAGCCCCAGCAGCACAGCGACCATTACCGTCACCGCCACCACCAGTTTGAACAGGAACAGTCCCCAGCCCGGCAGCGGCTGGAAGATATCGGCACGGCGCAGTTGCCAGTACAACAGGCCGGCATTCAGGCAGGCAGCCAGGCTGATCGCCAGCGCCAGGCCGACGTGCGCCATCTCCAGGCCAAACACGAACAGCGCATTCATCACCTGGGTGGCCAGTAGGCTGATGATGGCAATGCGCACCGGCGTCTTGATGTTCTGCTGGGCATAAAAGCCTGGCGCGAGAATCTTGATCAGAATCAACGCCAGCAGGCCGACCGAGTAGGCCACCAGCGCCCGCTGGGTCATCAGCGCATCCTCTACACCGAACTTGCCGTACTGGAATAGCGACACCACCAGCGGCTCGGCGAGAATCGCCAGTGCCAACGTGCAGGGCAGTACCAACAGAAAGCAAAGACGCAGCCCCCAATCGAGCAGACGACGGTACTCGTCGCGATTCTTGCTGGCGTAGGTTTTGGAGAGTGCCGGCAGCAAGATGGTGCCCAGCGCCACGCCCAGCACACCTGAGGGCAGCTCCATCAGGCGGTCGGCGTAATACATCCAGGACACCGAGCCAGCCACCAGGAAGGAGGCAAATATCGTGTTGATGATCAGCGAAATCTGGCTCACCGAGACACCGAAGATCGCCGGCCCCATCTGCTTGAGCACGCGCCAGACGCCCAGATCACCGAAACTCAGGCGCGGCAGCACCAGCATGCCGATCTTTTTAAGGTGCGGCAGTTGCCAGAGCAGTTGGGCCAGACCGCCGACCAGCACCGCCCAACCCAGCGCCATGATCGGCGGGTCGAAATAAGGCGTCAGAAACAACGCGAAAACGATCATGCTGACGTTGAGCAGCGTCGGCACGAACGCCGGCACCGAAAAACGGTTCCAGGTGTTGAGAATGGCGCCCGCCAGCGATGACAGGGAAATCAGCAATATATAAGGAAAGGTCACCCGCAGCAGATCGACGGTCAGCTCGAAGCGCTCGGCCTCATCGGCAAAACCCGGCGCCGTGGCCCAGACGATCCAGGGCGCTGCGAGCACGCCGATGGCCGTGACCAGCGCCAGCACCAAGGTCAGCAACCCTGATACATAGGCAATGAAGGTACGCGCAGCCTCCTCGCCCTGCTGCATCTTGTACTCGGCCAGAATCGGTACGAAGGCTTGAGAGAACGCCCCTTCGGCAAAAATACGGCGCAGCAGGTTGGGCAGCTTGAAGGCCACCACGAAGGCGTCCGACGCCACTCCGGCCCCGAAGGTGCGGGCGATGATGGTGTCGCGCACGAACCCCAGCACGCGCGAAACCATGGTCAGTGAACTGACGGCAGCCAGGGACTTGAGGAGATTCATGGGGTATTTCGGCTTCCATAAAGAGGTGCAGTAGCGGACAATCCGCCGCCCAACGAAGGCGTCGAGTGTAGCGAGCCACCACTGGTCAGGCCAGCACAGGAAAGCGTCATCAGACTTGACAGCAGGCAGATGGATCGGCATGATTCGCGGCCTTATTTGTCGTAACCCCCCAGTTTTCGAGGAGCTTGACGGTGGCCAACTCACCTTCTGCCAAAAAACGCGCCAAACAGGCTGAGAAGCGCCGTAGCCATAACGCCAGCCTGCGCTCGATGGTTCGTACTTACATCAAGAACGTAGTCAAGGCTATTGCTGCCAAAGATCTCGAGCTTGCCAAGACCGCTTACACTGCAGCTGTTCCGGTCATCGACCGCATGGCTGACAAAGGCATCATCCACAAGAACAAAGCCGCTCGTCACAAGAGCCGCCTGAATGCGCACATCAAGGCGCTGGGCGAAGCTGCTGCCGCTTAATCGCGACAGGTTCTTGAAAAACCGGCCCTGGTGGCCGGTTTTTTATTGCCCTAAATTCAAGTTTGCAGCCGTGCAGCCATGAAAAATGCCCGCCTCCTTGCGGAATGCGGGCATTTCTCGAAAACAGCAAAGATCAGCCGCGAGCAGCCTTGATCACTTCGATGTAAGGCTCGGCATTGCGCTGATCCTGAATCAGCGCGATGAAATCATTGCCCTGTGCATCGGTGGCCGAGAGATCGTAGCCTTCAGCGACGAAGAAACCCACGAAACGCTCGAAGTCATCGATACGCAGACCGCGATAAGCCTTGACCAGCTTGTGCAGCGAAGGCGGCGTGGCGTCCGCTGGTTCCACCGCAAGGAACAGCTTGATCGAGTCGTCGCTGATTTCTTCGCCAATCACCTGCTTCTTGTCTTTACGCATCGCCCGCTCCCGCCAGCATTACAGAGGGCCGGCAGTGTACCGCCGAGCCGCGCGCGGCTCAACGCGCAGCCGGGCAGGCTAACACGCGATCAATCGACACAACAGCCGACCTAGGTCATGCCGCACCCGACGAACTGGCTCCTATAATGCGCCAAGCCATTAGGGAGCCAGCATGTCACGTCTATCGTTGCCGCTGTTCGCCGCCTGGCGCCAGACCCTGCGCGCGGGCTACTCCTGGAAGGCCTTGCGCGGCGACCTGAGCGCCGGGCTGACGGTGGGCATCATTGCCATTCCACTGGCCATGGCGCTGGCCATCGCTGTGGGTGTGGCGCCGCAGCACGGCCTTTATACCGTGCTTATCGCCGCACCGCTGATCGCCCTGTGCGGCGGCTCGCGCTTCAATATTTCCGGCCCCACCGCCGCCTTTGTGGTGATCCTGCTGCCGATCACTCAGCAGTACGGCCTCGGCGGCTTGCTGCTGTGTACGCTGATGGCTGGCGTGATCCTGATCACCCTGGGGCTGCTACGCGCCGGACGCCTGATCGAATTCGTGCCCTATCCGGTAACACTGGGCTTTACCGCCGGCATCGGCATCGTCATTGCCGTTCTGCAGGTCAAGGACCTGTTCGGCCTGCACCTGGCCGGCACACCCCAGCATCTTCTGGAGCAGGTAAATCTGCTGATCCGTGCCCTACCCAGCCTGCAACTCGGCGACAGCCTGGTGGGCGCCGCGTGCCTGGCGACACTGCTGATCTGGCCACGCCTGATACCGAAGATTCCTGCACACCTGGTCGCCCTGGCGATTGGCGCATTGCTGGCACTGGCCCTGGAGCGCCTGGGGCTGCCCGTGGCGACATTGGGCGAGCGCTTCAACTATCAGCTCGACGGTATCGAATATCCCGGCATCCCGCCCTTCCTGCCGGACCTGGCGTTACCCTGGAACCTGCCGGGCGCCGACGGCCAGCCGCTGGTGCTTTCATTCGAACTGATCCGCCAACTGCTGGCGCCGGCATTCGCCATCGCCATGCTCGGCGCCATCGAGTCACTGCTGTGCGCGGTAGTGGCCGACGGCATGACCGGCAGCAAACATGACCCCAACGCCGAACTGATCGGCCAGGGCCTCGGCAACCTGGCCGCGCCGTTCTTTGGCGGCATCACCGCTACCGCTGCCATCGCCCGCACCGCTGCCAACGTCCGCGCCGGCGCCTTTTCACCGCTGGCAGCATTGATTCACGCGGGCGTGGTGCTAGCGGCAATTCTGTTGCTCGCGCCCCTGTTCAGCTATCTGCCCATGGCCGCCCTGGCAGCGCTGCTGCTGATGGTGGCGTGGAACATGAGCGAGCCCCACCACGTCGTCCACACCCTGCGCATCGCCCCACGCAGTGATGTGCTGGTACTGCTGACCTGCCTGGTGCTGACGGTGCTGTTCGACATGGTGCTGGCTGTCGGCGTCGGCCTGCTATTGGCGGCAGGGCTGTTCATCAAGCGCATGAGCGAGCTGACCGACACCGCAGCGCTGAGCCGACAGCAACGTCAGGCCTTGCTGGATCTGCCCGAGCACGTGCTGGCTTACGCCATTCGCGGCCCGCTGTTCTTTGGCGCGGCAGAAAAGGCGTTGAGCGTGCTGCGGCGTTTCACGCCGGGGGTGAAGATAGTCATCGTCGACATCAGCGCCGTGCCGCTACTGGACATGACGGCCATTGCCGCGCTGGACAACGTGCTGCGCGACTACCGCCAGCAGGGTGTGGCGCTGATCCTCAGCGGCCCCACCGCGCAGGTACGGCTGCAACTGCGCCACGCCGGTATTCACCGGCGCGGCGGGCAGCTGGCCTACGTGCACGATCTGCCACAAGCGCGGGAGAAAGCCTTGCGCTGGCTGGATGACAGAGCGCCAAAACCGCTAGCCGAATAGGTTCGCCCTGCGCACCGAGGAAAGCAGGTGCGCGCAGCGCACCCTACGCGCTACAAGCGCTTACAGCCCCTTGACCGCGAAAATGCCTGCGGCGTTGCGCCAGTAGCCCTTGTAGTCCATGCCGTAACCGAAGATGTAACGGTCTATGCACTGCAAGCCGACATAGTTGGCCTTCAGGTCCGGGCGCGCCTTACGCTCGTGCTCCTTGTCGATCAGCACCGCGGTGTGCACGGCACGCGCGCCGGCATGGCGGCAGAAATCGATGATCGCGCCCAGGGTGTGCCCTTCGTCGAGGATGTCGTCGATGATCAGCACATCACGGTCGATGAACGAGACTTCCGGCTTGGCCTTCCAGAACAGCTCGCCCCCGCTGGTCTCATTGCGATAACGCGTGGCGTGCAGGTAGGACGCCTCGAGCGGGAAGTTCAGCTTGGTCAACAGCTTGCCGGAGAAGATCAGGCCGCCGTTCATCACGCAGAACACCACCGGATTGCACTCGGCCAGCTCGGCATTGATCTGGCTGGCGACCTTGTCGATGGCCGCTTCAACCTCGGCTTCGGTGAACAGGCAGTCGGCTTCCGCCATGATTTGGCGAATGTGCGCGAGATCGGCGGACATGGTGTGCTCTCTCTTGATCGGACTGATGAATGGCGGCGAACAGCCTGAAAGCTGATCGAGCCGTCAAATAAAAGCGGACAAAGGTACAGACCCGTGCAGCGCTTGCCAAGTATCGCCTGACCAGCGTAGCCGACGCACAGCGCAGGGTATCGTGACTTATCAGTCACCCACCACTTGGCATGAGCAATGCTTTAATCTAACGCGATTTTTCCCAGAGCCCCGTTGGAGATCCCAGCCCATGCCCACTCGCGAGATCCGCCACCCGCTGATACGTCACAAGATCGGCCTGATGCGCCGCGCCGATATCAGCACCAAGAATTTCCGTGAGCTGGCCCAGGAAGTGGGCGCCCTGCTGACTTATGAGGCCACCAACGACCTGCCGCTGGAAACCTACGACATCGAAGGCTGGGCGGGCACCGTGCAGGTGGAGAAGATCGCCGGCAAGAAAATCACCGTGGTGCCCATCCTGCGCGCCGGCATCGGCATGCTTGACGGTGTGCTCAGCCTGATCCCCGGCGCCAAGGTCAGCGCCGTGGGCGTCGCGCGCAACGAGGAAACCCTGGAAGCGCACACTTACCTGGAAAAGCTGGCGCCGGAAATCGACTCACGCCTGGCGCTGATCATCGACCCGATGCTGGCCACCGGTGGTTCGATGGTCGCCACCATCGACCTGCTGAAAAAAGCTGGCTGCAAGGACATTCGCGCCATGGTCCTGGTCGCCGCGCCAGAAGGCATCAAGGCTGTCGAGAAGGCCCACCCGGACGTGACCATCTTCACCGCCTCCATCGATCAGTGCCTGAACGAGCATGGCTACATCATCCCCGGCCTGGGTGATGCCGGTGACAAGATCTTCGGCACCAAGCAGAAGGACGCCTGACATGTCGCAGACGGAATTCAACGATCCGCTATGGCGCCAGGGTATCTCCGGTGCGCAGATGTTGTTCGTGGCCTTCGGCGCCTTGGTGCTGATGCCGCTGATCACCGGCATGGACCCTAACGTCGCACTATTTACCGCAGGTATCGGCACGCTGCTGTTCCAACTGGTGACCAAACGTCAGGTCCCGGTGTTCCTCGCCTCCAGCTTCGCCTTCATCGCACCGATTCTGGCAGCCAAGGGCGAATTCGGCCTACCCGCCGTGATGGGCGGCGTGATCGCCGCCGGCCTGGTCTACATCCTGCTCTCGGCGCTGGTCAAACTGCGCGGCCCCAGCTTTATCGACCGCCTGCTGCCGCCGGTGGTGATCGCCCCAGTGATCATTTCCATCGGTCTGGCGCTCTCGCCGGTGGCGGTGAACATGGCCATGGGCAAGGCCGGTGACGGCAGCATCGAGCTGGTGCCTTACAGCACGGCGATGATGATTTCGATGCCCGCGCTGATCACCACCCTGCTGGTGGCCGTGCTGGGCCGCGGCATCTTCCGCTTGGTACCGATCCTCGCCGGCATCGCGGTCGGCTGCGCCATCGCTGCAGTGCTCGGGGTGATCGACACCAGCGCCGTTGAACAAGCCGCCTGGCTCGCCGTACCCGCCTTCGTCACCCCGGAACTGCACTGGGGCGCCATTCTGTACATGGTGCCGGTAGCGCTGGCGCCAGCCATCGAGCACATCGGCGGCGTGGTGGCGATCGGTAACGTCACCGGCAAGAACTTCGTCAAGAAGCCGGGCCTGCATCGCACCCTGCTCGGCGACGGCCTGGCCACTTCGGCAGCCGGCCTGTTCGGTGGCCCACCCAACACCACCTACGCCGAAGTCACCGGTGCGGTGATGCTGACCAAGAGCTACAACCCGAAGATCATGACCTGGGCTGCGGTATTCGCCATCGCCCTGGCCTTCATCGGCAAGTTCGGCGTGGCCCTGCAGAGTATTCCGGTACCGGTAATGGGCGGCATTCTCTGCCTGCTGTTCGGCTCCATCGCCGTAGTCGGCCTCAACACCCTGATTCGCCACCAGGTCGACCTTTCCGAAGCCCGCAACCTGATCATCGTTTCGGTGACCCTGGTATTCGGCATCGGCGGCATGGTCATCGGCGGCAAGGAATTCGCCCTGTCGGGGATTTCCCTGTGCGCCATCAGCGCGCTGCTGCTCAACCTGGTGCTGCCAGGTGGCGCCGGCTGGAAGAAGCGGGACGCGGAAGAAGCCTGATTCCGCAGCCCAACAAAAAGCCCGCGATGATCGCGGGCTTTTTGTTGTTACCGGCTTACCAGCCGACGCCGAACCCCAGGGTGTAGCGGGTTTCGTTCAGATCGCCCTCGGCACCACTGACGATATCTTTCTCGGCCTTCATGTTCAGCGACGCCCAGTCGGTCACCTTGTAACGCAGGCCGACTTCCGCATCGAGGCTGTAGTCCGCCGCGCCACTGAGCGGACGACCGATCTCACCGACAGTGAACAGCTCGACGGTCTTGCCGATCAGATAGCGGTTGTAGTCCCACTTCACGCTCATCGCGTAGAAACGGTCCTGCTCACCGTTGCTGTAGCGGTAATCGCTGCGGTTGGCCAGGGTGGCGATGGAGAACGCGCCCAGCTCGTCATCCCAGAACTGGTAACCGGGACCGGTACCGAGGGTGCGCTGACGCTCCACTTCCTCGATGCGGTCGCGCTTGTACTCGAAGCGCCCCTGCCAGAACCACTTTTCCGTGAGGAAGCGGTCGAGCGCATATTCGGCGCTCCAGTTGTCGGTACTGACGACGTCGTTCTTCAGCTCGCGGTTGTAGTCGGCAATCGCGTTGTGCCGCCAACGTCCATGACGGGCCTGAGTCTTGATATCGACGTCGTAGTCGTCGGAGTCGCGCTCGCCGCGCTTGTAGTCGAGACCGAGGTCGACGTTGCCCTTCCAGGTGAAATCCTCCACCAGCGGTTTGGGCTTCATGATCTGCTCGATCTGCGTCAGCTCGATGGTCTTCGGCGCTTCGCCATTGGCCAGGGTCACCTTGCCAGGCTCGGCAGCCAGCAGCGACTTGGCGCGCTCGCCATCCACCGGGCCGAGCTTGACCAGCAGCTCGTGATCACTTTCCAGGGTGGCGATTTTCTTCCAGTCCAGCGGAATGGAGCCGCCATAGTCGGTCTCCAGCAGCAATTTGCTGCCGTCGAAGAAGCGGATGGTGCCGGAGAGACGGTCTCCGTTCTTCAGCCAGACGGTATCGGCGAAGGCGGCGGAACTGCACAGAGCGATGCTCAGGCCTAGCAGGGACAGCGATGTAGAGCGCGACATAAGTTGGGCAATGGCGTTGGTGGACGAAAGCCGGGCATTATCCGCAACCCCGGCGCCAGAGCAACAGCTGACCGACCAGGATACGCAGAGTTCAGCTTTTTCCGTCGGGCGGCGTTCCGTCGGGCGGCGATCCAACGGCAGGCATCACCAACCGACGCCAACACCGATCAGGTAATGCCGATCCGACACGGTCTGGCCCTGCGCGCGCAGTTGGTCCAGCTCATAAAGCAGCGACAGGCGTGCCCATTGGTTGAGTCGATAGCGCAAGCCGAACTCACTATCGAGCACGTAGTCGATCGTATCGATATGCGGGATCTGCAGTTCGGCGTTGGCGTAGAACTCCAGGCGAGTGCCCCACAGCAGGCGCTTGTAATCCAGTTCCAGTGAGGTGGTGTTGAACGCCAGGTCGGCCACATCCGACTCCAGACGCACGCGGTTGAACTGGCCGATCAGGTCGAAACGCCCCAGCTCGTCATCCCAGAAACGATAACCTGGGCCAGTGCCGATGATGCGCTGACGGTCGATGGTTTCGAACTCATCCTCGGCCTGCTCTACACCCACCCGCCAGAACCAATGCTCGGTGAGAAAGCGGTCAAGGTCGTACTCCAGCTCCCAGTTGTCCTCGACCTTCCTGTCGTTCTTGGTCTCACGCTCCAGCTCGCCACTGAGCACATGGCGCCAGCGCCCATGCTCGACACGGGTATTGCCCTTGAGCTTCCACTCGTCGACGTCGTTCTGATTGCGCTTCATGTCCAGCTTGGCGTCGAGGTTGCCCTCCCAGAGACGATCCTCCAGCAGTGGCCGCGGCGGCACCAGGCGCTTGATCTGCGCCAGCGGCAGGGTGTACTCGCGCTCGCCCTCAACCCGCACCATGCCGCTACCTGCGGCTGCCAACCTTTCGCTACGTTCGTTGTCGAAACCGCTGCGGCGCACCAGCAGGGGTTTGTCCGAGCTGAGGGTATCGATATCCTTCCAGTCGATCAGCACCTGGCCGGCGTATTTGGTCTTGAGCGCCAACTTGCCGCCATCGAGCAGAATGATTTCACCGCTGAGGCGATCACCGTTGTCCAGCCAGACGGTATCGGCCCAGAGCGGGGCTGCCAGGGTAAAAAGGAATAAGGCGATTAGTACGCGCATGATAAGGACGAACCCTATGGGCAAGACGAAACCGCCAGAGTCTGCATGGCCGACACCACCACCGGCAAGCGTGGAAGCGCGTCGCGAGGCGCTGTATCTGGTATTGGCACAGGTGCCTGAGGGCAAGGTCGTCAGCTATGGCGAACTGGCGCAGCTGGCCGGCCTGGGCCGCGCCGCGCGCTGGGTCGGCCGCACGCTAAGCCAGTTGCCGGATGGCACCACACTCCCCTGGCACCGGGTTATTGCCGCAGGCGGGCGTCTCAGCCTGGCCGCCGGCAGCCCTTCCGGTGCCGAACAACGGGCACGTCTGCGCGCGGAGGGCATCAGCATCCTGAACGAACGTGTGGATATACGTCGCCACGGCTGGCGCCCGATGGAGCACAGCAGTTAGAGTGCGCCCTACCAAGACTCCCCCCTGCCCAGATTCGAGCCTGATGCCACGCAAATCCTGGCGAGAAGCCCTCGCGACCTACGCCAACCCCGCCACCCTGGCTCTGCTGCTTCTGGGCTTCGCCGCCGGCCTGCCCTACATGCTGGTGTTCTCGACCCTTTCGGTATGGCTGCGCGAAGCCGGAGTAGCGCGCGAAACCATCGGTTTCGCCAGCCTGATCGGCCTGGCCTATGCCTTCAAATGGGTGTGGGCGCCAATGCTCGACCAGTGGCGCCTGCCGCTGCTAGGCAAACTTGGCCGGCGCCGCTCCTGGCTGGTGCTGTCACAGGCGCTGGTTGCCATCGGTCTGATCGGCATGGCCTATTACGATCCGCAGACGCACCTGTCCTCGCTGATCGCACTCGCCGTGCTGGTGGCCTTCGCCTCGGCCACTCAGGACATCGCCATCGATGCCTATCGCCTGGAAATTCTCGGCGACGAGCATCAGGCTGCACTGGCTGCCGCCTACATGACCGGCTACCGGGTTGCCGCGCTGCTGGCCACCGCAGGTGCGCTGTATTTCGCCGAAGGCTTCGGTTCGACCGCCAAGGACTACCAATTCAGCGCCTGGACCGGCACCTACATGGTCTTCGCCCTGCTGATGCTGCCTGGCTTGCTCACCTCCATCTGGATGCGCGAGCCGCCAGCACCTGCGCACATCAATGTCGCGCCACCCAAGCATGGTTTTTTCCACCAGTTGCTGGCGATCAGCGCGGTCATCGTGCTGATCATCGCCGTGCCGACCATGTTCATCCAGTTCTATCAGAGCGATCTGATGCTCATGCTGCTCGGCGACGTCAGCATGCACGAGCTGCTCTACAACGACCGCGCCTTCCTGCGCGCGCTGCTCTACAGCACCCTGGCCTGCGTCTGCGCATCCGGGCTGTTCTGGGGCGGGCTGGCACCGGTACTGAAAACAGCTGCGGCAAGGTATGGGTTCTTCCACCAGCTGCTTTCCGTACTGCTGCTGATCATTCTCCTGATCGCCATCCCGGCCATGGTCACCCAGTTCTACGAAAGTGACCTGATGCTAGTGTTCCAGGGCCAGATAAGCCTGCAGGAGTTGCTCTACTACGACCGTGCCTTCCTGCGCGCGCTGCTCTATACCCTGCTCACCAGCCTGTCGGTCTCCAGCCTGTTCTGGGGCGGCATGGCCCCGGTGCTCACACCGATCAACGACTTCATCGTGCGCTACCGCTGGCAGGCGCTGCTGCTGCTCAGCCTGATCGCCACCTATCGCCTGTCCGATACCGTGATGGGTGTGATGGCCAACGTCTTCTACATCGACCAAGGTTTCACCAAGGAGCAGATTGCCAGCGTCAGCAAGGTTTTCGGCCTGGTGATGACCCTGCTCGGCGCCGGTGTCGGCGGTCTGTTGATCGTGCGCTTCGGCATCATGCCGATTCTGCTGATCGGTGCTGCCGCATCGGCGGCCACCAACTTGATGTTCATGCTGTTGGTGGGCATGGGTCCGCACCTGAACATGCTGATCGTCACCATCAGCTGCGACAATTTCAGCGCCGGCCTGGCTACCTCGGCGTTCGTGGCCTATCTGTCGAGTCTGACCAACCTGAAGTTCTCCGCTACCCAGTACGCCCTGCTCAGCTCCATCATGCTGTTGCTGCCGCGTCTGATCGGCGGCTATTCCGGCGTGATGGTGGAAAGCCTCGGCTACGCCCACTTCTTCCTGGCCACAGCGCTGATGGGTATACCGACACTGCTGCTGATCATCGTCCAGTGGCGTCGTGACAAGCGCCAGCCACTGCCGGATGCGACGCCACCTGCGCTCGACAAGGCCTGATTGGCAGACAGAAAAAAACCCCGGATCGACCGGGGCTTTTTCATTTCAGCGCGCCTCACTCGGCCTTGGCCAAATGCACCACCCGCTGCGGGAACGGAATACCGATGCCGGCCTCGGTCAAACGCTCCTTGGCCTGCTCGGTAAAGGAGAAGGTCACCGGCCAGAAGTCGCCGGTAGCCACCCACACACGCAGCGACAGGTTCACCGCACTGTCACCCAGCCCGGTCACGAACACCACCGGCGCAGGATCGACATGTACGCGCGGGTCCTGGGCGATTTCCAGCAGCACCTCGCGCGCTTTTTTGATGTCGCTGGAGTAATCGATACCGATATTGATATCGGCACGCCGACGCGGCTCACGCGAGTAGTTGGTGATGTGGCCGTTGGACAGGCTGCCGTTGGGCACGATGACGACCTTGTTATCGCCGGTCTTCAGCGTGGTATGGAAGATCTGGATGCTGTCGACGCTACCGGAGACACCCTGTGCCTCGATCCAATCACCAGCCCGAAACGGACGGAACAGCATGATCAGCACGCCACCGGCGAAGTTGGCCAGGCTGCCCTGCAACGCCAGGCCGATGGCCAGACCCGCGGCACCGATCATGGCGATGAACGAAGTGGTCTCTACCCCGATCATCGAAGCCACGCTGATCAGCAGGAGAATACGCAGCACGATACTGACCAGGCTGCCGATGAAGCTGCTCAGCGCGCGGTCGACCTTACGCGCCTCAAGCATGCGCCCGATGCTCGACGTCAGCCGGCTGATCAGCCACCAGCCGATCAGCAGCGTGATCACTGCCAGGGTCAGCTTGCCGCTGTACTCCAGCACCACCGGCAGCCAGGCCTCGGACATCTTCACCAGTTCCTCGACGTTCATCTCCATAGGGTGCTCCTGTTTTCCCGTACATGAAACGAAACCGCCATGGCAGGCCATGGCGGTCAAAGTGCTATCAGCCTAGGGTGCGACGCCTTGGCGCCAAAAAGGTTCAATCGCGGAAGTTGTTGTACTGCAGCGGCATGCCGAACTCGTGACCCCGCAGCAGCGCGATGGCTTCCTGCAGGTCATCACGCTTCTTGCCGGTAACGCGCACCTGCTCACCCTGGATGGCGGCCTGCACTTTGAGCTTGGCGTCCTTGATATGAGCGACGATCTTCTTCGCCAGTTCCTTGTCGATGCCTTCGCGGAAAGTGACCTCCTGCTTCATCACCTTGCCCGATGCGTAGGGTTCCTTGGTTTCCATACACTGGCAGTCGATCTTGCGCTTGATCAGGCTGCTGCGCACGATGTCGAGCATCTGCTCGAGCATGAACTCGGCCTCGGCGGTCAAGGTCAGCGCCTTGTCCTTGCTCTCGATACTGCATTTGCCACGCAGGTCGAACCGACGGTCGAGCTCCTTGATGGCATTGTCGACCGCATTGGTCAGTTCGTGTTTGTCCAGTTCAGACACGATGTCGAACGAAGGCATGAGTGGGCTCCTGATGGACGGCGCGATCCTCTTCACGGAGTGAGCGCGCCTGACTTGACGATAACTATGGCGAGCCCATTATATCCAGACTGATACGCGCCGTTTGGCGTCCTTCCTCTCTGTCTGCGAGCCAGCCACATGCCCAACCCCCATCTCAGCATCCTGGTGGTGGATGACGCCAAGTTCTCCAGCGCCATGATCGGCCGTGCACTGAGCCAGGCCGGCTATCAGGATGTGCGCTTCGCCAGCAGCGCCAGCGAAGCCTTGCAGTTGCTCGAGCAGCGCCCTGCCAGCGTGCTGCTGGCCGACTGGCTGATGCCCGAGATCGACGGCCTGGAGCTGACCGCCAGGGTGCGCCAGCTGGACGAAACCGCCGATCACTACACCTACATCATCCTGCTGACCGGCAAGGAAGGCGAAAACGTTTTGAGCGAAGCCTTCGACCGCGGCGTCGATGACTTCATCAGCAAGGCGGCGATGAACGAACAGCTGGTGCCCCGTGTGTATGCCGCTGATCGCCTGTGCAACACCTTGCAGCGCCTGCTACACGAAAACCGCATGCTCACGCACAACATCGCCAGCCTGGAGCGGCGTAACCTGGTCGATCCGCTCACCGGCCTGGGCAACCCGCGCTACCTGCAGCAGAAGCTCACCGACAGCCTGCGTCAGATCGAATCGCGTGGCGGCGCTGTGTGCTACCTGTTGATCGGCTTGCAGGACGCCAGTCAGTTGCGCAGCCAATACGGCGACCGTTTCTTCAATGAGCTGCTACATGGCGTCGCACGACGCCTGCAGCAGCTCGTCAGACCACTGGACGTGCTGACCCGTCTGGATGACAACCACTTCGGCCTGATCACCCTGCTCGAAGACCTGCACGAGTGCTCGCCCAGCAGCTTCAAGCGCCTGCATGAAGGGCTCAACTTCAAGGCCTTCAAGACCAGCGAAGGGTTCATTACGCTGAAAGCCGGCATCAGCCTGGTCGGCCTGGACGCCAAGGCGCTACCCACCACCCCGGAACAACTGATTCAGCATGCGCAAAATCTGCTGCCAGAGTCTTACGTCAGCGGCCGGGTCGCAGCCATGCGCCTGCCTCTGCCGTGACCTGGCACATCCTCGGCGCCGGTAGCCTCGGCAGCCTTTGGGCCACACGCCTGGCCCGTGCCGGCCTGCCGGTCAGGTTGATTCTGCGCAACCCGCAACGCCTCGCGGCCTACCAGCAGGCCGGCGGCCTGACTCTGATCGAAGCAGGCCAGGCCCAGCAGTACGCCATTGCCGCGGAGTTGCCACAGGCCGACGCGCCCATCCATCGCCTGCTGCTGGCGTGCAAGGCCTATGACGCGCAAAGCGCGGTGGCGACCATCGCCGAGCGTCTGGCCCCGGGCGCCGAGCTGCTGCTGTTGCAGAACGGCCTGGGCAGCCAGGATGAAGTCGCCCAACGCCTACCCAGACAGCGCTGCCTGTTCGTCTCCAGCACCGAAGGGGCCTTTCGCCCTGCCGACTTTCAGGTGGTGTTCGCCGGCAATGGCTACAACTGGCTGGGCGACCCGAACAATCCCCAGCCGCCAGCCTGGCTGGACGAGCTGCAGCACGCGGGCATCGCTCACCAGTGGAGCCCGGATATCCTCACGCGTCTGTGGCGCAAGCTGGCGCTGAACTGCGCAATCAACCCGCTCAGCGTATTGCACGACTGCCGCAATGGAGGCCTGAGCGACCATCCGGCCGAAGTTGCCACCCTGTGCGCCGAGCTCGGCGAATTGCTGCAGCGCTGCGGCCAACCGGCGGCGGCGGAGAATCTGCATGAGGAAGTCCAGCGCGTGATCCTCGCCACCGCGGCGAACTACTCGTCCATGCACCAGGACGTAGCGCAGGGACGTCGTACCGAAATCAGCTACCTACTTGGCTATGCCTGCGCCGCCGCGCAGCGTCATCAACTGCATGTGCCGCACCTGCAACACCTGCAACAGCGCCTGCTCAGGCATCTCGACGAACGCGGCTTGCCCCTGAGCTAGCGGCCCTGGCCGTGGCAATGACTGCCCTGGCGCGCTAACCTGCCGTCTTCACCCGCCACAACGATACCCTCATGAGACTGCGTCAGCGCCTCGAAAATCTGCCAGTAGGCCGCAAACTGCTTGCCGCGCTGCTGGTATTGCTCGCCGCAGTGATGCTGGTGGCCAACCTGGCCTTCATCAGCGCAGCCTACTGGATCACCCAGGAGAGCATGGCGCCGCAGGCTCTGCACACCCTCGGTCGGCTCATCGCCAGCCCGACGCTCAGCAAAGAGGCACTGAACTCACCAGCCTCGGCCCAGGCCCTGCTCAAGCGCCTGGATGAATACGCGCCACTGCGTGCCGCGGTGATCTACGACAGCAACGGCGACAGCCTGGCGCAACTGCAGCGCGGCGAAAAATTGCAGCTGCCGCAAGAGCTCAGCCAGCTGCCACATTGGCGCGAAACGGCCTTTCGCACCAACCTGCTGGTCGACCTGCCGCATCCCAGCGGTCATCCCGGAGCCCTGCTGCTGGTGGCTTCCAGCGAATTGCCTGGCGCGTTCTATACCGGAACGCTGACAGCCAGCCTGGTGATTCTGGCGTTCAGCGTGTTGCTGTGGATGCTGGTAGCCAGGCAGATCAAACGCCTGGTGACCAAGCCCATTCGCCGCCTGGAGGAGCTCTCACGCCAGGTCACCCGCGAAGAGAACTATGCGCTGCGCGCCAATCGCGGCAACCAGGATGAAATCGGCAGCCTGGCCGATGCGTTCAATACCATGCTGATGCGCATGGAAGCTCGCGAACAGCAGCTCAAACGTGCTCGCGACGACGCCCAGCAGGCCTTCGATCAGGCACAGAGCCTGGCCGAGGAAACCCGTCACTCCAACCGCAAGCTGGAGCTGGAAGTGCAGGTGCGCAGCAAGATCGAGAAGAAGCTCACCGGTTTTCAGAACTACCTCAACAGCATCATCGACTCCATGCCCTCGGCGCTGATCGCCCTCGACGAACAGCTCTACGTGACGCAGTGGAATCAGGAAGCCAGCGCCCTGTCAGGTACGCGCCTGGAAGAAGCGCTGAACCAGCCGGTGTTTCTCGCCTTCCCGCCGCTGAAACCCTTTCTCGCGCAGCTCAAGCGCACCGCCGAGCAACATCGCGTGGAGAAGATCGAGCGCGTAACCTGGCACAAGGACGAAGAGCCTCACCACTACGCCCTGACCTTTTACCCGCTGATGGGCGGCGCCGGCCGAGGCGTGGTGATCCGCATCGACGACATCACCCAGCGCCTGGCCCTGGAGGAAATGATGGTGCAGTCGGAGAAGATGCTCTCGGTCGGCGGCCTGGCGGCTGGGATGGCACATGAAATCAACAATCCGCTTGGCGCCATCCTGCATAACGTGCAGAACATTCGTCGACGCCTGTCGCCGGGCCTGGAGAAGAACGTAGAACAGGCCGAACAGGCCGGCGTCAGCTTGCCTGCGATTGAGCATTACATGGAGGCGCGCGAGGTTCCACGCCTGCTCGACGGCATCCAGCAGGCCGGCCAGCGCGCGGCCAAGATCGTCAGCCACATGCTCAGTTTCAGCCGCCGTAGCGACCGCCAGCTTTCACCTTGCGATCTGCCGGCACTGATCGATCAGGCCCTGGAGATCGCCGGCAATGACTTCGATCTGACCGACAGCTTCGACTTCAAGACCCTGGAGATCGTGCGTCAGTTCGACCCGTTGCTAGGCCCGGTGGCAGGCACCGCCAACGAGCTCGAGCAGGTACTGTTGAACCTGCTGAAGAACGCTGCCCAGGCAATTCACCAGCGCGATGAGGGTGTAGAATCCGGCCGCATCACCCTGCGCACGAGGCAGGTCGGCAGCTGGGCAGAAGTACAGGTGGAAGACAACGGCACCGGCATGAGCGAGGCGGTACGCAAGCGCATCTTCGAGCCTTTCTTCACCACCAAGGAGGTCGGTCAGGGCACCGGGCTCGGTCTGGCTGTCTCCTACTTCATCATCACCAACAATCACAAAGGGCAGATGGAGGTGCACTCCACGCCAGGCCAGGGCACCTGTTTCACCCTGCGCCTGCCGCTCGCCTCGCTGCCCGCCCAAACAGGACTCTGAGCCATGGGCTTTCGCCTCTCGAAGATCTATACCCGCACCGGCGACAAGGGTGAAACCGGTCTCGCCAACGGCCGCCGGGTCGGCAAGGACCACCCACGTATCGAGGCCATCGGCGAGCTGGACACACTCAACAGTCAGCTCGGCCTGCTACTCGCCGAACTCGACGAGGCAGCCACGACCTGGCCAGGGCTCAAGGAAATCAGCGAAGTGCTGAGCTCCTGCCAGCACCGCCTGTTCGACCTCGGTGGCGAACTGGCGATGCCCGAGTATCAGGCACTGCAACAGGGGGAAGTGCAGCGCCTGGAGGCCGCCATCGACAGCTGGAACGAAGAGGTCGGGCCTCTTGAGAACTTCATCCTGCCTGGCGGCTCGAGGCTGATCGCCCAGGCCCACGTGTGCCGCAGCCTCGCACGCAGCAGTGAGCGCCGCTGCCAACACCTCAATGCCGTCGAGCCGCTACGCGCCGAGGGCCTGGCCTACGTCAATCGCCTCTCCGACCTGCTGTTCGTCGCCGCCCGCCTGATCGCCAAGCGCCAGGGCATTGCCGAAGTTCTGTGGAAAGCTGCAGACAAGCCGTAAATCGCGACCTCACATGTAGACGGAGGGTAGGAGCGAGGGGGACTCCTAGTTCTCTAATCACGAAGCTTCTTAGACTCGCCGATGTTCGCGAGCAGAGCTCGCTCCTACAGAAATACGGCGTCCCACAACGGATAATCGGCGAGTTGCTTTACCAAACCGGCCCGCAAAGGGTTGGCGACGATATACCGAGCGAAATCACGTACGTCATCCTCTCGGCGTAAAGCCCGGTCGTGGTAGCCGGATTGCCAGACCCTACCGCTCCGCTGCAAGCGTTGGTTGATTGCCTTGGCACTACGCGACTTTACCTGCCGCAATAACCTCTCCAAGTCGCACTGTCCTAGTTGAAACAACCAGTGAAAGTGATCCGGCATAACAACCCAACACAACGAGGTGACGAGGCCTTGCGCCTCAGCGAGGCGTAATTCGTCGATCAGAAGCCGCCCCACGAAAAAGTCGTGAAACAAAGCTTTTCGACAGTGGGTAACGGCTGTAATCGCATAGATGCGGCCAGGCTCAGAAAAGCGACCGTTTCGCAGATGAGACGTATGGTAATGGGGCATTCCCTGCCTCCTGTTTGCATGCCACCTCAGGTATAGACCGTAGGAGCGAGCTCTGCTCGCGAAGCTTCTTAATCCTCTCCAATGTTCGCGAGCAGAGCTCGCTCCTACACCCCATTGGCCGGCCAGAATGCGCGGATGCCCGCAACGCCCTGGGCGCCAATCTGCCAGGCGCGCTCGATATCGGCCGGGCCGACACCGCCCAAAAGGTAAGCCGGCAGGTTGAAATGGGTCAGCATCTCGCTTGCTGCCTCCCAACCCAGCGGCAGCGCTTCGGGATGCGTTGCGGTCGCCTGCAGCGGCGACAAGGTGACGAAATCCACACCCATCTGCGCTGACAACGCCAGCTCCTCGGCATTGTGGCAGGACGCTGCCAGCCAGCGATGCTCCGGGAAAGGCCGGCCGCCAGCGGCATGCTTGCGCAACTGCTCGGCAGTCAGGTGCCAGCCTGCCGCCGGAAAGTCGCCCAGCCACTCCAGCGGCCCCTTGAGCATCAGCTGCGCCTTGCCGGCGCACAGGCCCTGCACGTCGACTGCCAGGTCGCGGTACTGCGGGTCGAACATGTTCGGCGCACGCAGCTGGATCAACCGGACACCCTGCGCCAGGGCACTGCGGATGCCGGCCAGCAGCTCGCTCGGTTCCAGGCCGTCCGGGGTGATCAGGTAACGATCTGGCAGGCGCGCGGCGGCGACGATGGGCTTGTTGGCAGCGGGAAACTCGTACTCCAGCAGTTGCCGCTCGCTGACCCAGGCCAGCGGCTGGCCTTCTGCGCCATGCGGCTCACCGCTGAAGGTCGAGACTTCCCAGACGTCCAGCAACACCTGCTTGTCCGGGTAATCGTGGCGAATCTGAATCAGCGCACGCGCCGCTTGCGGACGGATGCCCAGCTCTTCCTGCAACTCGCGGTCGAGGGCGACGCGCACTGCCTCGCCCTCTTCCACCTTGCCGCCGGGAAACTCCCACAGACCACCCTGGTGCTTATCCTGCGGGCGCTTGGCAATCAGGATGCGTCCATCGACACCCCGAATCACCGCTGCGGCGACATGAACACGCTTCACCCCTTCACCTCCTGCAATGCTGCCTGATACCAGCGTTGGAACGCCGGCCAACGATAGATGGTTTCGACATAGGCCGCTGCCGCTGTCGGTAGCGCCACACGATAGCTGCGCAGTCGCGCGGCGACCGGCGCGTAGAAGGCATCGGCGATGCTGGCCTGGCCGAACAGATAGTTGCCGGTACTGGCGTAACGCTCACGGCAGCCAGCCCAGATCGCGCAGATACGATCGATATCGGCCTGCGCCTCGTCAGGCAGTTCGGCCAGCGCCTTGTCCCGCGCCAGGTCCATCGGCAGATGACTGCGCAGCGCCGTGAAGCCGCTGTGCATCTCCGCACAGATACTGCGCGCCAGCGCGCGAGCCTGCCGCTCCAGCGGCCACAACTGCGCTTCTGGATAACACTCGGCCAGGTACTCGGCAATCGCCAGGGAGTCCCACACCGCCCCTTGCTCGATCAGCAGAACCGGCACCTTGCCGGTGGGCGAATAGCGCAACAGTTGTGCGCGACTGTCTGGCTGAAACAAACGCACCCGCAGCTCTTCGCAGTCGGCACCGGCCAGATCGACCGCCAGCGCCGCACGCAGAGACCAGGAGGAATAGTTCTTGTCGCCAATCACCAGTTGCAGTGCCATCTTGCGTGTCCTCGCCTACGTTCCTGGGAATACCCGAAGTCGCTCGACGTTAAAAGCCCGCCCCCCGAATAGCAAATTCCCGCGCGTCATGGGGTCATGAGGCGCGGGAATAATGGACGGCCGGGACTGATCAGGTGCGGTATTCGGCGTTGATCTTGACGTACTCGTGGGACAGGTCGGTGGTCCAGATGGTCTCGCTGCAGCTGCCGCGACCCAGCTCGATGCGGATGGTGATCTCCTCACGTGCCATCACCGCCGCGCCCTGCTCTTCGGTGTAGGTGGCCGCACGGCAACCCTTGCTGGCGATGCAGACCTCACCGAGGAATACATCGATCTTGCTCACGTCCAGCTGTGGCACACCGGCATAGCCGACAGCCGCGAGGATACGCCCCCAGTTGGGGTCGGAGGCGAACAGCGCGGTCTTGATCAGCGGCGAATGAGCCACGGCATAAGCCACGTCCAGGCACTCCTGATGAGTGCCACCGCCGTTGACCTGCACGGTAACGAACTTGGTCGCGCCTTCACCGTCACGGACGATGGCCTGCGCCACTTCCATGAACACTTCGAACACAGCCTGCTTGAGCTTGGCGAACAGCTCACCGGAGGCGTCGCTGATCTCAGGCAGTGCGGCCTGGCCGGTGGCGATCAGCATGCAGCAGTCGTTGGTGGAGGTGTCACCGTCGATGGTGATGCGGTTGAACGACTTGTTCGCCGCATCGCGCACCAGATCCTGCAGCACGCCCTGCGCGACCTTGGCGTCGGTGGCGATGTAGCCAAGCATGGTGGCCATGTTCGGGCGGATCATGCCGGCGCCCTTGGAAATGCCGGTCACGGTGATGGTCACGCCATCGTGCTGGAACTGACGGCTGGCGCCCTTGGGCAGGGTGTCGGTGGTCATGATGCCGGTGGCGGCAGCTTCCCAGTTGTCAGCCTTGAGGTCATCCAGCGCGGCCTGCAACGCGGACTCGATCTTCTCGACCGGCAGCGGCTCGCCGATCACACCGGTGGAGAATGGCAGCACGGCGCTTTCGGCAACACCGGTCAGCTCAGCCAGGCGCACACAGGAGCGACGCGCACGGGCCAGGCCATCGGCGCCGGTACCAGCGTTGGCATTGCCGGTATTGGTCAGCAGGTAACGCACTTCGCCGCCCAGACGCTCGCGCGTGATCAGCACAGGGGCCGCGCAAAAGGCGTTGGTGGTGGTCACCCCGGCGATACGCGAACCTTCGGCACAGCGCATCACCACCACATCCTTGCGCCCTGGACGCTTGATGCCGGCCGAGGCGATACCCAGCTCGAAACCAGGAACCGGGTGCAGGGTAGACAGCGGGCCAAGACCAACAGCCATGAGATGCGCTCCTTCAGATATAGGGTGATCGCGTCGGCGACCGAATGAGATGGTAAAACGCCGCGAGCGGCTGGGCCGTTCGCGGCGTTGTCAGGGCGCTGGCAGCATAGCCGAAGCGCCCGCCACTGCAAGCGGTCCGATCAGCCGATCTGACCGTGGCAGTGCTTGTACTTCTTACCCGAACCGCAAGGGCACGGCTCGTTACGGCCAACCTTCTGCTCGGCACGTACCGGAGCGGCGGCCATGGCAACGTCGCCTTCTCCGCCATCGTTCTCTTCAGCGGCCAGCGCCGAGGCATCGGCGTGCTGGAACTGCATACGCTCGGCCATGGCTTCGGCTTCGCGGCGCAGACGAGCTTCTTCTTCGGCCGGATCTTCGCGACGCACCTGAACGTGGCTGAGCACGCGGATGGCGTCGCGCTTGATCGACTCCAACAGCTCCTGGAACAGGGCGAAGGACTCGCGCTTGTATTCCTGCTTGGGGTTCTTCTGCGCGTAGCCACGCAGGTGAATCCCGTGACGCAGGTGATCCATGGTCGACAGGTGGTCTTTCCACAGATCGTCCAGTACGCGCAGCAGAATCTGTTTCTCGAAGGTACGCAAAGCCTCGGCGCTGGCCTGGGTTTCCTTCTCGTTGTATGCGCTCAGCAGCTCGGCAAGGATGCGCTCACGCAGGGTTTCTTCATACAGTTTGTCGTCTTCATCCAGCCACTGCTGGATCGGCAGCTTGATGCCAAAATCGCTCTGCAGGGTGGACTCCAGACCGGCGACGTCCCACTGCTCCGGCATCGACTGCGGCGGAATATGGTTGTTGACTGCGGTGGTCAGCACTTCCTCGCGGAACTCGGCGATGGTGTCGCCAACGCTCTCGGCAGCCAGCAGGCTGTTGCGCATGTGGTAGATCACCTTGCGCTGCTCGTTGGCCACGTCGTCGAATTCGAGCAGTTGCTTACGCATGTCGAAGTTACGCCCCTCGACCTTGCGCTGGGCCTTCTCGATGGCGTTGGTGACCATGCGGTGCTCGATGGCCTCGCCGGACTGCATGCCGAGGGCCTTCATGAAATTTTTCACCCGATCCGAGGCGAAGATACGCATCAGGTTGTCTTCCAGCGACAGGTAGAAGCGGCTGGAGCCCGGGTCACCCTGACGACCGGCACGACCACGCAACTGGTTGTCGATACGACGCGATTCGTGGCGCTCGGAGGCGATCACATGCAGGCCGCCGGCTTCGATCACTTGCTGGTGACGCTTCTGCCACTCGCTCTTGATCTGCGCGATCTGCTCGTCGGTGGGGTTTTCCAGCGCTGCCACTTCCACTTCCCAGTTACCGCCGAGAAGAATGTCGGTACCACGACCCGCCATGTTGGTGGCAATGGTCAGTGCGCCCGGACGACCGGCCTGGGCGATGATCTCGGCTTCCTTGTCGTGGAACTTGGCGTTGAGGACCTTGTGCTCGATGCCTGCCTGATTCAGCAACTGACTGACGTACTCGGAGGTCTCGATGGTGGCGGTACCGACCAGGATCGGCCGGCCCTGGGCCTGGCAATCCTTGATGTCGGCGATGATCGCCTGGTACTTCTCTTCCTGGGTCAGATAAACCAGGTCGTTGAAGTCCTTACGCGCAATCGGCTTGTTGGTCGGGATGACCATCACGTCCAGACCGTAGATCTGACGGAACTCGAAGGCCTCGGTATCGGCGGTACCGGTCATGCCGGACAGCTTGTTGTAAAGGCGGAAGTAGTTCTGGAAGGTGGTCGAGGCCAGAGTCTGGCTCTCGGCCTGGATGTTCACCCCTTCCTTCGCCTCGATGGCCTGGTGCAGGCCCTCGGAGAGGCGACGACCGGCCATGGTACGACCGGTGTGCTCGTCGATCAGGATCACCTGACCGTTCTGCACGATGTACTCGACGTTGCGGTTGAACAGCTTGTGCGCACGCAGGCCGGCGTAAACATGGGTCAGCAAGCCAAGGTTGTGCGCGGAATAGAGGCTCTCGCCTTCAGCCAGCAGGCCGGCCGCGGTAAGCATCTCTTCGACATACTGGTGACCAGCCTCGTTGAGCTCGACCTGGCGGGTTTTCTCGTCGACCTTGTAGTGACCTTCCTGAGTCACC
Organism: Pseudomonas sp. YY-1; assembly: GCF_002843095.1. Classification (NCBI taxonomy): domain Bacteria; kingdom Pseudomonadati; phylum Pseudomonadota; class Gammaproteobacteria; order Pseudomonadales; family Pseudomonadaceae; genus Pseudomonas; species Pseudomonas sp. YY-1. Next base: position 365,117 of record NZ_PJLX01000002.1, on the reverse strand, counting down.
ACGCCTTCCTCTTCCTCGATGTGCTGCTTGAGGCGCGGGATCAGCTTGTTGATCTCGATGTACAGCTTGGAGCTGTCTTCAGCCTGACCAGAGATGATCAGCGGGGTACGGGCTTCGTCGATGAGAATGGAGTCGACTTCGTCGATCACGGCGAAATTCAGCTCGCGCTGGAATTTGTCTTCCAGGCTGAAGGCCATGTTGTCACGCAGGTAGTCGAAACCGAATTCGTTGTTGGTGCCATAGGTGATGTCGGCGGCGTAAGCAGCACGCTTCTCTTCCGGCGGCTGGAAGGGGGTAACGATGCCCACCGACAAGCCCAGGAATTCATACAGCGGACGCATCCAGTTGGCGTCGCGGCGGGCCAGGTATTCGTTGACCGTGACCACGTGCACGCCCTTGCCGGACAGCGCGTTGAGGTAGACCGCCAGGGTACCTACCAGGGTCTTGCCCTCACCGGTACGCATCTCGGCAATCTTGCCTTCATGCAGGGCCATGCCGCCGATCAGCTGCACATCGAAGTGGCGCATGCCCATCACTCGCTTACCGGCCTCACGGGCCACAGCGAAGGCTTCGGGAAGCAGCTTGTCGAGGGTTTCGCCCTGAGCCAGTCGGCCCTTGAACTCTTCGGTCTTGCTACGCAGTTGCTCGTCCGACAGGGCAATCATCTGCTCTTCGAGGACGTTGACGGACTGCACCGCCTTGACCAAGCGCTTGACTTCACGCTCATTCTTGCTTCCGAAAAGTTTTTTAAACAGAGGCGCAAACATATCGACAGGATCTTCCGGCGAATGGATGGAGGTCGGCGCAAATCGCGACCTGGCAGCCAGCATGGCTGCGGGCGAAGGGGGCATTCTACCCGGAAAACTCAGGGAGGAAAGTGACGTTGTCAGCCCGTTGCTGCCGCATAATGGCGCAGGCCACGCATCCCCGGTCAGCCAGGGGCGCGGCGTGAAACTTTATATGGGGATGAATGCTGGCAATTCAAGGTCAGCCTGTTGCCCCGACTCACTCGACGCCGTTGGCGCGCGCGATATAAAGGGCAGGATTGACCTGTCGGCCATCCTTGCTGACTTCGAAATGCACGTGATAACCGGTGGAGCGACCACTACGGCCGACCTTGGCGATGGTCTCGCCGCGCTGCACCAGATCACCGATCTGCACAGTATTGCTCTGGTTGTGGGCATAGAGAGTGACGTAGCCATCGGCGTGACTGATCTCAACCACGTTGCCATAACCGTTCTTCTTGCCGGAGAAGGTGACGATACCCGCCGCCACCGACACCACATCGCTCCCCGGTTTGGAGGCGAAGTCGACACCCTTGTGGACACTCACGCGACCGGTCAGCGGGTGCACGCGACGCCCGAAAGGCGACGACACATAACCTTGCAAAACCGGGCGACCAGAAAGTGTTTCAGCTTCACTCAGGCGACGCTCGCCAAGCAGTTGCTCCAGCACTTCCAACTGCTGCTCGCGGCTTTCCACTCGCAGCGCCAGACTGTCAAGCGCACTCATGAAAGGTGGCGGTGCATAGGCCGAAGCGCCCAGCGCATCTTCCGCGCCGCCCTGCCCGACACTGAGAGAAAAATCGAACTCGCCTGCGTCCAGCTCCGCCAATTCGGTCAGGCGCTCGCCCAGAGCATCGAGCCGCGTGAGGCGCGCCTGCAGTTCCGCGACATGCACGGCAAAGGCGTCGAGCTGACGTTGTGCGTCCTGGCGTACCACGCCAACCTGTTCACGCTGCAGATCGAGCGCTTCGGCCAGCGAGGTGTCGACCACCGGCTCGGCGGTCAACCACTTGGCGCCCATTGCTGCACCGGCACCCAGGCTCAGGACCAGCAGCAGGACCGCCGACAGCAACAACCAGCGCAGGTCCAGATTGATCGTTCGCGCCGAACCGTGACGGCTATTTAGCAGAATGATATGCATGGCTTCCCCTTTTCGCAGAGCACAGGCCGGCAGCACGCTCTGCTACCATGACGGCTCTGCAACTTAAGGCTTCCTGCCATGACGTTTCGTCCCTTGCCGGCTCAGGCACCCGCTAAGCTGTTACGCGAAGCCAAGCCCCTGAAAGCGCTGTTCGGTCAGGCGCAACGCCTTACTCACCTACAGCGTCTTGTCGATAGCCAGCTACAGCCTGCTGCCCGGGAACACTGTCATGTAGCGTCCTGGCGAGACGGCTGCTTGCTATTGATCGTGACCGATGGCCACTGGGCAACACGCCTGCGTTATCAGCAAAGAAGACTGCAACGACAACTACAGGCACTCGAAGAATTCGCGACCTTAACGAAAATCATGTTCAAGGTGCAACCTCAAGGCGGCCAGAATCGTGGAACCGGTCGCACCCTGCACTTGTCCAATAACGCCGCACAAAGCATCCAGGCGACAGCCGAAGGCATCAGCGATCCCAGGCTACGCGCCGCGCTTGAGCGCCTGGCCAGCCATACGCAGAAAGACGAATGACCCCTAATTCCGTTCGTCGGTAAACGTCTTTTTTGCCGCTTTCGCCAGATGATTGGCGCCATGAATCGTTGCAGCACTCACCTCCGACTCAACCACGCGCCATAAAAAAGGCCACCCGAAGGTGGCCTCAATTGAAGCTGGAAAGAGAGTGTGTTTACACCGCCGCAACCGGGCGCATGTAAGAGATCGGTGCGAGTTTGGCGTCCTCGAAGGTCACCATTTCCCAGGCATCGGTCTGTTCGATCAACGTGCGCAGCAAACGATTGTTGAGCGCGTGACCAGACTTGAAGCCCTTGAACTCGCCGATCAGGCTGTTACCCAGCAGGTACAAGTCACCGATGGCATCGAGAATCTTGTGTTTGACGAATTCGTCCTCGTAACGCAGGCCGTCTTCATTGAGCACACGATGTTCGTCGACCACGATGGCGTTCTCCACACTGCCACCGAGCGCCAGGTTCTGCGAACGCAGGAACTCGATGTCACGCATGAAACCGAAGGTGCGGGCCCGGCTGACTTCCTTGACGAAAGACGTGCTGGAGAAATCCACACTGGCGCTCTGCGTGCGATTGCGGAACACGGGGTGATCGAAGTCGATCTCGAAGCTCACCTTGAAACCGTCGAAAGGTACGAAGGTGGCGCGCTTGTCGCCCTCCTCCACAGTCACCTCACGCAGGATGCGGATGAACTTCTTCGGCGCTTCCTGCTCCTGCAGGCCAGCGGATTGAATCAGGAACACAAAGGGACCAGCACTGCCATCCATGATCGGTACTTCGGACGCGGAGAGCTCGACGTAGGCGTTATCGATGCCCAGGCCTGCCATGGCCGAAAGCAGATGCTCTACCGTATCCACCTTGACATCACCATTGATCAACGTGGTCGACATGGTGGTTTCACCGACATTCCCGGCCAGCGCGCGGATTTCCACCACGGGGTCGAGGTCGGTACGACGAAACACGATACCGGTATCCACCGGAGCCGGCTTCAGGGTCAGGTAAACCTTCTCCCCCGAATGCAGGCCAACGCCGGTGGCACGGATGATGTTTTTCAGGGTGCGTTGTCTGATCATGGCTTGGCCGCTATATCGCTAGTTGCGAATTGTTTTCAACAATGGTCGGGAATAATAGCAGAACCGACCTTTGCTGAACACCAATCACCCATATGCTCCTGATAAATTCCATCAATCAGCCTGGCGACGCAGGAAAGCCGGGATATCCAAGTAATCGAGATCATCCTGGGTATTGAGCTTGGCTGCAGTGGCGGCGCCACCGTGGCTCTGGCGCTGCACGGTCGGACGCTCGTAGTCCTTGTAGTTGACCGACTGCTCGCTGCGCGGCTGCGCGGCAGGCTGCTGGGCAACCGGCTGGCTGACGGCGACCTGAACGGTGTTGTCGACCACCTTGACCGGCTTCTCCATGCGCGCGCCGAGGCCGGTAGCGACCACGGTGACGTGCAGTTCGTCGCGCATGTCGGCGTCGATCACGGTGCCGACCTTGACGGTGGCATGCTCGGAAGCGAACTGTTCGATGATGTTACCCACATCGGAGTACTCACCCAGCGACAGGTCCGGACCGGCAGTGATGTTTACCAGAATGCCGCGCGCACCCTGCAGGTTGACGTCTTCCAGCAGCGGGTTGCGGATGGCCGCTTCGGTTGCCTCACGCGCACGGTTCGGACCGCTGGCGCAGCCAGTGCCCATCATCGCCATGCCCATTTCGCTCATCACGGTTTTCACGTCGGCGAAGTCGACGTTGATCATGCCCGGACGCTTGATGATGTCGGAAATACCGCGCACGGCGCCGGCCAGCACATCGTCAGCCTTGGCGAAGGCGGACAGCAGGCTGGCGTCCTTGCCGAGGATGGTCAGCAGTTTTTCGTTGGGGATGGTGATCAGCGAGTCGACGCTCTCGGACAGCGCGCGGATGCCTTCATCGGCGATGACCATGCGCTTCTTGCCTTCGAACGGGAACGGGCGGGTGACCACGGCCACGGTGAGGATGCCCAGTTCCTTGGCCACCTCGGCGATGACCGGTGCAGCGCCGGTGCCAGTACCGCCACCCATACCAGTGGTGATGAACACCATGTCGGTGCCTTGCAGCACTTCAGCGATGCGCTCGCGATCTTCCAGCGCGGCCTGACGACCGACTTCCGGATTGGCGCCAGCGCCCAGGCCTTTGGTCACGCCCGGGCCGAGCTGCAGCACGGTACGTGCGCCGATGTTCTTCAGCGCCTGCGCATCGGTGTTGGCACAGATGAACTCGACGCCCTCGATGTTGCTGACCGCCATGTGATTGACTGCGTTACCGCCGCCACCACCGACACCGATTACTTTGATAACCGCGCTTTGCGGAATGTTATCTACTAGTTCGAACATGATCCCTCTCCTTCCTTTCTAGTTGTAACGCCTACTGCAAATTTAGAAATTGCCTTGCACCCAACGCTTGATGCGTTCGAGTACCGGGGTTTTGTTTTCGTCCTGGTAAGGACTGCCTACCGACATGGAAATGCCGTCGTTCTGCTTCTGCAGCCCGTACAACAGCAAGCCCACACCGGTGGAATAAATCGGGTTGCGCACCACGTCGCCCATGCCCTTGACGCTGTGCGGTACGCCCAGTCGAACCGGCATGTGGAAAATTTCCTCGGCCAGTTCCACCGCGCCTTCCATCTTCGCCGTACCGCCTGTCATGACGATGCCGGCGGGAATCAGGTCTTCGTAGCCGCTGCGGCGCAGCTCGGCCTGCACCAGGGTGAACAGCTCGTCGTAACGCGGCTCGACCACTTCGGCCAGGGACTGACGCGACAGGTCACGCGGCGGACGATCACCGACGCTCGGCACCTTGATGGTTTCGCCAGCACCGGCCAACTTGGCCAGGGCGCAGGCGTAGCGAATCTTGATTTCTTCGGCGTACTGGGTCGGCGTACGCAGGGCCATGGCGATGTCGTTGGTAACCTGGTCACCAGCAATCGGAATCACCGCGGTATGACGAATCGCGCCTTCGGTGAAGATGGCGATATCGGTGGTGCCACCGCCGATATCCACCAAGCACACGCCCAGCTCCTTCTCGTCTTCGGTCAGTACCGAGTACGCGGATGCCAGCTGCTCGAGGATGATGTCGTCGACTTCCAGACCGCAGCGACGCACGCACTTCTCGATGTTCTGCGCGGCGTTCACGGCGCAGGTAACCACGTGCACCTTGGCTTCCAGGCGCACACCGGACATGCCCAGCGGCTCGCGCACGCCTTCCTGGTTGTCGATCACGTAATCCTGCGCCAGGGTGTGCAGCACGCGCTGGTCCGCCGGAATGGCGACGGCCTGCGCGGCGTCGAGCACGCGTTCGATATCGGCCGGGCTCACTTCGCGATCACGGATGGCAACGATGCCGTGGCTGTTCAGGCTACGGATGTGATTGCCGGCCACACCGACGAACGCCGAGTGAATACGGCAGCCCGCCATCAGTTGCGCCTCTTCCACGGCGCGCTGAATCGAGGCCACGGTGGACTCGATATTGACCACCACACCCTTCTTCAGCCCGCGCGAGGGATGAGTGCCGATACCGACGATTTCCAGCTGGCCGTCGGCCGTCACCTCGCCCACCAGCGCCACCACCTTGGAGGTGCCGATGTCCAGGCCAACGATCATCTTGCCGCTCTGCGCGCTATTCATTAGTCCTGCCTCTCCTCAATTCACTTTCTGCTCGGCCGCAGCCGGCTCCACCGGCTCACGCCAGGCCACGGCCAGGCCGTTGGCATAACGCAGGTCGATGCGCGCGATGTTCGCGCTCTGTTCTTTCAGTTCCCGCTCATAGATGGCGGCAAACCGACGCATTTTTTCAACCACGTGATCACGTCCCAGCAGGATGTCGATACGCTGCCCGCTGGCGTTCTCGGTGGCCGAAAGGAACCAGCTGCCGCGCTCGCGCAACTGCAGCCCGACCACGGTGAAACCCATCGGCCGCAGCAATTGGCTGAGCATCTGATACTGCTGCATCACCTTCGGCTGCGCCCGCTTCGGGCCGGACAGCTGCGGTAGGTGCTGGTAGTTGTCCAGCTCCTGCGGCGCGAACGCCTGGCCCTGGTTATTGAGCAGCGCTTCGTCCCCCCAACGGGCGATCGGCAACTGCTCTTCGAGGCGTACGTCGATCTGATCCGGCCAGACGCGACGCACTTCGGCATGAGCGATCCAGGGCATGCGTTCGAGTTCTTCGCGCATGCCGCGCAGGTCAGCGCTGAAGAAGTTCGCCTCGATGAACGGCGCGATCCGCCGCTGTACCGCCTGCTGGCTGACGTAAGCCAGATCGCCCTGCACGCTGATGCGCGCGATCGGGCGGTCGGCGTAGGGCAGCAGACGCTGTGCACCTTCATAGGCAGCAAAACCGAGGCCGACCAGCGCCAGCGGCCAGAGCAAGCGGCCCACCCAAGAGAAATCCGGCTTGGGCAGACGCAGGCGCATCGGCTCCTTGGTCACCAGACGGCTGGCGCCACGCGGCGCGGGCTTGCCGCGTTGCGGAGCCCTCAGCGAGTCTTGATGGCGCAGAGCGATGCTCATCGCTTAACCCCTCGCCTCGACGCTGTCAGCCAGGATCGCCAGCACCAGTTGCTGGAAATCCAGGCCGGCAGCACGCGCGGCCATTGGCACCAGGCTGTGATCGGTCATACCCGGTACGGTGTTCACTTCCAGCAGCCAGAACTGGCCGCTGGCATCCTGCATCACATCGGCGCGCGCCCAGCCCTGAGTGCCCACGGCCTCGCAAGCGCGTGCGGTCAGTGCTTTCAGCTCTGCTTCCTTCTCAGGAGACAGCCCGCAGGGAATGCGGTACTGGGTGTCATCGGCCAGGTACTTGGCGTCGTAGTCGTAGAAGGTGTGCGGGGTGCCGAGCCCGATGGGCGGCAGCACTTCGCCACGCAGCACAGCAATGGTGTACTCGGGGCCAGCGATCCACTGTTCGACCAGCACCTGGCTGTCGTAGCGTGCGGCGTCCTGCCAGGCAGCGATCAGCGCCTCGACGCTTTCGACCTTGGCCATGCCGATGCTCGAGCCTTCATGGGCTGGTTTGACGATCAGCGGGAAGCCCAGCTCGGCGGCAGCAGCTTCGCAATCAGCCTGCGAGGTCAGCACGGCATGACGCGGCGTCGGAAGGCCGAGGCTGTGCCAGACCTGCTTGGTACGCAGTTTGTCCATGGCCAGCGCCGAGGCGAGGATGCCGCTGCCGGTGTAGGGAATGCCGGCGCACTCGAGCAGGCCCTGCATGGAGCCGTCCTCGCCACCGCGGCCGTGCAGCACGATGAAAGCGCGATCGATCTTCTCGCTGTTCAGGCGCTGCAGGAAATCATCCCCCACGTCGATGCCGAAGGCGTCCACGCCAGCTGCCTGCAGGGCGCTGAGCACGGCGTTGCCGGATTTCAGCGACACCTCGCGCTCGGCGCTCTTGCCGCCGAACAGCACGGCGACGCGACCGAAAGCCTTGGGATCGAGGGTACTGTGCAAACTCATTTCGACTCCCCCACGAACAGTGGGTGCTTGATCAGTTGCGGCGCTACTGCACCAATATCACCTGCGCCCTGGCACAGCAGGATGTCGCCAGCGCGTAGCAGCGGTTTGAGCAGCGGCGCCAGGTCGGCGCCACGCTCGACATAGATCGGATCGAGCTGGCCGCGCTGACGAATGCTGTGGCACAGCTGACGGCTGTCGGCACCTGGAATCGGCTCCTCGCCAGCCGGATAGACCTCGACCAGCAGCAGCACATTGGCCTCGCCGAGCACCTGCACGAAATCGTCGTACAGGTCGCGGGTGCGGCTGTAACGGTGCGGCTGATAGACCATCACCAGGCGGCGTTCCGGCCAACCACCGCGCACAGCCTTGATCACCGCAGCCACTTCACGCGGGTGATGGCCGTAGTCGTCGACCAGCATCACGCTGCCGCCATCCACCGGCAGTTCGCCGTAGACCTGGAAGCGCCGACCGACGCCCTGGAAGCCCGCCAGGCCGCTGACGATGGCTGCGTCATCGATGCCTTCGTCGGTAGCAATGGCGATGGTCGCCAGCGCATTGAGAACGTTGTGGTTACCCGGCATGTTGACCGACACGTCGAGCGGCTCGCAGTCAGGGCGCAGTACGGTGAAATAGGTGCGCATGCCTTCCTGGCGTACGTTGATCGCACGCACGTCGGCATCTTCGGCGAAACCGTAAGTCATGGTCGGGCGGCCGACCTGCGGCAGCAGCTCGCGCACCACCGGATCATCCACACAGAGCACGGCCAGGCCATAGAACGGCAGGTTGTGCAGGAACTCGATGAAGGTCTTCTTCAGCTTGTTGAAATCACCGCCATAGGTGCTCATATGGTCGGCGTCGATGTTGGTGACCACCGAAACCATCGGCTGCAGGTGCAGGAAGCTGGCGTCGCTCTCGTCTGCCTCGGCAATCAGGAAGCGGCTGGAGCCGAGCTGGGCGTTGGTACCGGCAGCATTCAGGCGACCGCCGATGACGAAGGTCGGATCCAGGCCGCCGGCGGCGAACACCGATGCCAGCAGGCTGGTGGTAGTGGTCTTGCCGTGGGTACCGGCGACGGCGATGCCGTGACGGTAGCGCATCAGCTCGGCGAGCATCTCGGCACGCGGCACAACCGGGATACGCCGTTCCAGCGCAGTGGCGACCTCCGGGTTGCTGGTGTTGACGGCGCTGGATACCACCAGCACATCGGCTTGCTCGGCGTTTTCCGCGCGGTGACCGATGAAAATGGTCGCCCCGAAGTTTTCCAGGCGCTCGGTCACGGCCGACGCCTTGAGATCGGAGCCGGACACTTCGTAACCCAGATTGAGCAGCACCTCGGCGATACCGCACATGCCCACGCCGCCGATACCGACGAAGTGGATGCGGCGGATACGACGCATACGGCGAACTTCAGCCTTGACCGCAGCAGGAGACTTAGCCACGCATCACCTCCTGGCAGATGTCGACCACCGTGCGGGTTGCATCGGGCTTGGCCAAGCGACGCGCGGTGGCGCCCATGACATTGAGTTTTTCCAGGTGCATCAGAACCTCGGTGAGCTGCGCGGCAAGCGTGTCCGCGTCAGTGGCATGTTGCGCAAGAAGGACAGCGGCGCCCTCCTTCGCCAGGTATTCGGCATTGCGGCTCTGGTGGTCGTCGATCGCGTGCGGCAACGGCACCAGAAACGATGGCAGCCCTGCTGCCGCCAGTTCGCTGACGGTCAGCGCGCCAGCGCGGCACACCACCAGATCGGCCCAACCGTAGGCGCGAGCCATGTCCTTGATGAAGGGCGCGACCTCGGCTTCGACCGCGGCATCGCGATAACGCTCCGCAGTGATTTCGGCATGTTGTTTACCGGCCTGATGAAACACCTGCGGACGCACGTCGGCGGGGATTTTCTCCAGTGCAGCCGGCAGCAATTTGTTCAGCGGCTCGGCACCCAGGCTACCGCCCAGTACCAGCAGTTTCGGCTTGCGGCCTACCAGCGGCTCGCGCGGCGTTTCCAGGAACAACTCCTCACGTACCGGGTTACCGGTGGTGCGCCGCTTGTCGGATACACCGAAGGTATTCGGGAAGGCTTCGCAGATGCGCGTGGCAATACGCGACAGCAGCCGGTTGGCGGTACCGGCCACGGCGTTCTGCTCGTGGATCACCAGCGGTACGCCGGCCATACGCGCAGCCAGGCCGCCCGGGCCAGTGACATAACCGCCCATGCCCAGTACGCAGACCGGCTGCAACTCGCGCACGATGCGGCGCGCCTGCAGCAGCGAACACAACAGCTGGACCGGCGCCTTGAGCAGCGCCAGCTTGCTCTTGCCACGCAGACCGCTGACGTTGATCAGGTGCAGGGGCAGGCCGGCTTGCGGTACCAGCTCGTTCTCGATGCCGCGCGGCGTACCCAGCCAATGCACGCTGTAACCACGCGCCTGGAACTCGCGCGCACAGGCCAGCGCCGGGAACACGTGGCCCCCGGTGCCGCCAGCCATGATCAGGACATTACCGCGCATGGGCGACCTCCTTGTTCGGCTCGGCGAAATCCTCTTCGCTGAACTCGATATCCTCGTTGCCCAGTACGTTGCGCCGCTCCCATTCGATACGCAGCAGGACTGCCAGGCTGACGCAGCAGATCACCAGCGACGAGCCGCCGTAGCTGAGGAAAGGCAGGGTCAGGCCCTTGGTTGGCAGCAGGCCGGTGTTCACGCCGATGTTAATCAGGAACTGGCCGATCCACAGGAAGGACAGGCCGTAGGCCACGTAGGCGGAGAAGAACTGCTTGGCCTTCTCGGCCCACAGGCCGATGTACAGGCCGCGCACGCAGACGAAGACGAACAGCGCCAGGGTCGCCAGCGCGCCGACGAAGCCCAGTTCCTCGGCCAGGACCGAGAAGACGAAGTCGGTGTGCGCTTCGGGCAGGTAGAACTGCTTCTGGATGCTGTTGCCCAGACCCACGCCGAACCACTCGCCACGACCGAAGGCGATCAGCGCCTGAGTCAGCTGGTAGCCCGAGCCATACTGGTCGGCCCAGGGATCGGTGAAGGTGATCAAACGCTGCAGGCGGTATTCCTGAGTCTGCACCAGAACGAACACGGCGCCGACTGCCAGGGCCACCATCAGGCCGAAGCGCAGCATGCCGACACCGCCGAGAAACAGCATGGCCATGGCCGAGCCCATCATCACCACGGTGGCGCCGAAGTCCGGCTCCAGCAGCAGCAGACCAGCCATCGGCAGCAGTACCACGAACGGCTTGAAGAAGCCCATCCAGCTTTCGCGCACCTCCTCCTGACGGCGCACCAGGTAGCCGGCCAGGTAGACGACGACGAAGACCTTGGCGATTTCCGAGGGCTGCACGTTGAACGCGCCGAAGCCGATCCAGCGCCGCGCACCGTTGACCTCGCGACCAATGCCGGGGATCAGCACCAACACCAGCAAACCGAACGCCGCCAGCAGCAGCATCCAGCCATAGCGCTGCCAGAAGCTCATCGGAATCATCAGCACGATGCCGGCGGCGCCAAGACCGATGACCAGATAAATCAGGTGGCGAATCATGTGATACAGCGGGTTGCCGGACAGCGCCGCTGCCACTTCCGACGACGCCGAGGTGATCATCACCAGGCCCAGGCCGAGCAGGCCGAGGCAACCCGCGAGCATCGGGAAATCGACATCTAAACCGCGACCGAACAGCGGCGAGGGACGCACGCGCAGGAAGCCGAGCATCAGCGCAGCCCTCCCACGGCCTGGGCGAACAGGCGCCCGCGTTCTTCGAAATTCTTGAACATGTCGAGGCTGGCGCACGCTGGCGACAACAACACGGCGTCGCCGGCCTCTGCCAACTCGCTGCAACGCTGCACGGCTTCGTCGAGGGTCTCGACCCGCACCAGCGGCGCCGCATCGCCCAACGCATCGGCAAGGCGCCCAGCATCACGACCAAGCAGTACCACGGCGCGGCAGAAGCGCGCGACTGGAGCCTTGAGCGCGGAGAAATCAGCGCCTTTGCCGTCACCGCCAGCGATCAGCACCAGCTTACCGGCGATATCCGCGCCCAGGCCTTCGATGGCTGCCAGCGCCGCACCGACGTTAGTGGCCTTGGAGTCATCGTAGTAACTCACGCCGCCGCGCTCACCGACCCACTGGCAGCGGTGCGGCAAACCAGCGAACTGGCGCAGGGTGGCGAGCATGGCGTCCATCGGCAGGCCTACGGCATGACCGAGCGCCAGCGCCGCCAGGGCGTTGGACTGGTTGTGCGCGCCACGAATCTTCAGCTCACTCACCGGCAGCAGCGCTTCGAAGCGAAACGCCAGGGATTTCTCGCCGTTCTCTTCGAGCAGGCCGAAGCGCTTGAAGTCGGGTTTGCCCAAGCCAAATTCCCAGCTGGTCACCTGGTCAGCGATCAGCGGACGCGACAGGGCGTCGTCACGGTTGATCACCACCTGACGGGCGCCACGGAAGATCCTGTGCTTGGCCAGGTGATAGGCCGGCAGGCCGCTGTAGCGGTCCATGTGGTCTTCGCTGATGTTCAGGCAGGTGGCCACTTCGGCGTTGAGTTGATCGGTGGTCTCCAGCTGGAAGCTGGACAACTCCAGTACATACAGCTCGACGTCGTCGGCCAGCAGATCCAGCGCCGGCGTACCCAGGTTGCCACCCACGGCGACGCGCTTGCCGGCAGCGACGGCCATCTCGCCGACCAGGGTGGTGACGGTGCTCTTGGCGTTGGAGCCGGTGATGGCGACTATCGGTGCCTTGGCGTGGCGGGCGAACAGGTCGATATCGCCGGACAGCTTCACCCCGCGTGCAGCGGCTTCGGCGAGCGCCGGCGTGGCCACGGCCAGGCCCGGACTCACGTACAGCTCCGAGGCGCGGCAGAGGAAGTCCACGTCCAGCTCGCCGCAGCGTACTTCCACCTGCGGGTAGTCACGCTTGAGCGTCTCCAGCTCCGGCGGGTTCGCGCGCGTATCGGCCACGGCAAAGCGCACGCCCTGCTGCGCCAGGAAGCGCACCAGGGACATGCCGCTCTTGCCGAGGCCAACAACGATGCGGAACTGGTCGGAAGCGATCAATGACACGCTCTATTACCTCAGTTTCAGGGTGGCCAGGCCGATCAGCACGAGAATCACGGTGATGATCCAGAAACGGACGATCACGCGCGGCTCAGGCCAGCCCTTGAGTTCGAAATGGTGGTGAATCGGTGCCATGCGGAACACGCGCTTGCCGGTCAGCTTGAAGCTGGCGACCTGGATGATCACCGACAGGGTTTCCATGACGAACACGCCGCCCATGATGAACAGCACGACTTCCTGGCGGACGATCACGGCGATGGTGCCCAGCGCAGCACCAAGCGCCAGCGCACCCACGTCGCCCATGAACACCTGCGCCGGGTAGGTGTTGAACCACAGAAAGCCCAGACCGGCACCGACCAGCGCGGCGCAGAACACGATCAACTCACCGGAACCCGGAACGTACGGAATCAGCAGGTATTCGGCGAAGTTCACGTTGCCCGACAGGTAGCAGAAGATCCCCAGCGCACCGCCGACCATCACGGTCGGCAGAATGGCCAGACCGTCGAGACCGTCGGTTAGGTTCACCGCATTACTGGTACCGACGATGACGAAGTAGGTCAGCACCACGAAGCCGGCGCCCAGGGGAATGGCGACATCCTTGAGCAGCGGCAGGATCAGGGTGGTCTCCACCGGGCTCTGCGCGGTCATATAAAGGAAGACGGCGGCAGCGAGGCCAAACACCGACTGCCAGAAATACTTCCAGCGGCTCGGCAGGCCACGCGAGTTCTTCTCGATCACCTTGCGGTAGTCGTCGACCCAGCCAATGGCACCAAACGCCAACGTCACGGCCAGCACCACCCACACATAGCGGTTGGACAGGTCGGCCCAGAGCAGGGTACTGACGGCGATGGCGGTGAGGATCAGCGCGCCGCCCATGGTCGGCGTGCCTTTCTTCGACAGGTGCGACTGCGGGCCATCGTTGCGCACGGATTGGCCGATCTGACGCACCTGCAGGGTGCGGATCATCCACGGGCCGAGCCACAGCGACAGCGCCAGGGCGGTGAGCACGCCGAGGATGCCGCGCAGAGTCAGGTACTGAAAGACCGCGAAGCCCTTGTGAAACTGTTGCAGGTACTCCGCCAGCAGCAGCAGCATTTAGTGAATCTCCCCAGATACGCCACACAGCGCCGCCACGACCTTGTCCATGGCAGCGCTGCGTGAACCCTTGATTAGTAGTGTGCTGCCGGCCTGCTCGGCGCGAAGCGCTTCGATCAGCTCGGCTTGACCGACGAAGTGACGGCCTTTTGAGCCAAACTCCTCGACCGCAAAACGCATCAGCGGGCCAACGGCATACAGTGCATCGACCTTGCCCGCAGCATGGCGACCGACATCGCGATGGCCCTGTTCAGCCCACTCGCCCAGCTCGCCCATGTCTCCCAGCACCAGAACGGTGCGACCGGAGAAGCCGGCGAGTATATCCACCGCCGCACACATGGACACCGGGTTGGCGTTGTAACTGTCATCGATGACTCGCACGCCGTTCGGCGCCAGCTGCGCTACGGCGCGGCCTTTGACCGGCTGCAGGTTTTCCAGGCCCTCGACCATGGCGACCAACGGCATACCCAGGGCATGAGCGGCAGCACAGGCAGCCAGCGCATTGGCCACGTTATGCTCGCCCAGCAGGTTGAGTTGAATGCGCGCGCTACCGGCCGGGCTACGCAGGGTGAAGCCCTGGCAGCCACGCTCGTCGCGGGCCAGATCGCTGCCGTGAAAGTCCGCGCGGGTGTCGCGCAAGGCAAAACTCAGCACCTTGCGTCCGGCTGCACGGCGCTGCCAGGTGACGAAGGCCTTGTCGTCAAGGTTGAGCACGGCCACGCCATCCTTCGGCAGGCCTTCGAGGATCTCGCCCTTGGCCTCGACGATCTTTTCCGGGCCGCCGAACTCGCCGACGTGGGCATTACCGGCATTGGTGATGATCGCTACCTGCGGCCGGGTGAGGCTCACGGTGTAGGCGATTTCACCCACATGGTTGGCGCCCAGCTCGATCATCCCGGCGCGATGCTCCGGCGCCAACTCCAACAGAGTCAATGGCGCACCAAGATCGTTGTTGAGGTTGCCGCGAGTGGCCAGTACCGCACCGTTCAAGCCGGCACGCAGGATGGCGGCGAGCATTTCCTTGACGCTGGTCTTGCCACTGGAACCCGTTACGGCAGCCAGCGGGCCGGTGAAAGCCTGACGATTCAGTGCCCCCAGTTGACCGAGCGCCAGGCGGGTGTCGGCCACCAGCAATTGTGGCAACGGGGCATTCGCCACTTCACGCTCGACCAGCGCGGCGACCGCGCCCTTGGCAGCGACTTCGGCCAGATAGTCATGACCGTCGAAGCGTGGACCGGTCAACGCCACGAACAACTGACCTGCAGCGATGGTGCGACTGTCGCTACCAACGGCGGAGAACGCCACATTGGCGCCGATCACGCGCGCGCTCAAGTCGTCGGCGACTTCGCTGAGCAACCAAGGCTTAAGCATGAGTCGCCTCCCAGGCCGCCAGAGCCTTGTTCGCTTCGATCAGGTCGGAGAACGGCTGACGCACACCCATGATTTCCTGGTAATCCTCGTGGCCCTTACCAGCCAACACCAGCACGTCGGCGACTTCAGCCTGGGCGATCAGTCGTGCGATAGCATCGCCACGGCCGTGAATGAATTGCACCTGCTCCGGCGCGGCGAAGCCTGCGCGAATATCGGCAACGATCTGCGCCGGCTCTTCCGTACGCGGGTTGTCATCGGTCACCCAGACCACATCGGCCAACCGCTCGGCAACCGCGGCCATCAGCGGACGCTTGCCGCGGTCACGATCACCGCCGCAACCGAACAGGCAGACCAAGCGCCCTTCGACGTGTGGACGCATGGCTTCGAGAACTTTTTCCAGCGCATCCGGGGTGTGCGCGTAGTCGACCACCACCAAGGGCTTGTCGCCGCCACCAAGGCGTTGCATGCGGCCAGCCGGCCCCTGCAGTTGCGGTAGAACCTTGAGAATCTCGTCGAGGCCGTAGTCCAGCCCCAGCAGCGCACCGACCACTGCCAACAGATTACTGAGGTTGAAGCGACCAAGCAGATTGCTGCGCAGCACGCCTTCGCCACGCGGGGTCACCAGACGTGCGCGTACGCCGTGATCGTCGAAGTGCGCTTCGCTGCAATAAAGGAAGGCGCCGGCATCATTCAGGCTGTAGCCGATCAGTCGCGACCCGTGCGCTTGCCCGGCCAGCTCACGACCGAAGGCGTCATCGAGGTTGATCACCCGGCAACGCAGATTTGGCCAGGCGAACAGCTTGGCCTTGGCCGCGCCATAAGCCTCCATGCTGCCGTGATAATCGAGGTGATCACGCGACAGATTGGTGAACACCGCAATATCGAACTCCAGCGCAGCGACACGGCCCTGGTCCAGGCCATGAGAAGAAACTTCCATCGCTACAGCGCGAGCGCCGGCCTGCTTGAGCGAGGCCAGGGTGGCCTGCACGCCGACCGGATCGGGGGTGGTGTGTTTGCCCTGTTCCAGCGCGCCATAGAATCCAGTGCCCAGGGTACCGACGATGCCGCAGGGCTGACCGAGCAGATCCAGCGCCTGGGCCAGCAATTGGCTGACGCTGGTCTTGCCATTGGTGCCGGTAACGCCGACCAGATGCAGGGCACGGCTCGGTTCGCCATAAAAGCGGCCGGCGATGGCAGACAGCTGTCCAGCGAGACCCTTGACCGGCACCAGCACGGCACTGTCGGCATGCATGGGCGCAGCGCCTTCGGCCTCGAAGGCTACTGCCGCCGCACCGCGGGCGATAGCATCGGCGATGTGTACGCGGCCATCCTGCTGGGTACCCGGCACAGCCAGGAACAGATCGCCCGGGCGCACCTTGCGGCTGTCCAGGGTCAGTTCACGAATCAGCACGCTGCCCTCGGCAGCTGGCAACAATTGATTGAGCGGCATGGGCATCAGTTGCGCCCTCCCTGGCCAACAGCGGCCATCTTCTGCTCAGGTGGCGGCAGATTGTCTGGCGCAATGTTCATCAGGCGCAGCGAACCCGCCATCACCCGGCTGAACACCGGCGCGGAAATCAGGCCGCCGTAGTAAGCGCCCTTGCCGGGCTCATCGATGACAACGACCAGAGCAATGCGCGGATCCTGCGCTGGGGCGAAGCCGGCGAACAGAGAACGGTAGGAATTGCTCTGGTAGCCCTTGGCACCAGCATTGGTCTTACGCGCGGTACCACTCTTACCGGCCACGTGGTAACCCGGCACCTGAGCACGGAACACGCCGCGCGGCGCCTCGACCACCTGCTGCAGCATGCCCTGCAGGGTCTTGGCCACGTTGGGCGACATGACCTGCATGGCGCTCGGCTTACTGTCCACGCGAATCATCGACAGCGGCGTCATGCCGCCGCCATTGGCCAGCGCCGCGTAGGCGTGCGCCAACTGCACGGCAGTAACCGAGAGGCCGTAGCCATAGGACAGCGTGGCGGTCTCCGCCTCACGCCATTTGCGATGGTTGGGCAGATTGCCGACACGCTCACCCGGGAAACCCAGGCCGGTATCGCGACCGAAGCCCAGATTGCTCAGCACGTGATGGATATTCTCTCCACCCACGTCGAACGCGATCTTGCTCATGCCGACGTTGCTGGAGTTGATCAGGATGCCGGTCAGGTCCAACGCGGGGCCTTGCGTGCGGGAAACGTCACGAATGCTGTAGCGACCGATCTGCAGGGTGCCGTTGCCAACCTGAACGATATCGCTGGGCTTCCAGCGACCGGTCTCCAGCGCAGCGGACATCGACAGCGGCTTGATGGTAGAGCCGGGCTCGAACACGTCGATCATGGCGCGATTGCGCATGGCAGCCGGGGTCAGGTTGCGGCGATTGTTCGGGTTGTAGGTGGGATGATTGACCATCGCCAGCACTTCGCCGGTCTTCACGTCGACCATCACCAGGCTGCCGGCCTTGGCATCGTTTTCCAGCAGCGCATTGCGCAGCTCACGATGGGCCAGATACTGCAGACGCAGGTCAATGGACAACGCCAAGGCTTTGCCAGCCTTGGCGTTCTGCGCAACCTGGACATCCTTGATCAACTTGCCACGGCGGTCCTTGAGCACCTGACGCTTGCCTGGCACACCGGCCAGCCAGTCTTCGTAAGCCAGCTCCATGCCTTCGCGACCGCGATCATCGATATCAGTGAAGCCGACGACATGCGCCGCCACTTCGCCAGCCGGATAGAAGCGGCGGAACTCTTCGATGGCATATACGCCCGGCACTTTCAGGTCCAGCACGCGCTGACCGTTTTCCGGGGTCAGTCCACGCACCAGATACATGAACTCGCGCTCTTTGTTCTGCTCCAGACGTGCGGCGAAGTTGGCCGGGTCCTGCCCCAGGGCCGCGGCCAACGCTGGCCACTGTTCACGACCAGCCTGCAGTTCCTTGCCATTGGCCCAGAGGGTGGTGACAGGGGTACTGACGGCCAGCGGCTCGCCGTTACGATCGGTGATCAGACCGCGGTGCGCAGGAATCGGGATATGCCGCACGCTGCGGGCATCGCCATGCGCTTTGAGGAAGTCATGATCGAGCACCTGCAGATCGAGCATGCGCCAGGCGATGGCGCCGACCATCAGCGCCAGCAACACCAGCACCAGGCGGAAGCGCCACGGGTAGAGTGCGCCCTCGAGCCCGATCATGGACGCACCATGCGCACGGCGGCAGGGTCGGGGATGTGCATTTTCAGCTGTTCGCTGGCCAGCGCTTCGATGCGGTTGTGTGCGGTCCAGGTGCTTTGTTCGAGAATCAGTCGCCCCCACTCGGCCTGCGTCTTGTCACGCACGCTCAGTTCGCCGTACAGGTCATTGAGCAGCAGACGATTCCAATGCGCGCTGTAAGACACCGCCACTGCGGAAACCAGGATGGCGATGAACAACAGCAGCATCAGGAAGCTGCCGTTGGGCATGGACTTGATCAGCCGACGGCTCACCGCAACTTCTCCGCGATGCGCATCACCGCGCTGCGCGAGCGCGGGTTGGCTTTGAGTTCGGCCTCAGCGGCGTAGACCGGCTTGCCGATCAGCTTCAGACGCGGCTCGAAGGCTTTCGGAATGATTGGCAGGTCACGCGGCAGCTTGTCCGCCTCGCCCTTGGCCTGACGCTTCATGAACTGTTTGACGATGCGATCTTCCAGCGAGTGGAAACTGATCACCACCAGACGGCCGCCTACTTCCAGCGTCTCGAGCGCTGCTTCGAGGCCGCGCTCGAGATCACCGAGCTCGTTGTTGACGTAAATACGGATGCCCTGGAAGGCGCGAGTCGCTGGATTCTTGCCCTTTTCCCAGGCCGGATTGGCAACGGTCAGCACCTGCGCCAGATCAGCGGTGCGGGTGAATGGCTGCTCGGCGCGGCGCTGCACCACGGCACGCGCCATACGTTTGGCGAAGCGTTCCTCGCCATAGTCCTTGAGCACACGGGCGATTTCGTCTTCGTCCGCCGTGGCGATCCAGTCAGCGGCACTGACGCCGACGTCCGGATTCATGCGCATGTCCAGCGGGCCGTCATTAAGGAAGCTGAAGCCACGCTCAGGGTCATCCAGTTGCGGCGACGACACACCAAGATCGAGAAGAATGCCGGAGACCTGACCACTGATGCCGCGGACAACAGCTTCTTCGCCAAGTTCCGCAAAACTGCGCTGCACAACGACAAAGCGGCCGTCTTCGGCCGCCAATGCTTCCCCGGTGGCTATCGCCAGGGGATCCTTGTCGAACCCCAAGAGCCGCCCATCTGGCCCAAGTTTCTGCAGGATCAGCCGACTGTGCCCGCCACGGCCGAAGGTGCCATCCATATAACGACCATCACCGCGCACAGCCAGCCCCTCGACGGCTTCGTCGAGCAGCACGGTGATATGGCGGAAGTTGCTATCGGTCATGGTCACAGGATCAGGTCACGCAGGTCATCGGAAAGGGCGCCCGGCTGCTTGATGGCAGCGAGGTCGGCTTCGGCTACGGCATTCCAGGAGTCTTCATCCCAGAGTTGAAACTTGTTCAGCTGACCGACGAGCATCGCTCGCTTGTCCAGCTTGGCGTATTCACGCAAACGCGGCGGCACCAGGAAGCGGCCACTGGCATCCAGCTCGAGATCGACGGCATTACCGATCAGCAGACGCTGCAGGCGGCGGTTCTCTTCACGAAAGGAAGCCAGCTCACGCAGCTTGTTTTCGATCAGCTCCCACTCGGCCAGTGGATAAACGCAAAGACAGGGGTCAACGGCGTCGATGGTCACGATGAGCTGGCCACTGCAACGCGCAACGAGCTCGTCACGATACCGACTCGGCATCGCGAGGCGCCCTTTGGCGTCGAGACTGATGGCGTTAGCTCCGCGAAACACGGCTGCGCTTCCCCTGTAATTAGCTTTCCATGCCCAAAAAAACCCACTTCATGCCACTTCTTACCACTTGCGCACACTATAGGAACGCGCACGCCCCACCGTCAAGGCGCTCCAGAAGGGAAAAATCCTTACAGGACGGAGATTTAGCGAACAAAAGCGAGGGGAAAAGGGATGCCGGAACCGGCTTTCTGCAGATAAATCTCAACCATTCCAGCCAGCTGAAATTCGAACTTAAAGTAATTTGTTAAGAGTAAGAATTTTTCGGTATCAAACAGGAGGGAGATAGAAGCACAACACGAGAAAGGAAGGAGGAGAGTCGATCTGTAAGCCGGGTTCTGTCGAGGACAGTCATTCCTCTACGACGTACATCACTGCACGCCTTTAGCAACCTACCCGGTTCCAGCGCGGGCCACGCCGATGGAACCCTATTTGGTCTTGCTCCGAGTGGGGTTTACCTAGCCACGGACTGTTGCCAGCCGTGCGGTGCGCTCTTACCGCACCTTTTCACCCTTACCGGCGCCGAAGCGCTTAGGCGGTTATTTTCTGTGGCACTTTCCGTAGGCTCACGCCCCCCAGGCGTTACCTGGCACTCCGCCCTATGGAGCCCGGACTTTCCTCCCCCTTCTTGCGAAGGCAGCGACTGTCCGATCGACTCTCCGCCGGCAAGGGTACCGGGCGTGATGGCAAGCTGCAAGCTAGACCGATGGCGAACGCCCTAGGGTCTGTACGAAAAGTCGCCGAGCGAAGGTCAGGCGAGGCAAAAACGGGTGAGGAAGCGGAGTTTACGAGATGTAAATGAGCATTCCGAACCCGCTTTTAACGAAGCATCACCGATGCGCAGGCACTTTTCGCATAGAGCCTAGGCCTTGCGCTCCAAGGCAACTTGATAAAGCAGATTCTTGCGCACTCCGGTGATCTCCGCCGCCAGCGCCGCGGCACGCTTGAGGGGCATTTCCGCCATCAGCAGATCGAGCACCCGCAGGGCTTCGGCACTGACAGCCTCCTCGCCCTCCGGCGCCTGCCAGCCTGCCACCAGCACTACGCACTCGCCGCGCTGCTGATTGCTGTCTGCAGCCACCCACTCGCTCAGCTCGGCCAGCGGCAGCCCCTGCAGGGTCTCGAAGGTTTTGGTCAGCTCACGTGCCAGCAGTGCGGGGCGATCACCGCCAAATACATCACGCATATCCTGCAGACATTCGAGAATACGGTGCGGCGCCTCATAGAAGATCAGCGTACGCGGCTCTTCCCGCACTTGCTCCAGACGCGCACGGCGCCCCGCAGCCTTGGCTGGCAGAAAGCCCTCGAAGATAAAGCGATCCGACGGCAGACCAGCCGCCGACAGCGCCGCGATCAAGGCACAGGCACCGGGCACCGGCACCACCGCGACGCCTGCGGCACGCGCCTGGCGCACCAGGTGATAACCCGGATCGGAGATCAACGGTGTGCCCGCGTCGGAAATCAGCGCCACATCCTCGCCAGCCTGCAGCCGCGCCAGAAAGCGGCCACCCTGATCGCGTTCGTTGTGTTCATGACAGGCAGCCAGAGGCGTCTCGATGCCGAAATGCTGCAGCAGGCGCGCCGAGTGCCGGGTATCCTCCGCCGCGATCAGCGCCACCTCACGCAGAATCCGCAAGGCCCGCGCGCTGATGTCATCCAGATTGCCAATGGGCGTGGCGACCACATACAGGCTGCCTGACTGGACGCTTGCGACTGCGGGCTGACTCACTGGAAACACCTCGTTAATTGAAAGAGCGCTCATTCTAGCCGGTTCCGCCCCAGTGGCATCGCACGGATGTCGCCCCTTGGGTACAATCGCCGCTCGTTTTGCTCAAGTATCAGGATGACCCGATGATCGCTAGCCTGCGCCCTCTTTCTGCTCTTTTTCTGGCCGGCCTGCTCGCCGCCTGCGCCAGCTCGCCCTCCAACAATCTGGGCCAACTGCCGCGCACGCCACAAGCCAGCATCGAGCAGATGCTTCAGCAAGCCGCGGAGAGCAAACCGGAACAGGCTGCCCTGCTACGCCTGTCGGCAGCTGACCAGAGTTACCAGCAGAATGACGTGGCGCGCGCCACCCGCATTCTCGAGCAGGTCGACATCGCCAGCCTGCAACCCGCTCAACAGATCTTCGCCAGCACCCTCAAGGCCGAGCTGGCGATGGCCCGCAAGCAACCCAAGAGCGCGCTGAAAGCCCTGCAACACTCCAGCGTCGAACGCCTCGCAGAGCTGCCGGTCGAGCAGCAGATCCGCACCCAGCTGGTCCGTGCCCGCGCCCTCGAAGCCGACGGTCAGACCCTGGCCGCCGCCCGCGAACGCGTATTCATCGCCCCCCTGCTGAGCGGCCAGGCCGCCCACGACAACCACGAGAATATCTGGGCTCTGGTCTCCACCCTGCCGGCGCAAACCTCCGCCGGGGCCGACAGTGACCTGGCTGGCTGGCTGGAGCTGGCCCAAGTGACCAAAAGCAGCGCCACACTGGAGCAGCAGCAAGCAGCCATCGACCAGTGGGTCGCACAGAACCCGCAGCACCCGGCTGCCGAACAACTGCCCGAGGCCCTCGGCAAACTGCGCGAACTGGCCAGCCAGCCACTGACCCGCATCGCCCTGCTGCTGCCACAGGAAGGCCAACTGGCCAGCGTTGCCCGCGCCCTGCGTGACGGCTTCCTCGCCGCGCATTACGAAGCCCAGCAAGCTGGACAGAATCCGCCAGACATCAAACTGTACGACAGCTCCCGCATCGGCTCGCTGGACGCTTTCTACCAGCAGGCACAAGCCGACGGCGTGCAACTGGTAGTCGGCCCGTTGGAAAAACCGCTGGTCAAGCAGCTCAGCGACCGCGAGCAACTGCCAATCACCACCCTTGCCCTGAACTACAGCGATGCAGGCCAGGAAGGTCCGGCACAACTGTTCCAGTTTGGCCTGGCCGCCGAGGACGAAGCCCGCGAAGTGGCTCGCCGCGCCTGGAACGACGGCATGCGCCGCGCCGTGGCCCTGGTGCCGCGCGGCGACTGGGGCGACCGAGTGCTGGATGCCTTCCGCCAGAGCTGGCAGGCGCAGGGCGGCACACTGATCGCCGCCGAGCACGTCGATCAACCGGTCGAGCTGGCCCGCCAGATCGCCGATCTGTTCCAGCTGCGTGAGAGCGAAGCCCGCGCCCGCCGTCTGCAAAACACCCTGGGCACCAGCCTGGATGCACAGCCGGCGCGCCGCCAGGACATCGATTTCATCTTCCTCGCCGCCACCCCGCAACAGGCTCAGCAGATCAAACCGACCCTGGCCTTCCAGTACGCCGGCGACGTGCCGGTCTACGCCACCTCGCACCTGTTCACCGGTGCTCATAGCCAGGCCCAGTATCAGGACCTGGAAGGCATCCGCTTCTGCGAAACCCCCTGGCTGCTCGATACCCACGCACCGCTGCGCCAGGAGGTCAGCAACCAGTGGCCGCAGGCCGGCGGCAGCCTCGGCCGCCTCTATGCCATGGGTGTCGACGCCTACCGCCTGGCACCACGCCTGGGCCAACTCAAGGCACTGCCGGAGTCGCGTATCGACGGCCTGTCCGGCAGCCTCAGCCTGAACGCCACCCAGCGCATCGAGCGCCAGCTGCCCTGGGCCGAGTTCCGTGGCGGCCAAGTGCAACGCCTCCCCGACAGCATCAATTGAGCGCATACAACGATCTGGGACGAGCCGCCGAACAGGCGGCTCGCCAGCATCTGGAACGTAACGGCCTGCAACTGATCGAACAGAACTGGAGCTGTCGGCGTGGCGAGCTCGATCTGGTCATGCTCGACGGCGATACAGTAGTATTCGTCGAGGTCCGCGCCCGTCGCCACAGCGCCTGGGGCGGCGCCCTGGAGAGCATCGATGCGCGCAAGCGTGGCAAGCTGGTCATCGCCGCCGAACTCTTCCTTCAGCAACACTCACGCTGGGCCCGCTACCCCTGCCGCTTCGATGTGGTCGCCATCAGCACTGGCGGCGCCACTCGCCTCGACTGGATCAAAAACGCCTTCGATGCCTGACGGCCGTACATTCAAGGTTTAACCGATGGACATGCAATCCCGAATCCGCCAGCTGTTCCAAGCCAGCATCGACACCAAGCAACAGGCCATGGACGTCCTGGCACCCTATATCGAGCACGCCAGTCTGGTGATGGTCCAGGCCCTGCTCAACGAGGGCAAGATTCTCACCTGCGGCAACGGCGGCTCTGCCGGTGATGCCCAACATTTCTCCTCCGAGCTGCTCAACCGCTTCGAGCGTGAACGTCCGAGCCTGCCGGCCATCGCTCTGACCACCGACAGCTCGACCATTACCTCGATCGCCAACGACTACAGCTACAACGAGATATTCTCCAAGCAGATCCGCGCACTCGGCCAACCCGGCGATGTGCTGTTGGCGATATCCACCAGCGGCAACTCAGCGAATGTCATCCAGGCCATTCAAGCTGCACATGATCGCGAGATGACCGTGGTCGCCCTCACCGGCCGCGACGGCGGCGGCATGGCCTCGCTATTGCTACCGGAAGACGTCGAAATCCGTGTTCCAGCCAAAGTCACCGCACGCATTCAGGAAGTCCATCTGCTGACTATCCATTGCCTCTGCGACCTGATCGATAGTCAATTGTTTGGGAGTGAAGAATGAAGCGTTCTGCCCTGATTCTGGCCGCCCTGGCCGTTACCCTGACCCTGGCGGGCTGCGGCAGCCGCAGCATCGGCAACAAGATCGATGACCAGTTCCTCGGTCCAGAAGTCGCATCGCGCATCAGCAATGCGCACGCCGACCTGTCCACCCCGACCTCGCGCATCATAGTCACCAGCTATAACGGCGTGATACTGCTTGCCGGGCAAACCCCGCGTAGCGAACTCAAGGATCGCGCCGCTCAGACCGCCCGCGGTGTACAGGGCGTGAAGAAGGTCTACAACGAACTGCAGGTGCAGCAACCCGCCTCCCTGCTGGCACGCAGCAACGATTCGCTGCTGACCACCAAGATCAAGACGCAGATGCTGGCCGACAGCAGCGTACCGAGCGCACGGGTCAAGGTCGTCACCGAGAACGGCATCGTCTACATGCTCGGCCTGGTCACCCGCGAAGAAGCCAACGCCGCTACCCGCGTGGTACAGAGCGTGTCAGGTGTGCAGCGGGTCGTGCGCCTGTTCGAATACACCAACTGATCCAAACGCAGAAACGACAAGGGCGCCCATGGGCGCCCTTTTCATTGTTTACTTGACCACTTTCAAACTCGGCCGGCCGCTGGGACGCGGCGGCTCGTCATCAGACGGCCCATCATCGTCCGGCCCCGATTCCTCAGGGCTGCCCGCCATCGACGGCTCCATGTCGAAAACCATGCCCTGGCCATTCTCCCGCGCATAGATCGCCAGAATCGCCGCCGCCGGGATGTAAAGGCTGTGCGCAACGCCGCCGAAGCGCCCTTCGAAACTCACCGCCTGATTGTCCATGTGCAGGTGACGCACCGCACTGGGCGACGCATTGAGCACGATCTGGCCGTCGCTGGCAAAGCCAGGCGGCACCTGGACCCCCGGATACTCGGCATTGACCAGAAGATGTGGCGTGCAATCGTTGTCGACGATCCACTCATAGAGGGCGCGAACCAGATAGGGACGACTGGAATTCATGGTTTCCTCCTTCTTAGCGCATCGCGCGCTCGGCAGCGGAAAGACTGGCCTGAAAGGCCTCACGAGCGAACTGACGCTCCATATAGTCGAGCAGCGGCTTGGCCGGACGCGGCAGTTCGATACCCAGAACAGGCAGACGCCAGAGAATGGGTAACAGACAGCAATCCACCAGACTCAGCTCTTCACTGAGAAAGAATGCCTTGTCTGCGAATAGCGGCGATACACCGGTCAAGCTTTCGCGCAGCTCCTTGCGCGCCAACTGACGCTCGGCCTCCTTGCTGCGCTTGTCGAGAATACGGTCGACCAGCACACACCAGTCACGCTGGATACGATGCATCAGCAGACGACTGTTGGCGCGAGCAACCGGATAGACCGGCAGCAGTGGTGGATGCGGGTAGCGCTCGTCCAGATACTCCATCACCACGGACGATTCGTACAGCACCAGGTCACGATCAACCAGCGTAGGCACGCTGCCGTAGGGATTGACCTCGGCAAGCTTGGGCGGACAACGGCCCTGCTCGACATCGATGATCTCGACGCTGACACCTTTCTCGGCGAGCACCAGACGCACGCGATGGGAATAGTGGTCGGCGGGGTCGGAGTAGCAGGTCAACCTATTGGTCACCGCCATGGCGATCCTCCTCGCTTTTTTTGATTTTGTAGAAACACGAAAATTGCCAAGGGCAATTCTTGAAGTTGCAAGTGACACACCGCAAGGTGGCCACCCGGAATGACAGGGCACAAAAACCTGCGCGCCCATAAGGGCGCGCAGGTATATGCAGAGAACCGCAACGGTTTAATGCACGTCCTTCCAGTACTCACGCTTGAGCAAGTAGGCGAACACGAAGAAGAACGCCAGGTACAACAGTACGTAGGTACCGATGCGCTGGGACTTCAGCTTGACCGGGTTGGCCGAATAAGCCAGGAAGGTCACCAGGTTCTTCACCTTCTCGTCGAACTCGGCCTCGCTCAGCGCGCCGGTGTTCGCCTCGACGGTCAACTGATCACAGGCCTCGTGCGTGATCGGTGCACCGGTCAGCGGGTCGAACTGCTTCTTGCCGTCGGTGACGACCTGAACCTGCTTGCAGCCGATGACCTGGTTACCTTGCAGGCCAACCAATACGTTGGGCATACCGACGTTCGGGAACACCTTGTTGTTAGCGCCCAGCGGACGGCTCGGGTCTGCGTAGAAGGTGCGCAGGTAGGTGTACAGCCAGTCGTTACCACGCACACGAGCAACCAGGGTCAGGTCGGGCGGAGCAGCACCGAACCAGGCTTTGGCGTCGTCCGGCTTCATGCCGATCTTCATGTGGTCGCCGATCTTGGCGTCGTTGAACACCAGGTTGTCCAGCATGATTTCGTGCGGGATGCCGAGGTCATCGGCAACACGCTCGTAACGCTGGTACTGGGCCGAGTGGCAGCCCATGCAGTAGTTGGCGAAGGTACGCGCGCCGTCCTGCATGGCAGCCTTGTCGGCCAGATCGATGTCGACCTTGTCCAGCGGGTAGTTGCTGGCAGCGCCCATGGCCAGAGCCGGCAGCGCAGCGAAAACAAATGCAGCGAAGAGCTTTTTCATCAGCCAGTCACCCTTTCCGGAACCGGTTTGGTCTTCTCCATCCTGGTGTAGAACGGCATCAGGATGAAGTACGCGAAGTACAGGAAGGTGCACACCTGCGACAGCAGAGTACGACCCGGGGTCGGAGCCAGCACACCCAGTACGCCGAGGATGACGAAGGAAATGCAGAACACCACCAGCCAGATTTTGCTCAGCCACCCCTTGTAGCGCATGGATTTGACCGGGCTACGGTCGAGCCAGGGCAGCACGAACAGCACCGCGATGGCAGCGCCCATGGCAATAACGCCGAGCAGCTTGTCCGGTACCGCACGCAGGATCGCGTAGAACGGGGTGAAGTACCAAACCGGGGCGATGTGATCAGGTGTCTTGAACGGGTTGGCCGCTTCGAAGTTCGGCTTCTCGAGGAAGTAACCGCCCATTTCCGGGAAGAAGAACACCACGAAGCAGAACACGAACAGGAACACCACTACGCCGACGATATCTTTCACGGTGTAGTAAGGGTGGAAGGCGATGCCGTCGAGCGGTACACCGTTCTCGTCCTTGAATTTCTTGATGTCGACACCGTCCGGGTTGTTCGAACCTACTTCGTGCAACGCCAGGATGTGCAGCACGACCAGGCCGAGCAGGACGATCGGCAGCGCGATCACGTGCAGGGCGAAGAAGCGGTTCAGGGTGATGCCGGAAATCAGGTAGTCACCACGGATCCACTGAGTCAGGTCATCGCCAATCACCGGAATGGCACCGAACAGCGAGATGATCACCTGGGCGCCCCAGTAGGACATCTGGCCCCACGGCAGCAGGTAGCCCATGAAGGCTTCGGCCATCAGCACCAGATAGATCAGCATGCCGAAGATCCACACCAGCTCACGTGGCTTCTGGTAGGAACCATAGAGCAGGCCACGGAACATGTGCAGGTAGACCACCACGAAGAACGCCGAAGCGCCGGTGGAGTGCAGGTAGCGCAGGATCCAGCCGTACTCGACGTCACGCATGATGTATTCGACGGAGGCGAAAGCACCCTCAGCCGAAGGCTCGAAGCTCATGGTCAGCCAGATACCGGTAACGATCTGGTTGACCAGCACCAGCAGTGCCAGCGAGCCAAAGAAGTAGAAGAAGTTGAAGTTCTTCGGTGCGTAGTACTTGGAGAGATGATCTTCCCACATCTTGGTGGCGGGGAAGCGCGCATCCACCCATTCCATGAATTTGCTCATCAGGCCTTCTCCTGGTCCACACCGACGACGATGATGTCATCCGTCTCGTAGCTGTATGGCGGCACCGGCAGGTTCAACGGCGCCGGCTGCGCCTTGTACACTCGACCGGCGAGGTCGTAACGGGAACCATGGCAGGGGCAGAAATAACCGCCAACCCAATCCGGCCCCATATCGGCCGGAGCCACTTCCGGACGGAAGGACGGCGAGCAACCCAGATGGGTGCACAGACCAACCAGGACCAGCAGTTCGGGCTTGATCGAACGGGTCTTCTTGTCCACGTACTCCGGCTGCACGGAGGCAGCGGATTCGGGGTCAGCCACGCTACCTTCGATCTTGGTCAGGTTGGCCAGGATCTCCTCAGTGCGGCGCACGATGAATACCGGCTGACCGCGCCACTCAGCAACCATCTGCTGACCC
Organism: Pseudomonas sp. YY-1; assembly: GCF_002843095.1. NCBI lineage: Bacteria > Pseudomonadati > Pseudomonadota > Gammaproteobacteria > Pseudomonadales > Pseudomonadaceae > Pseudomonas > Pseudomonas sp. YY-1. Next base: position 335,954 of record NZ_PJLX01000002.1, on the reverse strand, counting down.
GCCTCGATCTTGCTGACGTTCACCTTCACCGGTGCACCGGCCGCCTTGGCCCTTGCACTGGGGAACCATGACCCCACGAACGGAGTCGCAGCACCTACCGCCCCTGCAGCACCCACCACGGAGGTGGCTGCAACCAGGAAGCGACGCCGGCCTGCATTCACGCCGTCATTGCTCATTCAGTCGTCTCCCATCAGCTTTGTGGCCTGTTGTTCAGGCCTCTACTAAGTAAAAATCGGGCCGCGCAAAAAATTCGCCAAATGGTAAAGAAAAGCCCCTTTTCTGACAAGGTAATTACCCCCGAAGAGGGCGGCGAAAGCCTTGGAGGATGCGGCTTACGCGTATGCGGCACGTTGTCGCAGCATTTTGCCATGCCCATAAAAAACGCCCAGCTCCGTAAGGAAACTGGGCGCTTTTGGAAGCGTAGTCGCGATTAACGCTTCGAGTACTGCGGACGCTTACGCGCTTTACGCAGACCGACTTTCTTACGCTCGACTTCACGGGCGTCGCGAGTAACATAACCGGCTTTACGCAGCGGGCTGCGCAGGGTTTCGTCGTACTCGATCAGAGCGCGAGTGATGCCGTGACGGATGGCACCAGCTTGACCACTGACACCACCACCAGCAACGGTGACGAAGATGTCGAACTTCTCGACGGTCTCGGTCAGCTCCAGCGGCTGACGCACGACCATGCGAGCAGTTTCGCGACCGAAGAAGGTGTCCAGGGTGCGATTGTTGATCGAGATGTTACCAGTACCCGGACGCAGGAAAACGCGCGCGGTTGCGGTCTTGCGACGGCCAGTGCCGTAATTTTGAGTCGCCGACATAATGAACTATTCCGTTAAATCTTCAGTTCTTGGGGCTGCTGAGCGGTGTGCGGGTGAACAGCACCCTTGTACACCTTCAGCTTACGATACATGTCGCGACCCAGCGGGTTCTTCGGCAGCATGCCTTTGACCGCAGTCTCGATCACGCGCTCAGGAGCACGAGCGATCAGCTTCTCGAAGTTGATCTCTTTGATGCCGCCCGGGAAGCCGGAGTGGGAGTAGTACATCTTGTCGCTGGTTTTGGCACCAGTCACACGCACCTGCTCGGCATTGATTACGACGATGTAGTCGCCGGTATCAACGTGAGGAGTGTACTCAGGCTTGTGCTTGCCACGCAGACGGCTCGCGATTTCGGTGGCCAGACGACCCAGGGTCTTGCCAGCAGCATCAACGACGAACCAATCGCGTTTTACTGTTTCCGGTTTAGCAGTAAAAGTTTTCATTCTTTATAGCCTCAGGGGCCGCCCAGCAAAAATAGACGGCGGATCTTACTGGATAGTGCGTACTTTGACAAGTCAAAGGCAGCCGCATACGGACGCTATCGGGGGCTCGGGTCAGCGCGTCCACAATACGGCAAGATTCTTCGGCAGGCGGCGCATCACTTCCACCGCAGAAAGAGGTGCCGGATTATCCTGATTGCGAAAAAAATTTCAACCTGCTTGTATGACTCTTTTGCCGAAGGAGCACCTCATGGAATACCGCAAGCTAGGCCGAACCGATCTCGATGTCAGCGCACTGTGCCTGGGCACCATGACCTGGGGCGAGCAGAACAGCGAGAGCGAAGGCCATGCCCAGATCGAGCGGGCCAAGGCCAGCGGCATCAACTTCATCGACACCGCCGAGATGTATCCGGTACCGCCGCGCGCCGAAACCTACAGCAAGACCGAGCAGATCATCGGCAGCTATTTCAAACAGCGTGGCGACCGCGCCGACTGGATTCTGGCCAGCAAGATCGCCGGCCCCGGCAATGGCATCAGCCATATCCGCGACGGCCAGCTGAAATTCAACCGCCAGCACATCGTCACCGCCCTGGATGCCAGCCTCAAACGCCTGCAGACCGACTGGATCGACCTCTATCAGTTGCACTGGCCGGAGCGCCCGACCAACTTCTTCGGCCAGCTCGACTACAAGCACAAGGACGTTGAATTCACGCCACTGGAAGAAACCCTGGAAGTGCTCGACGAGCAGGTCAAAGCCGGCAAGATTCGCCATATCGGCCTGTCCAACGAAACCCCGTGGGGCACCATGAAGTTCCTGCAGCTGGCCGAAAGCCGTGGCTGGCCGCGCGCCGTGTCGATCCAGAACCCCTACAACCTGCTCAACCGCGCCTTCGAGGTGGGTCTGGCGGAAGTGGCTATTCGCGAACAATGCGGCCTGCTGGCCTACTCGCCACTGGCCTTTGGCATGCTCAGCGGCAAGTACGAAGGAGGCGCCCGTCCGGCCGGCGCACGCATCAGCCTGTTCAGCCGCTTCGCCCGCTACACCAACCCACAGTCGGAGGCAGCCTGCTCGCGCTACGTCGCCCTGGCCCGCGAGCACGGCCTGGATCCGGCGCAAATGGCCCTGGCCTTCGTCACCGCGCAGCCGTTCGTGACCAGCAACATCATCGGCGCCACCAGCCTGGAGCAACTGGACAGCAACCTGGCCAGCGCCGAGCTGAAGCTCTCCGACGAAGTGATCGCCGGTATCGAGGCAATTCACAAGGCGCAGCCCAACCCGGCGCCCTGATCCAGCGCGCAATAAAAAGCCCGGCACAATGCCGGGCTTTTTATTGCCATCAACCACCCTCAGACCAGGGAGCGAGCGATGATCTCCTTCATGATCTCGTTGGTCCCGGCGTAGATGCGCTGCACCCGTGCATCGGTCCAGGCCCGCGCCACCGGGTACTCCCACATGTAGCCGTAGCCACCGTGCAGTTGCACGCACTCGTCGAGCACCTTGCATTGCAGGTCGGTACCCCAGTACTTAAGCATCGCGGCGGTGGGCACATCGAGCTTGCCGTTCAGGTGCAGCTCTAGACAGCGGTCGACGAATACCCGGCCGACCTGAATTTCCGTCGCCATCTCGGCCAGCTTGAAACGGGTGTTCTGGAAGTCCGACACCGCCTTGCCGAAGGCCTTGCGCTCGCGGGTGTAATCGAGCGTCCACTGCAGCGCCGCCTCTGCTGAAGCCAGGGCGCCGATGCCCACGGTCAAGCGCTCCTGCGGCAATTCCTGCATCAGATAAGCGAAGCCCATGCCCGGCTGACCCAGGAGGTTTTCCTTGGGTACGCGCACATCCTGGAAGAACAGCTCGGAGGTGTCCTGCGCCTTCATGCCCACCTTCTCCAGGCGCTTGCCCTTAGAGAACCCGGGCGTGTTGGCCTCGACCAGGAACAGACTGGTGCCCTTGGCGCCTGCCTTTGGGTCGGTCTTGGCCACGACGATCACCAGATCGGCCAGCCAGCCGTTGGTGATGAAGGTCTTCGAGCCGTTGATCACGTACTCGTCGCCATCGAGCACAGCGGTTGTCTTAACGCCCTGCAAGTCGGAACCGGCGCCCGGCTCGGTCATGGCGATGGCAGTAACCATCTCGCCGCTCACCAGCTTGGGCAGGTAATGCTGCTTCTGCGCCTCACTACCGTAGTGCAGGATGTAGGGCGCGACGATATCCGAGTGCAGGGAGAAGCCAATGCCAGTCAGCCCCAGGCGCCCTATCTCCTCGATCACCACGGTGCTGTAGAGGAAATCGGCCGCCATGCCGCCGTACTCTTCGGGGATATGCGAGCAGAGCATGCCGGCCTCGCCCGCCTTGTTCCACAGCGCGCGATCGACATGACCGTCTTTCTCCCACTGACGATGATGGGGAACGGCCTCCTGCTCGAGAAACTTGCGCACGCTGTCGCGAAACAATTCATGGTCGGAGCTGAATATCGTTCTGGGGATCATGGCGCTACCTGTATCCGAGGCAAAGAGAAAAACAAGGCCTCGACTTTAGCCAAGCAACCGCTTGGTCACACTGGACACAAACGCCAAAAAATAAGACGATCCAGCCGTCGCATGACCACTTAGCCTTGAATAAGAACAAATACCTATGGTTATCCCGCAGCCACGTACTACCTTGCGTCGTGTCAGCATTCTCGCCACCGATGGCGTCTTCGCTTCCACCCTGATGCAGGCCAAGGACTTCTTCCACATGGCCGGCATCCGTTATGCCAAGCAACAGGGGCTTGGCTTTGCGCCACCGTTCGAGATCCACCTGGTCAGCCCGGACGGCCTGCCGGTGAACAGCTTCAGCAATGTCCGCCTGCCGGTGGACGGCGGCCTCGACAGCTGCGACGTGATTATCCTGCCCGCCTTCTGGGACGACTTCGACGCCCTGTGCAAGCGCTACCCACAGGTACTGGACTGGCTCAAGCGTCAGCACGCCGATGGCACGGCGATTTGCGGCGAGGCCAGCGGCGTATTCTGGATGGCCGAGGCCGGCCTGCTCGATGGCAAGGAGGCGACTACCTACTGGCGCTTCTTCCGCGAATTCGCCGAGCGCTTTCCCAAGGTACTGCTCAATCAGGAAAAACACCTGTCCGACGCCGACAACCTGTACTGCGCCGGCGGCGTCACCTCGGCCTGCGACCTCTATATCTACTTGATCGAGCGTTACTGCGGGGCCGGCGTGGCCCAGGGCGTGGCACGTGACATCCTCTACGAAGTGCAGCGCAGCTATACCCCCGGGCGCATCGGCTTCGGCGGGCAAAAGCTGCACCAGGACGTCACCGTACTGCAGATCCAGCACTGGCTGGAAGAACACTACGCCGACAAGTTCCGCTTCGAGGACGTGGCGCGCGAACACGGCATGAGCATCCGCAACTTCATGCGCCGCTTTCAGGGCGCCACCGGCGACAAACCGCTGCACTACCTGCAGCGCCTGCGTATCGAAACAGCCAAGAGCCTGCTCTCCTCCACACGCAAGAGCATCAAGACCATCAGCTACGAAGTGGGCTACGACGATGCGAGCTTCTTCGCCCGCCTGTTCCGTCAGCACACCGAATTGTCACCCAACCAGTACCGCCGCCAGTTCCAGCAGAAAGACAACCAAGCCTGACGGCCGCCCTGCCCAGTCAGGCCGCAAGGCTTCAAGTAGCGGGTAAAGCGCCAGCCCACCCTTGGTTAGGTTGGCGCCCTGCCGCAGCACCCTATGATCGACGGTGAACATAAAAACAACAGGTTCACCGCCATGCGTCGTTTATTGATTGCCCTGCTTGCCATCTGCAGCCTCAGCGCTGTGGCGGCCGATAACTGGAAACCCTTTCCCCTCGACCAGAGCGCCTATGACTACAGCGGCGACAAGCTGCGCCAGGCCTGGCCGCAGCTGACACGCGGCTTCGGTGACTATCCCTTCCCTGACGCCGGCTGGGTGGTGAGCATGGCCAGCCAACATCCACAAACCCTAGGGAAAACCGTGGCGGCCGGCACCGGCTTTAGCGGCAAGCCTGAGGAGGCCGAAGCCTATGCGCAGAAACTGCAGGAAGTCTGGCGCCTGCTGTTCCGCGGTGACTTCGCCCAGGCCAAGGAACAGGGTATGGCACTCGGCGTTGGCGGCCAGATACCGGCGATGTTCGCCCAGGTGATCTACGCCATGTTCCTGGTGCCCGATCAAACCGAGAAACATCGCCTGCTCGAAGAGGTGATTGCCTATACCGATGACGCAGGCGAACTGATACAGGCCGACATCGTCGCGCAGTTCGGCCGCGTCTACGCCAAGGCACGCCTGGGTGAAGAACTGTCAGTGCCGGTGGTAATCAAGCGTGGCTACACCTCGCAGATTCCCCAGGAGCTCGACGCCCTGCTGGCCAAACAGCCCAAGCAACCCTTCGCCCTGGCGCTGTACGGCGGATACGAAGCTGGGGTAATCCACAAGGTCGGCAAACTGGTGGGCAAGATGACCTACGGTGTCAGCGCCGACAAGATGGAAACCTACTTCCAACGCAGCTTCCAGGCCCGCGACGATCTGCCCATCGGCCATTACGAATATGCCAATGCGCTGACCTACGTGTACGGCGATGACGAAGAAGGCAAGGTCATCGAGCACCTTAAACGAGCCGTGGCGATAGAACCGATCAGCGCCATGGAGGCACTGGAAGTGGCGCATGCGCAGAAGATTCTCGCCCAGCACCAGCAGAAGCTGGCGAAGAACTGAAAAGCCGACCGTAGAGTGCGTACGCGCACCCTAGCGGGGAAGCACCAATGAAAAAGGCGACCTTGTGGGTCGCCTTTTTCATATCGCCTTCCGTCAGGGCCGGTGTGGGCGCGAGAGGAATTCGTGCGATTGCATTTCCAGCAGGCGGCTCAGCGTGCGCTGGAACTCGAAACTCAGGCGACCACCGGTGTAGAGATCCTTGAGTTCCACTTCCGCGGAGATGATCAGTTTGACGTTACGGTCGTAGAACTCGTCCACCAGGTTGATGAAGCGTCGCGCCATGTCGTCCTTGGCCACGCTCATCTGCTCGACATTGGCCAGGATCACCGCATGGAAGATCTTGCCCAGTTCGATGTAGTCATTCTGGCTGCGCGGGCCATCGCACAGCTCACGGAATTCGAACCAGGCCACGTCCTCGCAGACCCGCACGGCGTGGATCGCGCGGTTCTCGATCATCAGCGCCTCGTTCTCCACCATGTGGGTGCAGTCCGGTAGCAGGCTGCGGAAGCTGGTCAGCAGACTCTCCTCGGCAGCCGGGCCGAGCGGGAAGTGGAACAACTCAGCCTGCTCCAGCGCGCGCAGACGGTAGTCGACGCCGCTGTCGACGTTGACGATGTCGGTATGCTGCTTGAGTAGGGCGATGGCCGGCAGGAAGCGCGCGCGCTGCAGGCCGTCCTTGTAAAGGCCGTCCGGCACGATGTTGGACGTAGCGACCAGGGAAACGCCGTTCTTGAACAGCTCTTCCATCAGCGTGGCGAGAATCATGGCATCGGTGATGTCGCTGACGAAGAACTCGTCGAAGCAGATCACCCGTGCCTCGTCGGCGAAACGCTTGCCGATGATGGTCAGCGGGTTCTTCTCGCCCTTGAGGGTCTTCATCTCCTCGTGCACGCGCTTCATGAAGCGGTGGAAGTGCGTGCGCATCTTCTGCTCGAACGGCAGCGCATCGAAGAAGGTGTCGACCAGGTAGGTCTTACCGCGTCCAACGCCACCCCAGAAATACAGGCCCTTGACCGGCCCCTGCGGCTTCTTGCCGAACAGCTTGCCCATCAACCCGGATTTGCTCTGGTCGCGCGCAATCAGCTCGTCGTAGAGACGCTGCAGATGGCGGACAGCATTTTCCTGGGCCGCATCATGGAAGAAGTCGGGCCGCTTGAGATCGGCCTGATAACGCTCTAAGGGGGTCATGATTCGTTAGCCGGGCAAGTAAAAACGGGGGCGTCACTTTAGCGACGCCCCCGTTGATTGGCAATCTTGCCGTGGGCGGCAACCGCCGCCCGGTATGAACCGGCCATCTCACTCCTGCGGCGCTAACGCCTCACGCAGACGGGCGATGGCATCTTCCAGCGCCTGACCGTCAGCGAACTCGGGGCTGCTGGCCACGCTCTCGCCATCGATCCATACCGCGAACACCTGGCCTTCGACGCGCACATCCAGCGGTTCGCCGGATTGCAGGCGTTTATTGATCATGCCGGCCGACTTGCCATCGGCGAAGGATTTCGACAGCAGCAGTTGCTCGCCATCGGCATCCAGCAGACGGAAGCGGAAGCTGCCATCTTCATCGCGGAAGCTGACGAAGCGGGCGCTCTTGGCGGCTTTCTTCTTCTCGCCAGTAGCGACTTGCACCTGCTCGCGGAACGAACGCAGGCCCACCGCCTCGCGCAGCTCGCCAAGGAACGGCGTGGCGATCTTGCGCGCCTTGGCGGCGCCGGCGAGGAGAATGTCTTCCAGGTCGGCCGGCCGAGCGATCAGCGCGTTGTAGCGCTCGCGCGCCTCGCCCAGGGTGTCTTCGAGCAGCTGGTACAGGCGATTCTTCGCCTCGCCCCAGGCCAGGCCGCCTTCCAGCTCGGCCCGGAATTCGGCCTGCTGCGCGTGGCTGGCGAAGGCCTGGTACAGGGTGAACAGATGCGAACCCTCGGCATCCTTGGGCTCACCGGGTAGCTTGGAGTCGGTGACGATGCGCGCCACGGCGTCCTTGAGCTGCTTGGCTGTGCCGAACAGCGGGATGGTGTTGTCGTAGCTCTTGCTCATCTTGCGCCCGTCGAGGCCTGGCAGCGTCGCCACTTCCGCCTCGATCACCACCTCGGGCAGGACGAACAGGTCCTTGCCCTTGCCGAACAGGTGATTGAAGCGCTGACCGATGTCGCGCGCCATCTCCACATGCTGAATCTGGTCACGACCGACCGGCACCTTTTGCGCGTTGAACATCAGGATGTCCGCGGCCATCAGCACCGGGTAGCTGAACAGGCCCATGGTCACACCGGCGTCCGGGTCCTCACCAGCTTCAACGTTCTTGTCCACCGAAGCCTTGTAAGCGTGGGCGCGGTTGAGCAGGCCCTTGCCGGCGACGCAGGTGAGCAGCCAGCACAGCTCGGGAATCTCGGGGATGTCGGACTGGCGGTAGAAGGTCGCCTTGTCGGTATCCAGCCCCAATGCCAGCCAGGTGGCCGCGATTTCCAGACGCGAACGCTGGATGCGCGCCGGGTCATCGCACTTGATCAGCGCGTGGTAATCGGCGAGGAAGTAGAAAGAGTCCATCTGCGGATCGCGGCTGGCGACGATGGCCGGGCGGATGGCGCCGGCATAGTTGCCCAGGTGCGGCGTGCCGGTGGTGGTAATACCGGTAAGGATACGGGTGGTCATAGTAATTCGCTTGTCTTGCTGCAATGACTTGGTAGGCCTTCATTTGCCGTCACTCCCGCGAAGGCGGGAGCCTGGGTGCTGCGGCCCTCTGGGTTCCCGCCTGCGCGGGAATGACGGTTTTTTATAAACGCGGCAGAAGGATGTCCTTCAAGTCCGTCAGCTTGCCATGAAAAAAGTGACCGCATTCTGCCACTTTCAGCAGCTCGTGGGCACGCCCGAGATTGGCCGACCAGTCGTACACGGCCTGTGGCTCAACCACCTCGTCGGCATCAGGCTGGATCACCACCAGCGGGCACTGGCTGGCCGGCGGCACCTCGGCAGTCAGGCGATGCACCGCCGGCGCCACCATGAACAACTTGCTCGGCACCTGGCCTTGCGCCTCCAGGCGCGCGCCCAGCGCTGCGGCGACGAAGCCGCCGAAGGAGAAACCCAGCAGCGTGACAGGCAGGTTCGGGTATTCCTCCTTGAGCCAGGCGGCGACGGCATCGGCATCGTCGACCTCGCCGGTGCCCATGTCATGGCTACCGGCACTGGCGCCGACGCCGCGATAATTGAATCGCAATGTGTGATAACCACAGTCACGCGCGGTGCGCTGCAGCGTGCTCACCACCTTGTTGAGCATGGTACCGCCCTGCACCGGATTGGGATGGCAGACCAGCGCCACGCCTCGGGCGTCCGGCACCTCCAGCAGAAGGGCTTCGAGTTGACCCACGGGGCCTTGAATGAAAAGAGGGGTTTCGCGACTGAGCAACACTGAACTCCGTGACCCCGCAACGGGTCGACTCGTCTAGCAAACTGCCTGTGCGGCAAATGAACCTGTTCAGCGTCTTACGAGCTAGAAGCAATGCAAGGCAAAAACAGGAGAGGAAGCGGAGTGTACTGTTGTACATGAGCATTCCGAACCTGTTTTTAACGCAGCAGTGCCGACGCGCAGAAGACGCTGAGCAGGTTCTGGACGTATACAGCACAGGCTCAAGCCGCTAACGTAAAGCAAAGCCGTTTTGAGAGGAAGGACTCGTGGAACAGACCGTTACAGCCTGGTTGATACCCGCCCTGACCCTGGTGGTCGGCATCGCCGTGGGCTTTCTGCTCGCCCGCCTGGCCCCCAATGCTGCACCGGGCCGTACGCAGCGGCAGATGGATGAAATGCAGGCACGCTTCGAGGCCTACCAGAGCGAAGTGGTGACCCACTTCAACACCACCGCCAGCCTGGTGAAGAAACTCACCCAGAGCTACCAGGACGTGCAGGAGCACCTGTCCGACGGCGCCAACCGCCTGGCCCTGGACGAGCTGACTCGTCAACGCCTGCTGGCCACCCTGAACAGCACAGAGACAGGCGAGAAGCGCGAGCGCCTGACCCCGCCGAAGAACCACGAAATGCCCAAGGACTACGCGCCGAAAAGCGACGGCCCCGGCATGCTGGATGAGAGCTACGGGCTGAAGAAGTAACCCGCCAGCCAGAAACACCGAGCCCCGCGATTGCGGGGCTTTTTATTGGGCGCGGTTGTGGGCTACGCGGGACGGTAGGAGCGAATTCATTCGCGATCATCGTAAGCCCATATCGCGAATGAATTCGCTCCTACAAAAGACACCCCACAAACGATGAGCCCCACTAATAAGCGGGGCTCTTCATGCAGCATCGCGAATGTTAGATCGCGCCGCGACTACGCAGCAGATCCAGCACCGCCTTGACGCCCTCGTCGACCGACTGCGACTGGGTGTCGATCACCAGATCGGCATCCAGCGGCACGTCGTAAGGGAAGCCCTCGCCTGGGATGTTGTCACCACCGGCCGCGTACAGCCCCTGCGGATCACGTTCGGCGCAAATCTGCGGCGACGCCTGCACATAAACGGTCAGCGCACGCTCGCGACCGATCAGCACCTTGGCCTGCTCACGCCCTTCTGCATCCGGGGCGACGAAGGCGGCCAGGGCAATCATCCCGGCTTCGTTGAACTGACGCGCCACATGCGCGGCACGACGCCAGTTCTCGGCGCGGCCTGCGCGATCCTGCGGCAGCCCCTTGTTGAGATCGTGGCGCAGATTCTGGCCATCGAGCACGTACACCGCGCGGCCCACATCGAACAGCTTGCGCTCCACGGCATAGGCCAGAGTGCTCTTGCCGGCACCGGAGAGGCCCGTGAACAGCACGGTGGCCGGTTGCTGGCCGAAGCGCGAAGCACGCTCCTCGGTCGACACGTGCGCCAGACGGCCATGCTGACCACCACCATGGGCGACCGGAGCGGCGATGATCATGCCGGCACCGACGGTACCGTTGGTCAGGCGGTCAATGATGATAAAAGCACCCGTGGTGCGGTTGTATTCGTAACCATCCAGGGCGATCGGTGCATCCAGCGCCACCTTGACCCGGCCGATTTCGTTGAGTTTGAGCTCGCTGGCCGCGCCCTGCTCCAAGGTGTTCACATCGACGCGATGAACGATACTCGGGATCGAGCCCGGCACATAACTGGTGGCGCGTTTGATGTCGTATTTCTTGCCCGGCAGCATCGGCTCCTCGCCCATCCATACCAGCATGGCCTCGAAGCTGTCGGTGACCTGCGGACGGTTGTCGGCATGCACCAGCATGTCGCCGCGCGACACGTCGATCTCGTCTTCCAGGGTCAGGGTGATGGCCTGGCCCGGACCGGCCTGCTCCAGCTCACCCTCGAAGGTGACGATGGATTTGACCCGACTGCTCTTGGCCGACGGCAAGGCCAGTACTTCGTCGCCCTTGCGCACGATGCCGCTGGCCAGGGTACCGGCGAAGCCACGGAAGTTCAGGTTCGGACGGTTGACGTACTGCACCGGGAAGCGCAGGTCATCGAAGTTGCGGTCGCCAGCGACTTCGACGGTCTCGAGAATTTCCATCAGCGACTGGCCGGTGTACCAGGGCGAGCGCTCGGACTTGTTGACCACGTTGTCGCCCTTGAGGGCCGACATCGGCACGAACTCGAGGGTGGTCGGACGCAGGTCGATCTTCTCGGCGAAGGCCAGGTAGTCGGCCTTGATCTGCTCGAACACGCCCTGATCGAAGTCCTTGAGGTCCATCTTGTTGACCGCGACGACGATATGCTTGATGCCCAGCAAGGATGCGATGAAGCTGTGGCGCTTGGTCTGGGTCTGCACGCCGTAACGGGCGTCGATCAGGATGATCGCCAGGTCGCACGTCGAGGCGCCGGTGGCCATGTTGCGCGTGTACTGCTCATGGCCGGGAGTGTCGGCGATGATGAACTTGCGCTTGGCGGTAGAAAAATAGCGGTAAGCCACATCGATGGTGATGCCCTGCTCGCGCTCGGCCTGCAGGCCATCGACCAGCAGTGCCAGGTCGATGTCATCGCCGGTGGTACCGACTTTCTTCGAATCCTTGGTGATGGCTTCCAGATGATCTTCGTAGATCATCTTGGAATCATGCAGCAAACGGCCGATCAGCGTGCTCTTGCCGTCGTCGACGTTGCCACAGGTAAGAAAGCGCAGCAGTTCCTTGCGCTCGTGCTGGGCCAGGTAAGCGAGAATGTCCTGGCCGATCAAATCGGATTGGTGACTCATGGTGCGCGATCCTCAGAAATAGCCCTGACGTTTCTTTTCTTCCATCGACCCGGCGGCGTCGTGATCGATCACGCGGCCCTGGCGTTCGGAAGTCCGGGTCAGGAGCATCTCCTGGATGATTTCGGGCAAAGTCAGTGCCGTGGACTCCACCGCGCCGGTCAGCGGGTAGCAGCCAAGGGTACGGAAACGCACCATCTTCTTGGTGATGCGCGCCTTCTCTTCATCGGACAGGTGCTCGAGGATGCGCTCGTCGTCGATCATGATCAGCGTGCCGTTTTTCTCGATCACTTCGCGCTCGGCAGCGAAGTACAGCGGCACGATTGGAATCTGCTCCAGATAGATGTACTGCCAGATGTCCAGTTCGGTCCAGTTCGACAGCGGGAAGACGCGGATCGACTCGCCCTTCTTGACCTTGCCGTTGTAAACGTTCCACAGCTCCGGGCGCTGGTTCTTCGGGTCCCAGCGGTGCTTGCTGTCGCGGAAGGAGTACACGCGCTCTTTAGCGCGCGACTTTTCTTCGTCGCGGCGCGCGCCACCGAAGGCGGCGTCGAAACCGTACTTGTCCAGCGCCTGCTTGAGGCCTTCGGTCTTCATCACATCGGTGTGCTTGGCACTGCCGTAGGTGAAGGGGTTCATGTCCTGCGCCACACCATCGGGGTTGATGTGGGTGATCAGGTCCAGGCCCATCTCGCTGACCATCTTGTCGCGAAAGCTGTACATCTCCTGGAATTTCCAGCGGGTGTCGACGTGCATCACCGGAAACGGCAGTTTGCCTGGGAAGAATGCCTTGCGGGCCAGATGCAGCATCACGGCTGAATCCTTACCGATGGAATAGAGCATCACCGGGTTATCGAATTCGGCGGCCACTTCACGAATGATGTGGATGCTTTCCGCCTCCAGCTGCTTGAGATGGGTCAATTTGTCGAGCATGGCTACTCACGGATTGCTGTTATGGGGCCGGCGGGCCGTGGACGAGCGCGCACTCTACCACAGCACCTGCTTATACTCAGGGCGCCGGTTAGATCGAAACGTTCTAGTGTTATGCCTGCCCGTCTGGATGACTCAGACTGGATTGGGGCAGTCGATGAACAGGTGCTCGAGGGCGAAACGACGCGCCAGATAATCGCCCAGTGCCTGCACGCCATAGCGCTCGGTGGCATGATGGCCCGCGGCGATGAAGCTCACGCCATTCTCGCGGGCGCTGTGGAAGGTCTGCTCCGAGGCTTCGCCGGTCAGGTACAGGTCGACCCCGGCTGCTACAGCCTGGTCGATGTAGCCCTGCCCACCACCGGTGCACCAGCCGACGCGACGGATCAGCCCTTCGCCCTCCACCAGCAGCGGTTCACGCCCGAGCACCTGCTGCACGTGGCGGGCGAAATCGACGGCGCTCGCCGGCTCGGTCAGCGAGCCGACGAGGCCAACGGTGCGCGGGTTTTCCGGCTCCAGCGGCCCCTCGACGACGATGCCGAGCTGCCGTGCGAGCTGCACGTTGTTGCCCACTTCGGGGTGTACATCCAGCGGCAGGTGATAGGCCAGCAGACTGATATCGTGCGCCAGCAGCGCTTTCAGACGACGCTGCTTCATGCCAGTGACACAGGGGTTCTCACCCTTCCAGAAATAGCCGTGATGCACCAGCAGCACATCGGCCTCGGCCTCGATCGCAGCCTCGATCAGCGCCTGACTGGCGGTAACGCCGCTGACGATGCGGCTGACCTGCGGACGCCCCTCGACCTGCAGGCCATTGGGGCAGTAATCACTGATGCGCGACGCATTAAGAAAAGCGTCAGCTTCTTCCACTAGCGTGGTCAGGGCAATGGCCATGAAGATTCCTCACAAGCTGTTGCGGGCCGCTGCCTAATTGGCGAGCACCTCACTATAATGCGCCACCTTAAGGGCCGGATTTGGCCCCCGCAACCCTCAGGATTGTCTCGATGCCCCAGGCACTGCGTTTTCTCGGTTGGCCCCTGCTGGTTGGCGTGCTGCTCGCACTCCTGCTGATCCAGCGCTACCCGGAATGGGTCGGTTTGCCACGCCAGGAAGTGCAACTGGTGCAGGCCCCGCTCTACAGCCGCCTGCAGGAAGGCCCGGTATCCTACGCCGAAGCCGTCGACACCGCCTCGCCTGCAGTGGCCAACCTGTACACCACCAAGCTGGTGAGCAAACCAACCCATCCGCTGTTCGAAGACCCGACCTTCCGCCGCTTCTTCGGTGACAACCTGCCACGTCAGCAGCGCATGGAATCGAGCCTGGGTTCGGCCGTGCTGATGAGCCGTGAAGGCTACCTGCTGACCAACAATCACGTGGTCAGCGGTGCCGACCAGATCGTCGTCGCCCTCAAGGATGGCCGCGAAACCCTGGCCCGGGTGATCGGCAACGACCCGGAAACCGACCTCGCAGTCTTGAAGATCGACCTGCCCAATCTCCCGGCGATCACCCTCGGGCGATCCGACAGGATTCGCATCGGCGATGTCACCCTGGCCATCGGCAACCCCTTCGGCGTCGGCCAGACCGTGACCATGGGCATCATCAGCGCCACCGGGCGCAACCAGCTGGGCCTCAACACCTACGAAGACTTCATCCAGACCGATGCGGCAATCAACCCGGGTAACTCCGGCGGTGCGTTGGTCGATGCCCACGGCAACCTGGTCGGCATCAACACCGCGATCTTCTCCAAGTCCGGCGGCTCGCAGGGTATCGGCTTCGCCATACCGGTGAAACTGGCGATGGAAGTGATGCAGGCGATCATCGAACATGGTCAGGTGATTCGCGGCTACCTAGGTGTCGAGGTGCAACCACTGACGCCGGAACTGGCCGAGTCCTTCGGCCTCGATGGCCGCCCCGGCATTGTCGTCGCCGGGGTCTATCGCGACGGCCCGGCACAGAAAGCCGGCCTGCAGCCTGGCGACCTGATTCTCAGCATCGACGGCGAAGCGGCCAGCGACGGCCGGCGTTCGATGAACCAGGTAGCGCGCACCAAGCCTGGCGACAAGATTCGCATCGAGGTACTGCGCAACGGCAAATCGCTGGAGCTGAGCGCCGAGATCGGCATTCGCCCTCCCGTTAACGGCAACTGATCGGCGAGCATTTTCAAGTGGGAAATTTTCTCGATTGAGGCTATTGTAATGTTATTACATTAATCACAATCATCCGGAGACATCCCCTTGCGCGTCACTACCGCCTTGCTTGCCGGCAGCCTGTTAACACCCTGCGCTCTTGCCGCCGAATCTCCAGCCCAACTGGCTGACAGCATCATCAGCGCCCCCGGTGAACAAGCCGACGGGCCGGTGCAGGGCTACCGCGCCAAGCGTTCATCCAGCGCCACCCGTACCGACACCCCCATCAGCGAGATTCCCCAGGCCATCAGCGTAGTCCCCGCCCAGGTGCTGGACGATCTCGGCAGCAGCCGTATCGACCGCGCCCTGGATTTCGCTGGCGGCGTCTCGCGGCAGAACAATTTCGGCGGCCTGACATTTCTCAACTACAGCGTGCGTGGCTTCACCACTGGTGAGCTGTATCGCAACGGCTTCGCCATCAACCGCGGCAGTTACAGCTCGCCGGACGCATCAGCCATCGAGCGTCTGGAAGTGCTCAAAGGACCGGCCGCCGCCCTCTACGGCCGCGGCGATCCCGGCGGGCTGGTCAACATCGTCACCAAGCGCCCGCAACTGGAGCCCTTCACTCAGTTCAAAGCCAGCGCCGGGCGCTGGGATCGCTACCGCAGCAGTCTCGACGTCAACACACCGCTGAACGAGGACGGCACCCTGCTTTCGCGGGTCAACCTGGCAGTCGAAGACAACGGCAGTTTTCGCGATCACGTTGGCAACCAGCGACAGATCATCAACCCGACCTTCAGTTGGCAGCTGTCGCCCGACACCCTGCTGATGATCGACAGCGAATTTTCCCGCACCGACTCGGTGTTCGACCGCGGCATTCCCGCCGTCGACGGCAAGATGGGCGCGGTCAAGCACTCGACCTTTCTCGGCGAGACCAACGACGGCAAGATCCGCAACGACAACCAACTACTGCAGGTCAGCCTCGAGCACTACCTCAACGATGCCTGGAAACTGCGCCTGGCCAGCCATTACAGCCAGGGCACGCTGGACGGCAACAGCTCCGAACCATCGCGCCTGATTGGCGATCAGGTCACGCGCTTCTATCGCGAGCGCCGCTTCGAATGGAACGACAGCATCACCCAGGCCGAGCTGCATGGGCAGTTCGAACTGGCAGGTTGGCAACATCAGACGCTACTTGGGCTGGAATACGAGAACTATCGCAACAGCCAGAAGTACCCGCAAAGCGTTACCGGCCTGGGCTATGGCCAGGACATCTACAACCCGATCTATGGTCAGCCCAAGCCCCCCATCGTCAATCCCAACGACTTCCACGAGCACACCGAAAGCTACGCCCTCAACCTGCAGGATCAGATCAGCTTCAACGAGCGCTGGAGCGGCCTGCTCGGCGTGCGTCTGGAGCGTTTCGAGCAAAACGCACTGAACCGCAGTACCCGCGTCAGCAACGAGCAGAGCAAGGATGTCGCCACCCCGCGCGCCGGCGTGCTCTATCAGCTGACACCAGAGGTCGGCGTGTTCGCCAACGCCTCGATGTCGTTCAAGCCCAACACCATCGGCGCCCAAGGGCAGGTATTCAAACCGGAGAAAGGCCTCGGCTATGAAACCGGCCTCAAGCTCGACCTGCTCGACAGCCGCCTCGGCGCCACCGTGGCACTGTTCCATATCGACAAGGAAAACGTGCTGACTGCCGACCCGAACAACCCCGGCGACAGCATCGCCGCCGGTAAGGCGCGCAGCCAGGGTCTGGACCTGCAGGTCAGCGGCCAGCTCACCGATGCCCTACGTGTGATCGGCGCCTACGCCTACATCGATGCTGAGGTGACCAAGGACAACAGCATCCCTGAAGGTAGTGACCTGCTTGGCATCGCCCGCAACAGCGCCAGCCTGATGAGTGTTTACCAGTTCCAGAATGGCGCAATGAAAGGTTCCGAGCTGGGCGCCGCGATCACCTACGTTGGCGACCGCTCCGGGCAGACCGGCAGCGATTTCGAGCTGCCGGCCTATACCACGGTCGATCTGCTGGCGCGCTGGCAGGCCACCAAGGACCTGAACCTGGGCCTGAACCTCAACAACCTGTTCGATCGCAAGTACTACGAGCGCTCGTTCAACAACGTCTGGGTAATGCCCGGCGACCCTCGCAATCTCAGCGTCAGCCTGACCCTCAACCTTTGAATCGGAGATTCACATGCGTATTCCTGCCTACCTGCTTCTCGCCGGCCTGTTCGCCAGCAGCAGCGCTCTCGCTCACGGCCTCTGGACCGAGGAGCGCCGCGGCAATATCGAAGTCGTCTACGGCCACGGTGCCGAGGATGATGCCTTCAAGGCGGAAAAGATCAGCGGCGCCTGGGCCTATGACGCAGCGGGTCGAATGATTCCGGTGACCGTCGAACGTCTGGCCGACCACGCCCGCCTGCAACCTTTGAAGAAACCCGCCGTACTCGGTGTCGCGCTGGACAATGGCGCCTGGTCGAAGACCCCGGAAGGCCAATGGATCAACCAGGGCCGCAGTCAGGTGACGAACTCGACCCAGTCGCTGCAAACCTACAAATACAGCCTGGCGATCTACTCAGAAGACGCCAAGCTGCCTGCGCTGGAACACCTGAAGATGGTCATAGTGCCGGAAACCGACCCGCTCAAGGTCGGCCCAGGCAAGCCGCTGCCGGTGCGCGTGCTGGTGGACGGCAAGCCGATGGCAGGCGTCGAGCTGGTCGGCGACTATCGCGGCGCACCGCATCAGGTCAGCGCGGTAACCGATGCCGAGGGCCGCGCGCAGGTAACGGTGCGCAACGAGGCACTGAACATCATCAGCGCCTCGGTCTACGTACCGGTGGAGAACGACCCGAATATCGAGAGCCGTGGTCTGTTCACCTCACTGACCTTCCTCGGCCAGCCGCACCACGAGTAACCGCAACGCCATGCACCGTGCCATGAAAAAAGCCGGTGACGCGAGCGTCACCGGCTTTGCTAAAGCTCGTATCGATTACAGCCCACGCAGCGCATCCAGCAGTGCCTGGTTCTGCTCCGGCGTACCGATGGTGATACGCAGGAACTGGGCGATGCGCTGTTGCTTGAAGTGACGCACGATCACGCCCTGCTCACGCAGGCCCGCGGCCAAAGTCGCTGCATCCTTGCCCGGGTGACGGGCGAAGACGAAGTTCGCTGCCGAAGGCAGTACCTCGAAGCCCAGCCCCTGCAGGCCCGCAACCACCGCCTCACGACTCTCGATCACCTGCTGGCAGGTTTTCTCGAAATAATCACGGTCCTCGAACGCTGCGGCTGCACCGGCGATGGCCGCTCGATCAAGCGGGTAGGAGTTGAAGCTGTTCTTGATTCGCTCCAGCGCCTCGATCAGGTCCGGATGACCGACTGCAATCCCAACGCGCAAGCCCGCCAGAGAACGCGACTTGGACAGGGTCTGGGTGACTAGCAGATTCGGGTACTTGTCGACCAGGGCGATGGCCGTCTGCCCACCGAAGTCGATATAGGCCTCGTCTACCAGCACTACCGAATCCGGGCTGCCTTGCAGTAGGCGCTCGATGGCCTCGAGCGGCAGCAGACAGCCGGTCGGCGCATTGGGGTTGGGGAAGATGATGCCGCCATTGGGCCGAGCATAATCCTCCACGCGGATCTGGAACTGCTCGTCCAGCGGCACCTGCTGCTGCTCGATACCGTACAGGCCGCAATAAACCGGATAGAAGCTGTAGCTGATGTCCGGGAACAGCAGCGGCGCGTCATGCTGGAACAGGCCATGGAACGCGTGTGCCAACACCTCGTCGGAGCCATTGCCGACGAACACCTGGTTGGTCTGTACACCGTAGTAGTCGGCCACTGCCTGCTTCAGGCGGTCGCTGTTGGGGTCCGGGTACAAACGCAGGTTGTCGTTGACCTCAGCCTGCATCGCCGCAATGGCCTTGGGCGAGGGGCCATATGGGTTCTCGTTGGTATTGAGCTTGACCAGCTTGCTCAGCTTGGGCTGCTCACCTGGCACATAGGGCACCAGGTCTTTGACGAAGGGGCTCCAGAATTTGCTCATCTGCCCTTCTCTCCTCGAATGCGTAGGGTGCGCTGTGCGCACCACGGATAATCAATAGGCGCGCGTGACGCGCCCTACATCACTTGATTCGGTACTCGGCGCTGCGCGCATGCGCGGTCAGCGACTCGCCACGGGCCAGCACCGAGGCGCTCTTGCCAAGCTCCGACGCGCCATCCGGCGAGCAGAAGATGATCGACGAGCGCTTCTGAAAGTCGTACACACCCAGCGGCGAGGAAAAACGCGCGGTGCCCGATGTTGGCAGCACGTGGTTCGGGCCCGCCACATAGTCACCCAGGGCTTCTGCTGTGTAGCGGCCCATGAAGATCGCACCGGCGTGGCGAATCTCGGGCAGCCAGGCTTCCGGGTCGGCGACCGACAGCTCCAAGTGCTCGGGCGCGATACGGTTGGCCACCTCAATGGCCTGCTCCATGTCCGCCACCTGGATCAAGGCGCCGCGCCCCTCCAGCGAGGTACGGATGATCTCGGCCCGCTCCATGGTCGGCAGCAGCTTGGCGATGCTTTCAGCGACGCGGTCGAGGAAGGCGGCATCCGGGCTGACCAGGATCGACTGGGCATCCTCATCGTGCTCAGCCTGGGAGAACAGATCCATGGCGATCCAGTCCGGATCGGTCTGGCCGTCACAGACCACGAGGATCTCCGACGGGCCGGCGATCATGTCGATGCCCACCTTGCCGAACACATGGCGCTTGGCGGTGGCCACATAGATGTTGCCCGGACCGACGATCTTGTCCACCGGCGGCACGCTCTCGGTGCCGTAGGCCAACGCGGCCACAGCCTGGGCGCCACCGATGGTGAACACGCGGTCGACGCCGGCGATGGCGGCAGCAGCGAGAACGATCTCGTTGATCTCACCACGCGGGGTCGGCACCACCATTACCACTTCCGGCACGCCGGCGACCTTGGCCGGAATGGCGTTCATCAGCACCGAGGACGGGTAGGACGCCTTGCCGCCCGGCACGTACAGGCCGGCGCGATCCAGCGGGGTGACCTTCTGCCCCAGCACCGTGCCGTCGGCTTCGGTGTAGCGCCAGGAGTCCTGCTTCTGCTTCTCGTGGTAGCTGCGCACCCGCTCGGCGGCCACTTCCAGCGCTTGGCGCTGCTCGGCACTGATTCGGGTCAGGGCCAGTTCCAGGCGCTCGCGCGGCAGGATAAGGTCGGCCATGGAGGCGACTTGCAGACCATCGAAACGCTGGGTGTATTCGACCAGGGCGGCATCGCCGCACTCACGCACGGCCTGGATGATTTCCAGGACGCGCTGGTTGACGCCATCGTCGGACACGCTCTCCCAGCTCAGCAGATGATCCAGGTGTCGGGCGAAATCCTGGTCAGCGGCATTGAGTCGGCGAATGGCGATTGGAGCAGTCATGGCTAAGCCTCGTGTGATGGCAAATTTCAGGCGCCGCTAGAGTAGCAAGCCCACCGTGCGGGCACCTGAGAATTTGGCTATGACACGGATAGGCTGCCGCGACCAGAGGTCGCGGTGAGGAATCAGCCTTGGTGTCGCGCCTCGATGGCGCCACGCAGGGTATCTATCAGGGCCTGGATGCGCGCGTGCTGCATTTTCATCGAGGCCTTGTTGACGATCAGCCGCGAGCTGATGGTGGCTATCAGTTCCTGCGGCTCCAGGCCGTTGGCACGCAGGGTGTTGCCGGTGTCGACCACGTCGATGATCTTGTCGGCCAGGCCCACCAGCGGCGCCAGTTCCATCGAGCCGTACAGCTTGATGATGTCGACCTGACGGCCCTGCTCGGCGTAGTAGCGCTTGGCGACGTTGACGAACTTGGTGGCCACGCGCAGGCGGCCTTTCGGCTCCGGCGCACCGACCTTGCCAGCCGTCATCAGCTTGCACTTGGCGATCTGCAGATCCAGCGGCTCGTAGATGCCCTGGCCGCCGTACTCCATCAGTACATCCTTGCCGGCGACACCCAGATCAGCGGCACCGTGCTCGACATAGGTCGGCACATCGGTGGCACGCACGATAAGCAGGCGCACATCATCCTGAGTGGTCGGGATGATCAGCTTGCGGCTCTTGTCCGGGTTCTCGGTCGGCTCGATGCCCGCTGCAGCAAGCAACGGCAGGGTGTCATCGAGAATGCGGCCTTTGGACAGGGCGATGGTCAACATGAAACGGTTTCCTTGAGCGGAAGCGGCCTCCCGAGAGGGGTGGCCACACTATCTGCGATCTCGCGAGCTAGAGTCATGCAAGGCAAAAACAGGCGAGGAAGCGGAGTTTACAAGTTGTAAATGAGCATTCCGAGCCTGTTTTTAACGCAGCAGGACCGACGCGCAGCAGATCGCCATCAACCCGGAACGCGGCGGATCTTGGCGCCGAGCAGTTGCAGCTTCTCTTCGATGCACTCGTAACCACGGTCGATGTGGTAAATGCGGTCGATCAGCGTATCGCCGTCAGCCACCAGCGCGGCCAGCACCAGGCTCGCCGAGGCGCGCAGGTCGGTCGCCATCACAGGTGCGCCCTTGAGCTTGTCGACCCCGGTAACCACGGCCGTATTGCCTTCGACCAGGATATTGGCGCCCATGCGCAGCATCTCGTAGACGTGCATGAAACGGTTTTCGAACACGGTTTCGATGATGGTGCCAGTGCCTTCGGCCACCGCATTGAGGGCGATGAACTGCGCCTGCATGTCGGTGGGGAACGCCGGATAGGGAGCGGTGCGCAGGTTGACGGCTTTTGGGCGCTTACCCTTCATGTCCAGCTCGATCCAGTCCGGGCCGGTAGTGATTTCGGCGCCAGCCTCCTGCAGCTTGGCCAGCACGGCCTCCAGCGTCGAAGGGTCGGCGTCCTTGACCTTGACCCGGCCACCGGTAACGGCTGCCGCGACCAGGTAGGTACCGGTCTCGATACGGTCAGGCATGACGTTGAAACGCGCACCGTGCAGGCGCTCGACGCCGTCGATGATGATGGTATCGGTGCCGGCGCCCTGGATCTTCGCGCCCATGGCGATCAGGCAGTTGGCCAGGTCGACCACTTCAGGCTCACGCGCGGCGTTTTCCAGCACGCTGCGGCCCTTGGCCAGGGTCGCGGCCATCATGATGTTCTCGGTACCGGTCACGCTGACTACGTCGAAGAAGAAGTGCGCCCCGCGCAAGCCACCTTCCGGCGCCTTGGCCTTGATGTAGCCACCTTCGACATCGATGATCGCGCCCATGGCCTCGAGGCCACGGATGTGCAGATCGACCGGACGCGAACCGATGGCGCAACCACCGGGCAGCGCCACCTCGGCCTCACCGAAGCGGGCGACCATCGGGCCGAGCACCAGAATCGAGGCGCGCATGGTTTTTACCAGTTCGTAAGGCGCGACCAGGGTCTTGATCGCACGGGCGTCAACTTCCACCGCCAGCTTCTCGTCGATCACCGGCTCGATGCCCATGCGGCCGAACAGCTCGATCATGGTGGTGATGTCGTGCAGGTGCGGCAGGTTGCAGATGGTGACGGGGGCGTCGCCCAGCAGGGTGGCCGCCAGAATCGGCAGAGCAGAGTTTTTCGCACCGGAAATGCGGATTTCGCCATCGAGGCGAGCGCCGCCGGTAATGATCAGTTTATCCATAGGAATCTCGTCGCCCGCAGGCTCAGGAACGCGCGGCCCAATCGGCCTGGCTGAAGAATTTCATGGTCACGGCGTGGATGCTGCCATCAGCGATCCAGGCATTGAGGTGGGCATAGATCTGCTGCTGACGCTTGACCGGGCTGAGGGCGGCCAGTTCGTCGCTGATCAGGTTGAGCTGGAAGTTGCAGCCTTCGCCTTCGACTTCCACCTGGGTATTCGGGAGTTTTTCCTCTAGGAGGCTTTTTACTTCTGCAGCCTGCATGCTCGACCTCGACTGACGCATTCGGGCACCTGAGCCCGCGGGTCGGCCATGATACAAAAAAGCCTCCCGCCTGCGAACCCCGCCAACACCGGTGCTGACGGAACGACGGAAGACGCTTCACGCTTGCAGCGACAGCAACTCCAGCAGGCCGCTGACCTGAGCGATCTCACGCATGTCGTCGGGCAGCGCACTGATTGTCAGCTCACGCCCTGCCTTGCGTGCATCACGCATGAACGCCAGCAACAGCGCCAGACCGACGCTGCTGGACTTTTCCACTGCGCTGCAGTCCAGTGCCAGACGCGTCGCGCTGCTGGCGGCGATCAGGCGCGCGCCCTGTTCACGTAGCAGCGGGCCGGTACTGTAATCGAGCACACCACTGAGCTGAAATTGCCCAGCGGCGCGCTCGCTGATGTTCGCCTGACTCACGATTCGCCTCGAGCCTGACGCGCCCTGGCCACGGTATCGGCCCAGGTGTCGATAACCTTGTCGAGATCATTACGGTTGTTCTGCATGGACTGGGCGAACTGATCGCGGAACAACTTGCCGACGTTGATGCCGTTGATCACCACGTTACGCAACTTCCAGCCGCCATCCATCGACACCATGGTGTAGGACAGCGGGTAGACCACGCCCTTGCCATCACGAATTTCCATGCCGACCGACGTGCGCTCGCCTTCGGCCCTGCCGCTGGCCGGCAGCACGCGAATGTCCTGATTGTTGTACTCAAGCAAGGCATTGCCATAGAACTGCATCAGGCTGCGCTTGAAGTTCTCCTGAAAGCGGCTCATCTGCTCAGGCGAGGCCTGGCGCGAGTAGCGCACGGTCATCACGCCACGGGCGATGCCATCGACATCCACCACCGGCCCGAGAATCTCGTTGAGCGAGTCGTAGAAAGCATTGGGATTGCTGCGGTACTGCTCCTTGTTGGCCTTGAGGTCAGCCAGCAGGGTTTCGGTGGTTTGCTGCACCACTTCATGGGCGCTTGGCGCAGCGGTGGCCAGCAGCGGCATGGTAGCCAGCAACACCAGCAGGGAGTTACGCACGGTTTTGAACATGTCAGGAGCCCTCATCAATTGGCTTCATCTTTATTGACCGAATTGAGCAGGAATTTGCCAATCAGGTCTTCCAGCACCAGCGAGGACTGCGTGTCGTGAATGGTGCTGCCGTCCTTGAGCACCTCCTCGTCACCACCAACGCTGATGCCGATGTATTTCTCACCGAGTAGCCCCGCGGTCAGGATCGACGCAGTGGAATCCTCAGGCAGGTTATTGACGCCACCATCGAGCTCCAGGGTCACCCGGCCCATGTAGCTGTCACGATCCAGATCGATCGCAGTGACCTTGCCGATGCTCACGCCGGCCATGGTGACCTTGGCGCGCACGGTCAGCCCGGCGATGTTGTCGAAATAGGCGTAGACCTTGTAGGTATCGCCAGCACTGCCGACGCTCAGGCCGCTGACGCGCAGGGCCAGCAACAGCAGGGCCAGCACACCGGCCATGAGGAACAGGCCGACACCAATCTCCAGCGTGCGGTTTTGCATCAGAAATCTCCAAACATCAAAGCGGTCAGAATGAAATCCAGGCCAAGCACGGCCAGCGAGGCGTACACCACGGTGCGCGTGGTCGCACGGCTGATGCCTTCGGAAGTAGGTTCACAGTCGTAGCCCTGGAATACGGCGATCCAGGTCACCACGAAGGCGAAGACGATGCTCTTGATCACCCCGTTGAGCACGTCGTCATAAAAGGAAACACTGTTCTGCATGTTCGACCAGAACGAGCCCTCGTAAACGCCCAGCCAATCCACGGCGACCATGGCCGCACCCCAGATGCCGACCACGCAGAAGATCATCGCCAGCAGCGGCATCGAGATGAAGCCGGCCCACAGCCGCGGCGCGACGATGTACTTGAGCGGATCGACGCCAATCATCTCCAGGCTGGAAAGCTGCTCGGTGGACTTCATGTTGCCGATTTCGGCCGTCAGCGCCGAGCCGGCGCGGCCGGCGAACAGCAACGCGGTCACCACCGGGCCAAGTTCACGCAGCAGAGTCAGGGCGACCATCTGCCCAACAGCCTGTTCGGAGCCATAGCTGACCAGAATGTTGTAGCCCTGCAGGGCCAACACCATGCCGATGAAGATGCCGGACACGACAATGATCGCCAGCGACATCACGCCAACCGCGAACAGCTGCTTGATCAACAGCTGCAAAGGCTTGCCGGCACGGCTGCGACCGAACAGAGCGCTGACCAGAAACAGCACCGAACGCCCCAGTGTCGCGACCACATCGATACCCGCACGACCGAACAGCCGCAGCCGTTCGAGCGGTGAATTTCTGCGCATCAACCTCTCCCCAACAGATCTTCGCGGTAGTCCGGCGCTGGAAAATGAAACGGCACCGGCCCATCAGGAATGCCCTTCATGAACTGACGAATACGTGGATTATCCGACTCCATCAACTCGGCCGGAGTGCCCTGCCCCAACACCTGAGCATCACCGACGACATAGATGTAGTCGGCGATGCTGGCCGTTTCTGCAAGGTCGTGAGACACCACCACACTGGTGATCCCCAGTGCATCGTTGAGCAGGCGGATCAGGCGCACCAGAACACCCATGGCGATGGGGTCCTGGCCGACGAACGGCTCGTCGTACAGCAGAATCTGCGGGTCGAGTGCAATGGCTCGGGCCAGCGCAACACGGCGCTTCATGCCGCCAGACAACTCGTCCGGCATCAGATCCAGCGCCCCACGCAAGCCAACGGCCTGCAGTTTCATCAGGACGATGTCGCGGATCATTTCCTCAGGAAGCTTGGTGTGCACGCGCAGAGGGAATGCCACGTTCTCGAACACATCGAGATCGGTGAACAGCGCGCCGCTCTGGAACAGGACGCCCATCTGCTTGCGCATATCGAACAGCTCATCACGCGAGAGCTTCGGCAGACTGACGCCGTCGACGCGAACATCGCCTGCAGAAGGACGCAGCTCGGCAGCGATCAGCCGCAGCAGCGTGGTCTTGCCGCAGCCGGAGGGGCCCATGATGCCGGTGACCTTGCCGCGCGGAATGCGGATATCGACCTTGTCGAAAATCGATCGCGCGCCACGCTGAAAGCTGACGCCCTGCAACTCGATCGCGTACTCGTGCTCGGCGCTCATCTGAACTCCTTGAAAATAAGGCCTTCCTGGCAGACGCCGCCTCCAGAAGCGAAGACACGCGCCAACTAGGGTCTGCTCCCGTTTCATCGCGAGCCGCGTTGCCGCGAGAAATGATCCCCGGTTAGGCGCAGGACGCCGGTAATGGTCGCCCCTTGCCAAGTCCTGCAACGACAGCGGGGACCATTTTCCCGCGCAACCCGGAGGGCCGGGCCTGTTTTGCAGCGATGCGGTGTTACTCGATGACTCATTTAGACGACTAAACTTCGCATCTCGTGCCTTGCGTCGAGGCAAAACAGGCTCCGGCGCGGCCGCGAGCGAAACAGGAACAGACCCTATCGGGCCAAAATGGCCGCGAACTATAGCATTTGCCCAACATGCCGCCCAATAGCGCCCCAAAGCGGCGTTCAGACTTGCGACAGTTCCGACGTTGGCTCGTTGCACCGAGGGTGAGCGCGGGAAGCTTTTCCGTTTATAATCCCCGTCTTTTTTCGCCCGACAGCCTTACTCAATGAACCAGACCCGCGACCTGATTGATTCCGCGCAGCGCACCATCCGCCTCGAAATTGAAGCGGTGCAGGAGCTATTGCCCCGTATCAATGCCGACTTCATCAAGGCCTGCGAGCTGATTCTCAGCTGCAAGGGCCGCGTGGTCGTGGTTGGCATGGGCAAGTCCGGGCATATCGGCAACAAGATCGCTGCAACTCTGGCCAGCACCGGTACCACGTCGTTCTTTGTCCACCCGGCAGAAGCCAGCCATGGCGACATGGGCATGATCACCAAGGACGACATCGTTCTGGCACTGTCGAACTCTGGCTCGACCGCCGAGATCGTTACCCTGCTGCCACTGATCAAGCGCCTCGGTATCCGCCTGATCAGCATGACCGGTAACCCTGAGTCGCCGCTGGCCAAGGCCGCCGAGGTCAATCTGGATGCACGCGTCTCGCAGGAGGCCTGCCCGCTGAACCTGGCACCCACTTCCTCGACCACTGCCAGCCTGGTACTGGGCGACGCCCTGGCTATCGCCCTGCTCGAAGCGCGCGGCTTCACCGCCGAAGACTTCGCCTTCTCCCATCCGGGCGGCGCCCTTGGCAGGCGCCTGCTGCTCAAGGTAGAGAACGTGATGCACAGCGGCGAGAGCCTGCCTCAAGTCACACGCGGCACCAGCCTGCGTGACGCCCTGCTGGAAATGACCCAGAAAGGCCTGGGCATGACCACCGTCCTGGAGGCTGATGGCCATCTGGCTGGGATCTTCACCGATGGCGACCTGCGCCGCGCACTGGACAAGGGCATCGATGTACGCGATGCCCGGATCGACGACGTGATGACGCCGCATGGCAAGACCATTCGCGCCGAGATGCTCGCAGCCGAAGCCCTGAAGATCATGGAAGACAACAAGATCAGCGCCCTGGTGGTAGTCGACGGTGATGATCGCCCAATCGGCGCGTTCAACCTCGGCGATCTGCTGCGCGCGGGAGTGATGTAATGAACGAACTACTGCAACGCGCACGCGCCGTGAAACTGGCGATCTTCGACGTCGATGGCGTGTTGACCGACGGCCGCCTGTACTTTCTCGAAGACGGCAGCGAGTTCAAGACCTTCAACACGCTCGACGGCCACGGCATCAAGATGCTGATCAACTCGGGCGTGCGCACGGCCATCATCAGCGGCCGCAAGACACCTGTGGTGGAGCGCCGCGCCAACAACCTGGGTATCCAGCACCTGTTCCAAGGTCGTGAAGACAAACTCGTGGTACTCGACGGCCTGCTCGCCGAACTCGGCCTAAGCTATGAACAGGTCGCCTATCTCGGTGACGACCTGCCGGACCTTCCGGTGATTCGTCGTGTCGGATTGGGCATGGCCGTGGCCAGCGCCGACAGCTTCGTCCGCCAGCATGCCCACGGCGTAACCCAGGCGCGCGGCGGTGATGGTGCGGCGCGGGAATTCTGCGAACTGATCATGCGTGCCCAAGGCACACTGGATGCGGCCCAAGCCGCCTACCTGTAGAGAACAGCATGCCGCGTAAAATCCTCAATACCCTGATCTTTGCTCTGATTGCAGTCGTCGTGGCCGCACTCGGTTACTGGAACCTTGCCCCGGACAGCGCGCGCCTGACCCAGCAGACCAGCGATGACAACGTCGTCGACTTCTATGCGGTAGGCGCGCGTACCGTGCAGTTCCAGGATGACGGCAAACTGCACTACCGCATGACCGCGGACAAGCTCGAACACATCAAAAGCACCGACATTACCCTGGTCGATACCCCCAAGCTGAAGCTATATCGCGGCACCGAGTTGCCCTGGGAAGTCACCAGTCAGCGTGCCGAAGTCTCGCCCGGCGGCGTCGAGGTAGAACTGATCGACGACGTGCGCATCGCCCGCACCGACGCCAAGAACCGTCCAACCATCATCACCAGCAGCCGCATGACCGTTATTCCTGACAAGGAATATGCGCAGACCGAGCAAGCCGTTAGAATCGTCGCGGCCAACGGGGTAACCACGGCACAAGGAATGAAAGCGTACTTGAATGACGGCAGGATGCTCCTGCAGTCCAACGTAAGAGGCCAGCATGAGGTTCGTTAATACCCTCCCCCTGATTCTCAGCCTCGGCGCCGCATTGGGAAGCGCGGCTGCCTGGGCACTGCCATCGGATCGCGATCAACCGATTCGCATCCAGGCCGACAGCGCAGAACTGGATGACCGACAAGGTGTAGCCGTCTACCGCGGCGATGTGATCATCACTCAGGGCACCCTGAAGATCACGGGCGACACTGTCACCATCACCCAGACCGCCAGTGGCGACATCGACGTCTTCACATCGGTCGGCAATCTGGCCTACTACGAGCAGAAGCCGGCGGCGGACAAGGACATCGTCAAGGCCTACGGCAAAACCATCCAGTACTTCGCCAGCAATGAGCGCATCGTACTGATCGACCAGGCCAAGGTGATTCAGGAAGGCAATACCTTCGAAGGCGAGAAGATCGTCTACGACACCCGCCGCCAGATCGTAAACGCCGGTCGCGCTACAGGCGGCAACGTCAGCACACCGCGCCCGCGTATCGACATGGTCATCCAACCGAAGAACAAACCCGCGGATCAGCAGCAGTAATGGCCATTCTCAAAGCCCAACACCTGGCGAAAAGTTACAAGAGCCGCCAGGTCGTGCGTGACGTCAGCCTGAGCATCGAAAGTGGTCAGATCGTTGGCCTGCTCGGCCCCAATGGTGCCGGCAAGACCACCTGCTTCTACATGATTGTCGGCCTGGTGCGCGCCGACCAAGGCCGCGTGCTTATCGACGATCTCGATGTCAGTCATCAGCCCATGCATGGCCGCGCTCGCGCGGGCATCGGCTACCTGCCGCAGGAAGCGTCGATCTTCCGCAAACTGTCGGTGGCCGACAACATCATGGCCATTCTCGAAACGCGCAAGGACCTGGACCGCGCCGGACGCCAGGCGGAGCTGGAAAACCTGCTGCAGGAATTCCATATCCACCATATCGCCGACAGCCTCGGCATGAGCCTGTCCGGCGGTGAGCGACGCCGCGTAGAGATTGCCAGAGCCCTGGCGACCAATCCCAAGTTCATTCTGCTCGACGAACCCTTTGCCGGTGTCGACCCGATTTCGGTTGGCGACATCAAGCAGATCATCCACCACCTCAAGACCAAGGGCATCGGCATTCTGATCACCGATCACAACGTGCGCGAAACCCTGGACATCTGCGAAACCGCCTACATCGTCAACGATGGGCAACTGATCGCCGAAGGTGACGCCGAGACCATCCTCGCCAACCAGACGGTGAAAGAGGTATACCTGGGCCACGAGTTCCGCCTGTAGGTCGCCCGCTATTTCGCTACAGAAATATTGCAACCCCTAGGCAAAAACGAGAAATTCAGGCATATAATTTGCTTCCTGGCGGCGCTTCGGCGCCCTGATGTGGAAGGCGTAACTCGCCAGTAAATTAAGGTCTGCAATGAAACCATCGCTAGTCCTCAAGATGGGCCAGCAGCTGACGATGACCCCGCAGCTGCAACAGGCTATCCGCCTCCTCCAACTGTCTACTCTGGACCTGCAACAGGAAATCCAGGAGGCGCTGGAGTCCAATCCCATGCTCGAGCGCCAGGAAGAAGGCGACGACTTCGACAACAGCGATCCAATGGCTGATGGCGCCGAAAGCGCCACTCCGACCCCGAACAAGGAAGAGAGCTACCAGGAAACCACCCCGACTGTGGATAACCTGGAAGAAGGCGACTGGGGCGAGCGCATTCCCAACGAGCTGCCAGTCGACACAGCCTGGGAAGACATCTACCAGACCAGCGCCAGCAGCCTGCCCAGCAACGATGATGACGAGTGGGACTTCACCACTCGCACCTCCAGCGGCGAAAGTCTGCACAGCCACCTGCTCTGGCAACTGAACCTGGCGCCCATGTCGGACAAGGATCGCCTGATCGCGGCGACCCTGATCGACTGCATCAACAACGACGGCTACCTCGAAGAAACCCTCGAGGAAGTGACCGAATCCTTCGACCCCGAACTGGATGTCGAAATGGATGAAGTGGAAGTGGTGCTGCACCGCATCCAGCAGTTCGAACCAGCAGGTATCGGCGCCCGTGACCTGCGCGAATGCCTGCTCCTGCAACTGCGTCAGTTGCCCGCTAACACCCCCTGGCTGAGCGAAACCCAGCGCGTGGTCGGCGATTATCTGGAACTGCTCGGCAGCCGCGATTACGCCCAGCTGATGCGCCGCACCAAGCTCAAGGAAGACGAACTGCGCCAGGTCATCGACCTGATCCAGCGCCTGAATCCGCGTCCGGGTTCGCAGATCGAATCCAGCGAGCCGGAATACGTGGTGCCCGACGTGATCGTGCGCAAGCACAACGAGCGCTGGCTGGTGGAACTGAACCAGGAGGCGATGCCGCGCCTGAGGGTCAACCCGCAGTATGCCGGCTTCGTCAAACGCGCCGATTCCAGTGCCGATAACACCTTCATGCGCAACCAGTTGCAGGAGGCCCGCTGGTTCATCAAGAGCCTGCAGAGCCGCAACGAAACGCTGATGAAGGTAGCCACGCAGATCGTCGAGCACCAGCGTGGCTTCCTCGACTACGGCGACGAGGCGATGAAGCCTCTGGTATTGCATGACATCGCCGAGGCAGTGGGTATGCACGAGTCGACCATTTCACGCGTTACCACACAGAAATTCATGCACACCCCGCGTGGCATTTACGAGCTGAAATATTTCTTCTCCAGCCATGTCAGCACCTCTGAAGGCGGCGAATGCTCGTCCACCGCGATCCGCGCGATCATCAAAAAACTGGTTGCAGCAGAAAACGCGAAAAAGCCGTTGAGCGACAGCAAGATCGCTGGTTTACTGGAAGCACAAGGCATCCAAGTCGCCCGTCGGACGGTCGCCAAGTATCGCGAGTCCCTCGGCATAGCGCCCTCGAGTGAGCGCAAACGACTGATGTAGGCCAGATTGACTGAAGGCCTAAAGCCTTCAGGCCAAAGTGTTCCGGCGGCGGGTCGAACCAGACCCGTCTCTTACACAAGGCAACAAGGAGAAAGCGGTATGCAAGTCAACATCAGTGGACATCAGCTGGATGTGACCGACGCCCTGCGTGACTATATCGGCGAGAAACTGGGCCGACTGGAACGCCACTTCGACAAGATCACCAACGTACAGGTGACCATGGAGGTCGAAAAACTCAAGCAGAAGATCGAAGCCACCCTGCACATCGCCGGCGGCGAAGTCGTCGCCAACGCCGAACATCAGGATATGTACGCTGCCATCGACCTGTTGGCCGATAAACTCGACCGTCAACTCATCAAGCACAAGGAAAAGCAGCTCGAACGCCTGCAAGGCGCCACGGCCCGCTGACATTCCCTATCCATGATCCGACTTGAAAATATCCTGACCCCCGGCCGTTCCCTGGTGAACGTGCCGGGCGGCAGCAAAAAACGTGTGCTCGAACAGATCGCCAATCTGGTTGCACGCGATCTGCCCGACCTGGATGCCCAGGACATCTTCGAAAGCCTCATCGCCCGCGAGAAGCTTGGCTCCACCGGCTTCGGCAACGGCATTGCCATTCCCCACTGCCGCCTGGCTGGCTGCAGTGCCCCGATCAGTGCAGTCCTGCACCTGGAGACGGCAGTCGACTTCGACGCCATCGACGGCGTGCCGGTCGATCTGCTGTTCGTACTTCTGGTGCCGGAGGCGGCAACCGATGCCCACCTCGAACTGCTGCGCCAGATCGCCAGCATGCTCGATCGCCAGGATGTACGTGAACGTCTGCGCCAGGCCAACAGCGGCGAAGATCTCTTTCAGGTCGTCGTGGACATTCAGAACGGTCAATAAACATGCGCCTGATCATCGTCAGCGGTCGCTCGGGCTCGGGCAAGAGCACCGCCCTCGATGTACTTGAGGACAACGGTTTCTACTGCATCGACAACCTGCCAGCCGGCCTGCTGCCGGATCTTGCCGAGCGCTTCCTGCCGCATAGCGACATGCTGCTGCCGCAGGTGGCCGTCTCTATCGATGCGCGCAACCTGCTGAGCCAGCTCAAGCGCTTCCCGGAGCTGCTCGATGAAGTGCGCAAACGCAATATCCGCTGCGATGTGCTCTATCTCGATGCCGAAGACGAAACCCTGCTCAAGCGGTTTTCCGAAACCCGCAGACGCCACCCGCTGACCAACGACAACCGTTCGCTGGCCGAGGCCATTGCTTACGAGAGCCAGCTGCTGGCTCCGATCACTGATCGTGCCGACCTGAAGATCGATACCACCCGGCTGAATCTCTATCAGTTGCGTGACACCCTCAAGCTGCGCCTGCTGGGCCTGACACAGACCGGCACCGCCTTTCTCGTCGAATCCTTCGGTTTCAAACGTGGCATGCCAGTGGACGCTGATCTGGTGTTCGATGCGCGCTGCCTGCCCAACCCTTACTGGAAACCGGAGCTGCGCGACCATTCCGGGCTGGATCAACCGGTGATCGACTATCTGGCCGCGCAACCGGAGGTCGAAGAGATGTATCAAGACATCCTCGCCTACCTGGAAAAATGGCTACCACGCTTCGCCGCCAGCAACCGCGCCTATGTCACCATCGCCATTGGCTGCACCGGTGGCCACCACCGTTCGGTGTACCTGGCCAACCGCCTGAGCCAGGCACTCAAAGACTCGCTGAAGAACGTCCAGGTGCGTCACCGCGACCTCAGCTAAGGAATCCTGCCGCGATGCCAGCACGTGAAATCACCATCATCAACAAACTTGGCCTGCATGCCCGCGCCGCAGCGAAGTTCGTCGGCGTGGCGAGCACCTACCCCTGCCAGGTGCGCATCGGCCGCAGCGCCGACAGCCTGGTAGACGGCAAGAGCATCATGGCGGTGATGATGCTGGCAGCCGGCAAGGGCACCCCGGTGCATCTGTACACCGAGGGCGAGCAGGACGAACCAGCCCTGGACGCTCTGGTCGCGCTGATCGACAACTACTTCGACGAAGGCGAGTAACTCCTCCTGATAAAAACGACAAGGCCACCCGCAGGTGGCCTTGTCGTTTCTGCCGACTCAACTGCCGGCGACGGTCATTTTCTCGATCAGCACCGAGCCAGTGCAGATATTGCCGCGACGCTCAAGGTCACGACCGACTGCAACGACCTGACGGAACATGTCGCGCAGATTACCGGCGATGGTTACTTCCTGAACCGGGAACTGGATTTCGCCATTCTCGACCCAGAAGCCTGCCGCACCCCGCGAGTAATCGCCCGTCACCAGATTCAGCCCCTGGCCCATCAGCTCGGTAACCAGTAAGCCACGATCCATGCGCCGAATCAGCGCCTGCTGATCTTCATCGCCATGGGTGACGAAGAGATTGTGCACGCCGCCGGAGTTGGCGGTACTCGGCAAACCCAGCTTGCGCCCGGAATAGGTACCCAGCACGTAGGAGACCAGCTCGCCCTTTTCCACGAACGGCTTGGCGTAGGTGGCCAGGCCATCGCCATCGAAGGTCGCACTGCCCAGCGCACGCGGCAGATGCGGGCGCTCGTCAAGGGTCAGCCACTCGGGGAACAGGCGCTGACCGAGAGCGCCTTCGAGGAACGAGGACTGGCGATACAGGTTGCCACCCGAGATTGCCGCCAGCAGGTGGCTGAACAGTCCACCAGCAAGCTCGGCAGCGAACAGCACCGGTACTTCGCAAGTCGGTACCGGGCGCGCACCAAGACGGCTGACCGCGCGCTCGGCGGCACGCTGGCCGATGCCCTTGGCATCGGCCAACAGTTCACCCTGACGATTGACGTCATACCAGTAGTCGCGCTGCATCTGCCCATCGCCCTCGGCGATCATCACGCAGCTGAGGCTGTGACGGGTGCTGGCGTAACCGCCGACGAAACCGTGGCTGTTGCCATACACACGACAGCCCTGGTGGGTATTGAGGCTGGTGCCGTCAGCATTCTTGATCCGTTTGTCTGCCGCGAAAGCCGCGGCCTCACAGGTCAGCGCCTGCTCCACCGCCTGCTCCGGGGTGATCGACCAGGGATGATAGAGATCCAG
Organism: Pseudomonas sp. YY-1; assembly: GCF_002843095.1. NCBI lineage: Bacteria > Pseudomonadati > Pseudomonadota > Gammaproteobacteria > Pseudomonadales > Pseudomonadaceae > Pseudomonas > Pseudomonas sp. YY-1. Next base: position 301,137 of record NZ_PJLX01000002.1, on the reverse strand, counting down.
CTCGGGCAACTCGCGCGCCATCAGCGCGGCATCGGCCAGGCCGGAGCACTCGTCCTCGCTGGTATGTTTGGCAATCGCCAGGGCCGCTGCCACAGTCTCACGAATGGCCTCGATACCGGTGGCCGAGGTGCTGGCCGAGCCCTTGCGCTGGCCTACGTACAGCGTGATGCCGAAACCCTGGTCGCGATTGAACTCGACGGTTTCCACCTCGCCCTGACGCACCGTGGTGGACAGCCCTTGACCAGCCGAAACTGCCACCTCGCAGGCACTGGCGCCCTGGCGCCTGGCTTCGGCGAGAATGGCCTCGACCTGCTCTTGCAGCACTGACAAGGCCTGCGGCCCGATACGTTCTACTTCACTCATAACCACTCCCGATTCTCTTGGCGCAGGCACTCTTTATGCGAAACCCAAGGCCTGCTCTCGACTACCCGCCCACGGGCCGGCAGTCACGGTTACTGCTATCATGGCGGCGTTTCCCTCTGGACCCACCCCATGTCTGATTCCTACGACGACTTCTCCCTGGAGAAGAGCAAATCCCAGGTCAAACGCGAACTGCATGCCCTGCAGGACCTTGGCGAGCGACTGACCACGCTCAAGGCGGATCTGCTGGCCAAGATGCCGCTGACCGACGCATTACGCCGCGCACTCGCCGAAGCGCCGAAACACACGGCCAACGCCGCGCGCAAACGCCACATCCAGTTCATCGGCAAGCTGATGCGCGAACAGGATGTCGAGGCGATCATCGCCATGCTCGACCAGGTGGACAGCTCCACCCGCGAATACAACGAGCGCTTCCACGCCCTCGAGCGCTGGCGTGATCGCCTCATCGCTGAAGGCGACAGCGCGCTGGAGAGCTTCGTCGAGCTTTACCCCGACGCCGACGTCCAGCACCTGCGCGGCCTGGTTCGTCACGCGCAGCACGAAGCCGCGCGCAACAAGCCTCCGGCTGCGGCGCGCAAGGTGTTCAAGTACATCCGCGAGCTAGACGAAATCCAGCGCGGCTTGCGTTGAGCCTGCATCGCATCAGGCACCGGTGCCGCCTACGGTGATCGCATCGATCTTCAGCGTTGGCTGCCCGACGCCCACCGGCACCGACTGACCGTCCTTGCCGCAAGTGCCGACGCCGCTGTCCAGCGCCAGATCATTGCCGACCATGGACACGCGGCTCATCGCCTCCGGACCATTGCCAATCAGAGTGGCGCCCTTGACCGGCGCGGTGATCTTGCCGTCCTCGATCAGGTAGGCCTCGCTGGTGGAGAACACGAACTTGCCGCTGGTGATATCGACCTGGCCGCCCCCCAGATTGGCGCAGTAGATGCCCTTCTTCACCGAACGGATGATTTCCTCGGGATCGCTCTCGCCGGCCAGCATGTAGGTGTTGGTCATGCGCGGCATCGGCAGGTGCGCGTATGACTCGCGACGACCGTTTCCGGTAGCGGCCACACCCATCAGGCGCGCGTTGAGCTTGTCCTGCATGTAGCCCTTGAGCACACCGTTCTCGATCAGCGCGGTGCACTGGGTTGGCGTGCCTTCGTCATCGACGCTAAGTGAACCGCGACGCCCAGCCAGGGTGCCGTCGTCGACGATGGTGCACAGGCTGGAGGCGACCTTTTGGCCGACCTGGCCGCTGTAGGCCGAGCTGCCTTTGCGGTTGAAGTCGCCTTCCAGACCATGACCGACCGCTTCATGCAACAGGACGCCGGACCAGCCCGCGCCCATCACCACCGGCATGCTGCCGGCAGGCGCAGCGATAGCCTCCAGGTTGACCAGCGCCTGGCGCAGCGCCTCGCGGGCGTAACCCATGGCGCGGTCTTCTTCCAGGAAATAGCGGTAGTCGGTGCGTCCGCCACCGCCATGCCCACCGCGCTCGCGACGACCGTTCTGCTCGACGATGACGCTGACGTTGAAACGCACCAGCGGGCGGATATCGGCGCTTAGGCTGCCGTCATGTGCCGCCACCAAAATACGATCCCAGACGCCAGCCAGGCTTACGGTCACCTGTTTGATACGCGGATCCAGAGCACGCGTGGCGCGGTCGATGCGTTGCAGCAGTTCGACCTTCTCGGCCCGGCCCATGACGTCCAACGGGTTGCCCTCGGCATACAACTGGGTCACCTGCGGGCTGACGAAAGCCTGCACGCGGCCCTGCTGGCCGGCGCGCGAGATCGAACGTGCGGCCTGGGCGGCTTGCGTCAGCGCATCGAGGCTGATGGCATTGCTGTAGGCGAAGCCGGTTTTTTCACCGGACTGGGCACGCACCCCAACCCCCTGATCGAGGTTGAAACTGCCTTCCTTGACGATGCCATCCTCCAGCACCCAGGTTTCCGAGACCTGGCTTTGAAAGTACAGATCGGCGGCATCGATACCAGGACCTGCTACTTCGCCCAGTACGGCGCTAAGGCTGTCGAGCGTCAGGTTCCCAGGCGCCAGCAGGTGCTCGCTGACGGATTGCAACATCGTATTCATGATCACTCCACAACGATCGGACGCGGTGCGCCCGATAAAAAGAAACGGCGGTGCTGCTGCACCGGCATGCGTTGGCGAATGCTCGCCTGTTCGGCGGCATCGCGCGAAGCCAGCAATGCGGCTTCGCCTTGATCCTGCTCGGCCAGAACGCTGCCCCAAGGGTCGATGATTGCCGAATGACCGAAGGTCAGGCGCTGCCCCGGATGTTCACCGCCCTGTCCGGCGGCCAGCACATAGCACTGGGTTTCGATGGCGCGGGCGCGCGTCAGCACCTGCCAGTGCGCCGCGCCAGTCACTGCCGTGAACGCGGCGGGTACGCTGATCAGCTCCGCGCCGGCTTCCCGCAGCGCCCCGAACAGTTCAGGAAAGCGCAAGTCGTAACACACGCTCAACCCCAGGCGCCCCACCGGCGTATCAGCCACCACCACACGCTGGCCGTGGGCAAAATCATCGGACTCACGATAACGGCCACGGTTGTCGGCGACGTCGACATCGAACAGGTGCAGCTTGTCGTAGCGAGCCGCGCGTTCGCCCTGGTCGTCGATCAGCAGCGAGCATGCACGCGGCTTGCCCTCGGCATCGTCATCCGGCGGCAACGGCAAAGTGCCGGCCACTATCCATAAACTGAGGTCACGCGCGGCCCGTTTCAACCAGGGCAGGATCGGCCCCTCGCCCACTGCCTCGGCACGGCCGATGGCGGCCAGGTCTCGACGCCCCATGGCAGCGAAGTTCTCGGGCAGCACGGCTAGGCGTGCACCGCCCTGGGCGGCTCGTTCCAGCATACGACGGGCCAGACGCAGATTGGTTTGCACGTCGTCTTGGCTGACCATCTGGATTACAGCGAGATTCATGGCGACACTCTATGCGGCTTGATGTAACAGCCTACGCCAAGACGTAACCTCATTGCGGTTTTTCGAAGGGCTTGTCGAAGCTGATCTCCGGGTCCTGCATCGGGCCCTTGACGTCGTACTGCACACTGGCAAAGCGAGCGACCTTGTCGCCGAGCAATTTGTCCACCACGAACAGCGCCCCGCCAATCGCTGGAGCGCCGACGATCAACGCCGCCAGCGGCAGGTTGTTGGTCACCGGCAGGGTCACCAGCAGCTTGGCATTGATACGTTCTTCACGCATGTCCAGGTTACCGTCGAGCTCCAGATTGCTCGACGGCCCGGTCAGGGTGATCGGCTCATGGGTGACGAACAGGCCATTGGTCGCCTGCAGGTTACCCTTGACCCGGTCGTAACTGAGCCCCTTGCCCAGCAGGTCGGAAAAGTCCAAGCGCAGGCGGCGGCCGATGGAGTTGAAGTTGAGCAGGCCGAACACCCGCAGCGCCTGGGCGGAGCCCTGCACTTCAACGAACTGACCTTTACGCAGCGAGGCGTCGAGATTGCCGGAGAAGCGCTTGAGCGAGAACCAGGCCGGCGAACCAGGCCAGTTACCGTCGGCATCCACCCGGAAGTTTTCACTGGTGACGCTGGGGGCAAAATCCCAGGCCTTGAGAATATCGCTGAGATCCTTGCCCTGCAGGCGCCCCTTGTACCAGCTCTGCGTGTTGCCTGGCGTGCCTCGCCAACCGGCTCTACCGCCGATTTTCAGCCCCTGCAGGTCAAGGTCGAGCTCATCGAAACGCACACCCTGCGCTTCGGGCCTTACCTTGAGCGACCAGGCGCCCAGTACCTTGTCACCGCGCTGCACGCGTTGGATGGCGATATCTAGCGCCGGAATCTGCCGAGGATCGATATCGGCCAGAGGATCAGGCGCATCGCTGGCCTTGGTCGCCTCAGGGTCTGGCGCCGGCAACCGCACGTGTTGCAGATCGATACGTATAGGCACACCCTCGGCATCGGCCAACAGCACACGTCCGGCCGCCAGCTCGCTGTCGAGTTGCAAGGACCAGCCCTGGCCTACTCGCGCCAGACCAAGGGTCAGCTGTTCGACCTCTTGGCCAAAGCCGCGGAAACGCCCGATATCCAGTCGCGCACTGCGAAACAGACGCTGGCTGTCGGCATCCACATTGACCGGATGATTGCTGCCGAGCTGCTTCCAGGCGTCCAGGTCCAACTCATCCAAATGCCCACGCACACGCAAGCCCTGACCTGGAGGCAGCCCTGCAGCACCGCCGCCGAGCACCACTTCACCGCGGCCGTCAGCCAGCGCTCCCGGAGGGGCGGCCAGACTCAGACTGGCAAGCTCGCCATAGTTCGCCCAGTAACGGCGCTCACGCCCGGAGAGGGTCATGCGCCAATCGGTATCACGCTCCTGCTGCGCCGTCTTGCCGAAAGGCGCGGGCAGGTCGACCACCACACCGCGCAGGTTGGAGTCGACGCGCAGCTTGCTGTCATCGCCATCCAGGGTCAGGCGCAGGCGATAAGGCAGCAGTCCGCTGACTGGCAGTTTCTGCGGTCCGCCCAGCCACTGACTGAGGGTATCGATCTGGACCTGTCCACGCAGATCGAAAACCGTACGCGCCAGCCCACGTGCACCCTCGGCGCTGATCTTGCCGCGCACCTGACGCCCGAAGACCTCGGCGCGAACATCCGGCGCACTCAGCCCAGCAGCGCTGTCGAAGCGAAATGCGCCTTGAACCTTGCTCAGTTGCAGATCGGGATTGGCTAACTTGAGGCTTGCGCCCTCGGTGGCGAAGTCCACCACCACACCAGGTGGCTGCCCCTTCTGCAGCGGAATATCAAGCTGCAGGCGCCCAGCCAGAGGCCCCTCGCCCTGCCAGCCGTCGAAGATTTCTGCGGTCCCCAGAGGCGCTTCCTGCAACAGTTTGATAGCGTCACTCAGGCTGCTCTGCACCTTGCCGTCGAGCTGCAGACGTGGTGGTTTGCCGTCGTGCAACAGCGGAATATTGGCCACGACATCGCTGACCTGGCTTTCCTGCAAGCGCCCGCTCTGTAGGCGCACGCGCACTGCATCGTCTTCGATCAGCACCTCACCCACGCCCTCGCGCAACGCAGGCCAGCCTGGCTGGAAGGCCAGCTCGGCATCCCTGACCTTGAAGAAAAGACTGAGGCTGCGCGCGCCCAACGGTGCACCCTTGTTCAACGAGCCCTGATACTGGAAGTAGCCTTCTTCGACGTGCCCCGCACGGATGGCCGTCTTCAGCCAATGATCGAGCTCGGCGCTCATGCCGGGCGCGCGGCTCGGCAGGTATTTCTCGGTGTAGGACGCATCGCCGTCGCGCATACCGACGCGCAGGTCCATGTAGTCTTCGGCCTCGGGATCGCTCAGCAGGCGGATCAGCATGTCACCGGCGACCTGCCCCTCCTCGCCATCCACACGCATGTAGGGGCTGTACAAGGTCAGACCGGTTTCACTCCAGTCCCACCTCAACCGCGCCTGAGCATGGCGGTAGCGCCAGGGCTTGGGAAACAGCTGATCCAGGTGCAGGGCGAAATTTTCGCTGTTCAGGCGCAGCTCGCCCTGGAACATATTGCCCGAGGCACTGCCAGTGACGTTCTCGGCGGCCGGCGCGCCGTGATAGGCCTGAATGCCCACCTTGTCCAGATTGGCAGCGAACTGCAGGCGCTCCGCGCCTTCACGCCGAGGGTAGTAATCGAGCAGCAGGTTGTTGAACGCACCAACCGGCGCCAGCTCGCCCAGGACATCGCGGGCTTTGTCCGGCATCGGCACCAGCGCCTGCACCAGCGGCGCCCAGGCCTCAAGATCAAGACGATCAGCCGTCAGCGCCCAGCGCTCGTCAGGCTCGCCCACTTCCTTTTGCTTCAGGTTCAGGTGCAACTCGCCGATGCGCTGCTCACCATGGGTCAAAGCCAGGGAGTCGATCTGCGCCCGCACTCCCTGCTTGTCTTGAGTGAAAAAGGCGTTGAAGGCAAGGTCCTTGAGCGTCAACGCTTCATGCTTGGCCTGGCCGCCGACCAGCTCGGGGGCATGCAGGCGCAAGGCACCTTTGTCCAGGGCCAGGCCATGGCCCTCCAGCCACAGTTCTCCACCAGCCTGCAGACGCTGTAACTGCCAGTCACCGAGCAGCGATTTCGGCAGCCAGGCGGCCCAATCACTTTGCGGCAGACTCAGATAAAGCTCAGATTGTGCCTCGCGCCAACTCTCGGGCTGCATGCGCGTGCGCAAACGCAGCGCCACCGGTTGCCCATCAGGCAGCAGCAGGCGGCCGTCGAGACGCTGAGTGTTATTGCCATAGCGCAGGCTCAGGTTGACGTAGCTGAGCAGCAGCGGCTCCTGATTGAGTGGTTGCACCACCACGCGACTGTCGAGCAGGCTGATGCGGTGGACGATCTGCAACTGTTCCAGTAGCTGCTCGACATTCACCTCGGGACCGCTGCGCTGTGGCAGCCCTTGTAACTGCCAGCCACCTTCGGCGTTCTGCTGTACGTTCAGCTGCAGACCGTCGAACTGCAGGTGGGCGATGCGCGGCTGGCGGGCCAGAAGACTACCGCCCACGTCCGGCACCAGTTGTACCCGCTCCAGGCTCAAGCCTTCCTCGTCGCTACCCAGACGCACGTCATGCGCCTCCAGTACCGGAGCAAAACCCTGCCAACGACCTTCGAGGCGACCGATGCGCACCGGCACACCCAACTGGGCCGTGGCACCGTCTTCCAACTCGAGCCGATATTCGGCTACTAACGGCACCAGCTCACGGCCCAGACTGACGTACAGCGCCGCCAGCACCAATACAGCGGCGCACAAGCCCAGGCCCCAGCGCAGCAGCGCCGAAAAGAGGCGCGCCAGGGCGCTCACCTCGGCAGCACCCGCGCTCAGAGCAGCACCACGTCGTACTGTTCCTGGGAATACATGGTTTCCACCTGGAACTTGATGGTACGTCCGATGAAGGCTTCCAGATCGGCGACGTTGCCCGACTCTTCATCGAGCAGGCGATCGACCACCTTCTGATTGGCCAGCACCCGGTAGCTTTCCGCCTGGTAGGCACGGGCTTCGCGCAGAATCTCACGGAAGATCTCGTAGCAGATGGTCTCCGGCGTCTTCAGCTTGCCGCGTCCCTGACAGGCGCTGCAGGGCTCGCAGAGAATCTGCTCGAGACTTTCGCGCGTGCGCTTGCGCGTCATCTGCACCAGACCGAGCTCGGTGATGCCGATGATGTTGGTCTTGGCGTGATCACGCTCGAGCTGCTTTTCCAGGGTGCGCAGCACCTGGCGCTGATGCTCTTCATCTTCCATGTCGATGAAGTCGATGATGATGATGCCGCCCAGGTTGCGCAGGCGTAGCTGACGGGCAATCGCGGTAGCGGCCTCGAGGTTGGTCTTGAAGATGGTTTCCTCGAGCGTGCGATGGCCGACGAAGGCGCCGGTGTTGACGTCGATGGTGCTCATCGCCTCGGCAGGGTCGACCACCAGATAGCCGCCGGACTTCAGCGGCACCTTGCGCTCCAGCGCGCGCTGGATTTCATCCTCGACACCGTACAGATCGAAGATCGGCCGCTCACCGGGGTAATGTTCGAGGCGGTCGGCAATCTCCGGCATCAGCTCGGCAACGAACTGGGTGATTTTCTGGAAGGTTTCCCGCGAGTCCACGCGAATCTTCTCGGTACGTAGGCTGACCAGGTCACGCAAGGTGCGCAGCGCCAGGGACAGATCCTCGTAGATCACCACAGGCGCCTTGGCATTCTGGATCTGCGCGCCGATCTGGTCCCAGAGGCGACGCAAATAACGGATGTCGATCAGAATTTCATCAGCGCCAGCACCCTCAGCTGCGGTGCGCAAGATGAAGCCGCCGGCCTCCTCGATGCCTTCGGCGGCGACGCAATCGGCGACTACCTGCTTGAGGCGCTCACGCTCGGCCTCATCTTCGATCTTCAGGGAAATACCGACATGACTGGTGCGTGGCATGTACACCAGATACCGCGAAGGGATGGACAACTGCGTGGTCAGGCGCGCGCCCTTGCTGCCGATGGGGTCCTTGGTGACTTGCACCACCAGGCTCTGCCCTTCGTGAACCAGGGCACTGATCGGCTCCACCGCCGAGCCTTCACGCGTGGAAATCTCGGAAGCATGAATGAAGGCCGCACGCTCCAGGCCAATATCGACGAAGGCCGCCTGCATGCCAGGCAGCACGCGCACCACTTTACCCTTGTAGATGTTGCCGACGATGCCGCGCTTCTGTGTACGCTCGACGTGCACTTCCTGCAGCACGCCGTTTTCCACCACCGCCACGCGCGACTCCATCGGCGTGATATTGATCAGAATCTCTTCGCTCATGCATCCATCCTGGTGATCATGCCGGCCGGGCTACTGCACCGCCCCGCGGACTCAAGCTTTCGGGCACGCCAAAAAACTACCTATGCTGCCACCGCCTGGGTTCTTAGCGCGGCCCTTTCGCCGGCAACTGCCAACAGGCAATACCGAATTCGCCAAGCAGCTCCGCAGTTTCGCACAGCGGCAGGCCGACCACTGCTGAATAGCTGCCCTGCAATCGATTGACGAACACGGCCGCCAACCCCTGGATACCATAACTTCCCGCTTTGTCACATGGCTCGCCGCTGGCCCAGTACGCTTCGATTTCCGCCTCGCTGATAGGACGAAAACTCACCTCACTGCTGACCACTCGCGCCGCCTCGCGGTCGCCACTGACCAGTGCCACGGCCGTCATCACCTGATGGCTACGCCCCGACAGGGCTTGCAGCATCGCACGTGACTCGGCGAAATCCGCTGGTTTACCCAGAATGCGTCCATCGAGCACCACAGCGGTATCGGCGCCCAACACCACGGCATCCTTGCGTTCGCCCAAGGCGAGCAGACCGGCGCGCGCTTTCTCACGCGCCAAACGCTCTACATAGGCTGCCGCCGGCTCGGCTGGCAACGGATTTTCATCTATCGAGGCGATTTGCGTAACGCAAGGCACAGCGATCTGAGCCAGCAATTCACGGCGACGGGGCGAGGCGGAGGCCAGAAACAGCTCGGCCATGCGGGTATCTCCCTTGGCGAACCGCGGCCAGCCGTGCGGCAGGCCGCGTTCAGTTGACGTTGAGGCGCTGGTGCAATCCACGCAGGATGACGCAGATCCAGGGCCACAGCAGGGCGCTGACCAGTGCTGGAAGGATGAAGGCCAGGGTTGGCGGACGGCTGCCGGTCAAGGCGTTGAGCCACAGTTGAACCAACTGGGCGAGACCGAACACCACCATCAGCACCATGCTCTGCTGCCACATGGGAAACATGCGCAGACGCTGGTGCAGGCTCAGCACCAGGAAGGTGATCAGTGTGAGGATCAGCGCGTTCTGCCCGAGCAACGTGCCGAGCAGCACATCCTGCGCCAAACCAAGCACCCAGGCAGTGGTCAGGCCAACCCGGTGCGGCAGCGCCAGCACCCAGTAGGTGAGAATCAGGGCGACACACAGCGGACGACCGACCTGCATGAACTCGAGCATCGGCGCCACGCTGAGCAGCAGCGCGAAGGCCAGGGTCAGCAAGATCACCCAGCCATTACGGGGCCTTACACCGACCATCAGTTCGCCTCCTGTGTGGGCGTGTCCGCGGCCGGAGCGACGCTCGACTCTGGCGCCTGTTCACCTTGGATACGTTCCTGTACGGCCTCGCGGTCGGCAGCCTCCTGAGCCTGGGCAGAATCGGTGGCACGCTGCTCGGGACTGCGACGATCGGAGAACACCAGCAGCAAGTAACGACTGCGATTGAGCGCCGCGGTCGGCGTGGCGCGAACGATGGCGAATGGCTGGCCGGAGTCATGGATGACCTCCTTGACCGTGGCTACCGGATAGCCAGCCGGGAAACGCTGGCCCATGCCGGAGCTGACCAGCAGATCGCCTTCCTTGATATCGGCGGTATCGGCGACGTGACGCAGTTCGAGGCTCTCCGGGTTGCCGGTGCCGACAGCGATGGCGCGCAGGCCGTTACGGTTGACCTGCACCGGAATGCTGTGGGTGTTGTCGGTAAGCAGCAGTACACGCGAGGTATAGGGCATGACTTCCACCACCTGCCCCATCAGGCCGCGGGCATCGAGCACCGGCTGACCGAGGAACACGCAGTTTTTCTTGCTCTCGTCGACGCAGTCCTTCTCACCCTTGTCGATCAGGATGCGGTGCGTGTAGGGGTTGGGATCGACGCCGATCAGTTCGCTGACCAGCACTTCCTCGTCCACCAACGCTGCAGAGTTGAGCAGCTCGCGCAGGCGCACGTTCTGCTCGGTAAGGGTCGCCAACTTCTGCAGGCGGCGCTGCAGCAACAGGGCTTCGGCCTTGAGCTTCTCGTTTTCGGCCAGCAATTCGCTTCGCGAGGAAATTTGCTGGGTCGCGCCTTCCCAGGCTCGCACAGGCATCTCGGCCAGTTCGTACAGGGGCGTCAACACCATGCCCATCATGCTACGCACAGGTTTGAGCGTATCGAAGCGGGCGTCGACCACCATCAGCACTGCCGACAAAACGGCAAATACCAACATGCGAATGCCCAGCGAGGGACCTTTGGCGAAGAGCGGCTTAATGAGCTGCTCCTTGTGCGCCACGAGGGCGAAAAGCGCGCGAATTCATGCGAAGGACGAACCGGTCTGGCGAAGGTTGGGCCGAGTGTACTGCAATGCTCGAATATGCGCGTGCCGCCCGGAGGCGGCACGGCAAGCGTCCACAGCCGTGGGACTCACTCGGTAGAGAGCAGGTCCATGGCATGGCGATCCATCATTTCAAGGGCCTTGCCGCCGCCGCGGGCGACGCAGGTCAGCGGGTCTTCGGCGACGATCACCGGCAGACCGGTTTCCTGGCTCAGCAGTTTGTCCAGATCACGCAGCAGCGCGCCACCACCGGTCAGCACCAGGCCGCGCTCGGCGATGTCCGAGGCCAGCTCGGGCGGCGATTGCTCCAGCGCGCTCTTGACCGCCTGGACGATGGTCGCCAGGGATTCCTGCAGCGCTTCGAGCACTTCATTGGAGTTGAGGGTAAAGCTGCGCGGCACGCCTTCGGCCAGGTTGCGGCCGCGTACGTCGACTTCACGAATCTCGCCGCCCGGGTAGGCGGTGCCGATTTCCTGCTTGATGCGCTCGGCGGTGCCTTCACCGATCAGCGAGCCGTAGTTACGACGCACGTAGGTGATGATCGCTTCGTCGAAGCGGTCGCCGCCGACACGGACGGACTCGGCATAGACCACGCCGTTCAGGGAAATCAGGGCGATCTCGGTGGTACCGCCGCCGATGTCGACGACCATCGAACCGCGCGCCTCTTCGACCGGCAAGCCGGCACCGATGGCCGCGGCCATCGGTTCTTCGATCAGGAACACTTCGCGTGCACCGGCGCCGAGCGCCGATTCACGAATGGCGCGACGCTCGACCTGGGTCGACTTGCACGGCACGCAGATCAGCACGCGTGGCGACGGCTGCAGGAAGCTGTTCTCGTGAACCTTGTTGATGAAGTACTGCAGCATCTTTTCGCAGACGCTGAAGTCGGCGATCACACCGTCTTTCATCGGGCGGATGGCGGAGATGTTGCCAGGCGTACGACCGAGCATGCGCTTGGCGTCGGTGCCAACGGCCACGACACTTTTCTGATTGCCATGGGTACGAATCGCGACCACGGACGGCTCATTCAGGACGATACCGCGCTCGCGCACATAAATAAGGGTATTGGCAGTGCCCAGGTCGATCGACAGATCGCTGGAAAACATGCCACGCAGTTTCTTGAACATTAGGAAGGGACCCTAGGCAACGCGTGGGTAAAAGTCAGACGCGGAAAAACGCGCGGGTAAAAAGTGCGGCAAACTCTAACAACGGCAGGGATTTTGAGCAAGGCGGCAATATGGTAGATTGCCTGTTTTTCCGGGCCTTGTAGCTGCACATCGCGGCCTTTGACCACTGGCTCGCGACATCCGTTCCCTGCATGCCCTCTCTGTCACACTTCCACTGGAGAACCCCCGATGGCGCTTGAACGCTCCGAGGTGGAAAAAATCGCCCACCTGGCCCGCCTGGGTCTGAACGAACGCGATATTCCGCAAACCACCGAGACCCTAAACAGCATTCTCGGCCTGATCGACCAGATGCAGGCGGTCGACACCCAGGGCATCGACCCCCTGGCCCACCCGCTGGAAGCCACCCAGCGTCTACGTGCCGACGTGGTCACCGAGAGCAACCAGCGCGACGCCTATCAGGCTATCGCCCCGGCCGTGGAAAGCGGTCTGTACCTCGTGCCGAAAGTCATCGAATAAAGGAAAGGGCCCGACATGCATCAACTAACCCTGGCCGAGATCGCCCGCGGCCTCGCCGACAAGCAATTCTCCGCCGAAGAGCTGAGCCGCAGTTTGCTGGCGCGCATCGCGCAACTCGACCCGCAGCTCAACAGCTTCATCACCGTCACCGAGGATCTGGCTATCGAGCAGGCCAAGGCCGCTGACGCCCGCCGCGCCGCCGGTGAAAACGGTCCACTGCTCGGCGCGCCGATCGCGCACAAGGATCTGTTCTGCACCAACGGCGTGCTGACCTCCTGCGGTTCGAAAATTCTCACCGGCTTCAAGGCCCCCTATGACGCCACCGTGGTCGAGAAGCTGGCCGCCGCCGGCACTGTCACCCTGGGCAAGCTGAACATGGACGAGTTCGCCATGGGCTCGGCCAACGAATCCAGCCACTACGGCCCGGTGAAGAACCCTTGGGACACCAGCCGCGTACCGGGCGGCTCCTCGGGTGGTTCGGCAGCCGCCGTTGCCGCGCGCCTGCTGCCAGCCGCTACCGGCACCGACACTGGCGGCTCGATTCGCCAGCCAGCCGCGCTGACCAACCTCACCGGCATCAAACCGACCTACGGCCGCGTCTCGCGCTGGGGCATGATCGCCTACGCCTCCAGCCTCGATCAGGGTGGCCCGCTGGCCCGCACCGCCGAGGACTCTGCCCTGCTGCTCGGCGCCATGGCCGGCTTCGATGCCAAGGATTCGACCAGCGTCGATCAACCGGTCGATGACTACCTCGCCGCCCTCGCCCAGCCGCTGGCCGGCCTGCGCATTGGCCTGCCCAAGGAATATTTCGGCGCCGGCCTCGATGCACGCATCGGCGAGAAAGTCATGGCTGTGGTCGAAGAGCTGAAAAAGCTCGGCGCCACCGTCAAGGACATCAGCCTGCCGAACATGCAGCACGCCATCCCGGCCTACTACGTGATCGCGCCAGCAGAAGCCAGCTCCAACCTGTCGCGTTTCGACGGCGTACGTTTCGGCTATCGCTGCGAAAACCCCAAAGACCTGCAGGATCTGTACAAGCGCTCGCGCGAGGAAGGCTTCGGCGCTGAAGTGAAGCGCCGCATCATGGTTGGCACCTATGCGCTGTCCGCCGGTTACTACGATGCCTACTACATCAAGGCCCAGCAGATCCGCCGGTTGATCAAGAACGACTTCGTCGCAGCCTTCAAGGAGGTCGACGTGATCCTTGGCCCGACCACGCCGAACCTGGCCTGGAAACTCGGCGCAAAGAACGCCGACCCTGTTTCCGCCTATCTGGAAGACATCTACACCATCACCGCCAACCTGGCCGGCATCCCCGGCCTGTCGATGCCGGCCGGCTTCATCGACGGCCTGCCGGTGGGTGTGCAGTTGCTCGGCAACTACTTCCAGGAAGGTCGTCTGCTCAATGTCGCACACCAGTACCAGCAGGTCAGCGACTGGCACAAACAAGCACCTAAAGACTTCTGAGCCATGGCGTAGCCATGCGCCCCATTCCCCTCTCCCGCCGGGAGAGGGTGGCGCGAAGCGCCGGGTGAGGGCCGCACCGCACAGACCGCACGCCATACAGGATTGAGGAACACTAAAGATGCAGTGGGAAACAGTCATCGGGCTCGAGATTCACGCTCAGCTCAGCACCCAATCGAAGATTTTCTCGGCCAGCGCCACCACCTTTGGCGCTGAGCCCAACACCCAGGCCAGCCTGGTCGACCTCGGCATGCCCGGCACCCTGCCGGTGCTTAACGCCGAAGCCGTGCGCATGGCCTGCCAGTTCGGCCTGGCCATCGATGCCGAGATCGCCGAGCGTAATATCTTCGCGCGCAAGAACTACTTCTACCCGGACCTGCCGAAGGGCTACCAGACCAGCCAGATGGATCACCCCATCGTCGGCAAGGGTTTCCTCGACATCGCCCTGGAAGACGGCACCGTCAAGCGCATCGGCATCACCCGCGCGCACCTCGAAGAAGACGCAGGCAAGAGCCTGCACGAAGACTTCCAGGGCATGAGCGGCATCGACCTGAACCGCGCCGGCACGCCGCTGCTGGAAATCGTCTCCGAGCCGGACATCCGTTCGGCCAAGGAAGCGGTGGCCTACGTCAAAGCCATCCACGCACTCGTCCGCTACCTGGGCATCTGCGACGGCAACATGGCTGAAGGCTCGCTGCGTTGCGACTGCAACGTGTCGGTACGCCCCAAGGGCCAGGCCGAGTTCGGCACCCGCGCCGAGATCAAGAACGTCAACTCGTTCCGCTTCATCGAGAAAGCCATCAACCACGAAGTTCAGCGTCAGATCGAGCTGATCGAGGACGGCGGCAAGGTGGTGCAGGAAACCCGTCTGTACGATCCGAACAAGGATCAGACCCGCTCCATGCGCAGCAAGGAAGAAGCCAACGACTACCGTTACTTCCCCTGCCCGGACCTGCTGCCGGTGGTCATCGAGCGCAGCTTCCTCGACGAACTGCGCGCGGCCCTGCCCGAGCTGCCGCCGCAGAAGCGCGAGCGCTTCGAGAACCAGTACGCGCTGTCAGCCTACGATGCCAGTGTATTGAGCGCCAGCCGCGAGCTGGCCGACTATTTCGAAGTGGTCGCCAAGACCTGTGGCGATGCCAAGCTGGCCGCCAACTGGGTGATGGGCGAGCTGTCCAGCCTGCTCAACAAGGACAACCTGGAGATCGACCAGTCGCCGGTGTCCGCCGAGCAACTGGGCGGCATGATCCTTCGCATCAAGGACAACACCATCAGCGGCAAGATCGCCAAGATGGTCTTCGAAGCCCTGGCTGCCGGTGAAGGCGCAACGGCTGATGAAGTGATCGAGAAGAAGGGCCTCAAGCAGGTCACCGATTCCGGCGCCATCGAGAAGATGCTCGACGAAGTGCTGGCGGCCAACGCCGAACAGGTCGAGCAGTACCGCACCAGCGACGAAGCCAAGCGCGGCAAGATGTTCGGCTTCTTCGTCGGGCAGGCCATGAAAGCCTCCAAGGGCAAGGCCAACCCGGGGCAAGTGAACGAACTGCTGAAGAAAAAGCTCGAAGGCTGAGCCGGACCGGCTCGCTTACGCTAGCTGCAACGACGCCGGGCTCGCCCGGCGTTTTTTTATGGAGTCCATGAACATGATGATCCGTAGCCCGGATGCAATCCGGGAACCTTCACTGCCCCGGATTTTATCCAGGCTACAGACCCTTGCCCTGCTCGGCGCTCTCACCCTGCTCGGCGGCTGCTCCACGTTCGGCGGCGGCCCAGGCGGCAGCGAAACCGGCAAGGCCTCCTACTACGGTGACCGCCACCACGGCCAGCGTACGGCCAGCGGCGAACGTTTCGATCAGAACGCGCTGACCGCCGCGCATCGTACCCTGCCCTTTGGCACACGCGTGCGGGTGACCAACCTCAACAACAACCGCAACGTGGTACTGCGCATCAACGACCGCGGCCCCTTCGTGCGCGGCCGGGTTATCGATGTTTCCCGGGCCGCCGCAACGCAACTGGACATGCTGCGCGCAGGCGTGGTGCCGGTCAGGGTCGAAGCACTGGACTGAGGAACAATTGGCAACAAAATCTTTCTGGCGCATCTAGCGGTCAATAATGCCATCGCTACACTAACCGCACTTTTTTCGGAGCTACCCTGCAATGACCCTGATGACCTATGTCTACCTGATCGCCGGCCTGGTGCTGCTGGTTGCCGGCGCCGAGGTATTGGTACGCGGCGCCGCCAAGCTGGCCGCACAGTTCGGCATTCCGCCACTGGTGATCGGCCTGACCGTGGTGGCCTTCGGCACCAGCGCGCCGGAAACCGCAGTCAGCGTGCAATCGGCCTTCAACGGCAGTGGCGATCTGGCCATCGGCAACGTGATCGGCAGCAATATCGCCAACGTCCTGCTGATTCTCGGTGTGACTGCCCTGGTCGCACCGCTGGTCGTCTCGCGCCAGCTGATCCGCCTCGACGTGCCGATCATGATCGGCGCCAGCCTGGTCACCTTTGGCCTGGCCTGGGACGGCGAACTGAGTCGCCTCGACGGCACCCTGCTGTTCGGTGGCGTGCTGGCCTACACCGGCTTCCTGATCTACAGCGCGCGCAAGGACAAGGGCGGCGACGATGACGAATTCGCCAAGGAATTCGGTCTCGACGAGGCGCCCAAGCCCTACGCCTGGGCGATCAATCTGGGGCTGATCATCGCCGGCCTGGTGCTATTGGTGGCAGGTTCAAACTTCCTGGTCGAAGGCGCAGTGACACTTGCACGAGCACTGGGAATTTCGGAGCTGGTCATCGGTTTGACGGTTGTCGCAGTCGGCACGTCGCTGCCGGAGTTGGCCACTTCGATCCTGGCTGCCATCAAAGGCGAACGCGATATCGCCGTGGGCAATATCGTCGGTAGCAACATCTTCAACCTGCTCTGCGTATTGGGCCTGGCCTCGCTGGTTGCGCCGGCAGCCATTCCGGTAGCCGCTAATGCGCTGGCCTTCGACTTCCCGGTGATGATCGCGGTGGCAGTGGCCTGCCTGCCGATTTTCTTCAGCGGCTACCGCATCAACCGCTGGGAAGGTTTGCTGTTCGTGGGCTACTACGTAGCCTACACCTTCTATCTGGTGATGTTCAGCACGGGCCGACCACTGGCTCAGACCTTCGGTGACGCAATGATCGGCTACGTGCTGCCGCTTACCGCCATCACCCTGGTGATCATCGCCGGGCGCGCCTGGCACAAACAGCGCGGCGAGCAGGTGTGAACATGAGCGAAAACCATGACCGCGGTCTGCAGGTACGTCGTGAAGTGATGGGCGATGCATTCGTCGATCGCGCCCTGAACAATGCCACCGAGCTTACCCAGCCATTGCAGGACTTCGTCAACGAACATGCCTGGGGTGGCGTCTGGACACGCAGCGGCCTGCCGCGCGCGACACGTAGCCTGATCACCCTGGCTGCGCTGACCGCGCTGAAATGCCCGCAGGAACTCAAAGGCCATGTGCGTGGCGCGCTGAACAACGGCTGCACCGTCGAGGAAATTCGCGAAACTCTGCTGCACTGCGCGGTTTACGCTGGCGTTCCAGCCAGCATCGATGCCTTCCGCGCGGCGCAGGAAGTGATCGACGAGTGGCAGAACAACACCAGTTCGTAGGGTGTGCCGTGCGCACGCCATCGGTGCGCACCCCACACTGACTGGCGACCGTTTCCTCTAGATCCAGCCACCCCATTGCAACAGCAACAAACCGATGTTGGTGGCGACCACTGCCGCCAGGGTGGTGATGACGATGATCGCCGCCGCCAGCTCATGGTTGGCGCCCATCGCGCGAGCCATGACGAAGCTGGCCGCCGCCGTGGGGCTGGCGAAATAGAGGAAGAGGATTGCCAGGTCCGCGCCGCGAAAGCCCAACAGCCAGGCGCCAGAGGTACTCAGCAGGGGCAGCCAGACCATTTTCATCATGCCCGAGCCGATCGCGGTGCCGCTGCTGCGATGCAGCGACGCCAGGCTCAGCGTGCCGCCGATACAGATCAGCGCCAGCGGCAAGGTCATCTGCGCGAAGTACTCGGCCGAGGTCAGAAACCACTGCGGTAGCGGGATCTTCCAGTAGGCGATCGGTACGGCCAACAGCACGCCGATGATCATCGGATTGGTCACGATGCTGCGTACGATGGCCTTGGCACCAGGCTTCACGCCTGTGCTGTAGATGGCCAACACGACGGCCGAGAGCGCGTTGTAGCAGAGGATCACCAGCGCCGCGAGCAGTGAGCCGACCGACAGACCGTAGTCGCCATACATGCTGGTGGCCAGCGCCAGACCGACAATGCCGTTGTTACCACGGAAGGCACCCTGGGTGTAGATACCACGGTCCTCGAACGGTACCCGCCAGATCGCCCAGGCCCAGGCAACGAAGAACGAGGCCACGGTAGCCAGGAAAAAGTAGGTCAGCAGTTGCGGCTGCATGGCCGCATCCAGGTCGGCCTTGACTACGCCAAGAAACAGCAGGGTCGGCATGGTGCCGCGAAACACCAGGCTCGAGGCCGTATCGATAAAGGGGGTATCGATCCAGCGTACACGCTTGAGTATCACGCCGAGAAACAGCATGGCGAACACGGGCGCAGTGATGGCGAGGGTTTGTGCTGCGACGGCGAACATATGGCACCAGAGTTGTCTGACGACCTATGTTAGCTGGCTAAGCATTTATCGGCCATGGGCACAGGACACCAATATTCGCTCGCGTAGACCGCTGGGGCATTACATTTCAGCCGCGGTCAGGCCGCTGAGCCAGATGTTTCGCGGCTAAAGCCGCTCTTACAAAAAGCACGCTCGATACGCTGCAGCGCCTCAGCGGCGAACCGGGCGCTTCTGCAATTTGCGCTGCAACGTGCGGCGGTGCATGCCCAGGGCGCGTGCGGTGGCGGAGATGTTGCCCTCGTGCTCGGCCAACACGCGCTGGATGTGCTCCCATTGCAGGCGGTCCACCGACATCGGGTTTTCCGGCACCAGGCTGTCCAGGTCGGCGTGTTCGGAGAGCAGCGCAGTGAGCACATCGTCAGCATCGGCCGGCTTGCACAGGTAGTTGGCCGCACCGCGCTTAATGGCCTCCACCGCGGTGGCGATGCTGGAATAGCCGGTGAGGATCACCACACGCATCTCGGCGTCCAGCTCCAGTAGCTTGGGCAATAGCACCAGGCCGGAGTCGCCTTCCATCTTCAGGTCGACCACGGCGTAATCCGGCAGGTCGTCCTTGGCCAGCGCCAAGCCTTCTTCGGCGCTGGAGGCGGTGGATACGCGCAAACCGCGGCGGCTCATGGCGCGCGCCATCACGCGGGTAAAGGTGGGGTCGTCGTCGACCAGCAGCAAATGGGGATGCTCTTCACCTTCGAACAGGGACTCGTCGCTCATGCTGGGTATTCCTTGTCAGGCCGCGCCATAGGCTCGCGGCAACTTCAATTCGGTGAGGGTGCCGCCTTCTTCATGGTTATACAACTTAACCGTACCACCGGCACGCGTCACACTGGCCTGGCTGAGGAACAGTCCAAGCCCGAAGCCCTTGCCCTTGGTGGTGAAGAAGGGGCGACCAAGCTGCTCGGCGATGGCCAGCGGTACGCCGGCACCATGATCGCGAATGCTCAGACGCAGCCACTGATGATCCCAGTCCAGGCGGATATCGAGCTTGTCTGGGCAAGCATCGGCAGCATTGTTCAGCAGGTTGAGCAGCGCCTGAGTGAGATCGGCCGGTGGCATGATGCGCGGCGGCGTACCACGGCCCAGGCACTGGTAGCGGTAGCTGGCTTCCGGGCGCATCAGGTGCCAGCGATTTAGGGTGGTTTCCAACCATTCGACGCAGGACTGCTCGACCACTGCCTGACGCCGATCATTCTCGGCAGCACGCACCAGCTGCTGCAGGGTGTACTTGCACAACTTGACCTGCTCTTGCAGCAAGGCCAGGTCGTCCTGCAGCGCCGGCTTGTCACGGTATTCCTGGCGCAGCTCCTTGAGCAGCACGCTCATGGTGCCCAGTGGCGTACCCAGCTCATGCGCGGCGCCAGCGGCCTGAGTGGCCACAGCCAGCAGTTGCTGGTCGCGCAGGCTTTCCTCGCGGCGTTCGGCGCGTAGCTCGTCCTGGCGGCGTAGTTCCTCGGCCATCTTGGCCACGAAGAAGGTGATCAACGCAGCAGACAGGGCAAAGCTCAGCCACATGCCATAGACCAGCAGGCTCTCACGCGCCGCCGGCAACTCGAGTGGATGCGTCCACACCAGCAGCAATGTGTAGCCGGCCAGCGCCATACCGGCCAGGACGATGGTGAACATCCACGGAAGCGTTGCGGCGGCAATGGTCAGTGGCACCAAGTAATAGGACACGAAGGGGTTGGTCGAACCGCCCGAGTAATACAGCAGCACGCTGTGGATGATCAGGTCGCAGCCCAGCTGCACGGCGTACTCGACCTCGGTCACAGGCCACGGGCCGCGCAAGCGCAAGGCCGTGCCAAGGCACAACAGCAGAGAAACGCCGAGAGTGACCGACAATTGCAACCAGGGTAGCGGTAGCATGCCCGACTTGTAGGCGAGACCGACCGAGCCCGCCTGAGCTGCCAGCACCAGAATACGGATAAGGGTCAGACGCCAGAGATTCTGGCGACTGGCGGACAATAACTGCACGGGTTCGAGCATGAAGACTCCCTTGACTGGGAGCGAGTATAACCAAGCCCGACGCGGCCTTCCGCCGCTGCGGCAACCGGACGCACACTTCGCCGTAGCCCGCTCGGTGGGCAGGATGAAAAAAAATTGCACGGCATTAACCCGGATCGCGACTCGCCTTCGTCTAACCTCGGGAAACGGCCACAAGGCCATCGAAAAAGGAACCGCACATGCGCACCATGACCCGTATCGCCACCGCCCTCGCCCTCACCGCCGCCAGCCTGGCCAGCACCGGCCTGCTGGCCGCCGAGGCGCGTTACAACCAGATCGCCCTGCGCGCCGAGGTCAATCAGGAAGTGGCGCACGATCTGATGCACGTCACCCTCTATACCGAAGCGCAGCACAACGACCCGGCCAAACTGGCCGCCGAGATCACCACTACCCTCAACAAGACGCTGGAGCAGGTGCGTCAGGTCAAGGGCGTGGCGGTCAAACTCGGCAGCCGCAACAGCTACCCGGTGTATGACGACAAGGGCCAGAAGATCACCGCCTGGCGCGAGCGCGCCGAGGTGCGCCTGGAAAGCGCTGACTTCGCCCGCTTGTCCACCCTCACCGGTGAATTGCTGCAATCGATGAAGATGGCCGGCATGGATTTCAGCATCGCCACCGACACCCGCAAAACCCGTGAAGACGCCATGCTCAAGGACGCCGTGAATGCCTTCAAGGCGCGCGCGCAACTGGCTACCGAAGCGCTGGGCGGCAAGGGCTACAAGCTGGTCAGCCTGAACCTCAACACCGGTGGCTTCCAGCCGCCAATGGCCATGCGCAACTTCGAAGCCAAGGGCATGGCGATGATGGACTCAGCCCCCACACCGCAAATCGAAGCCGGCACCAGCCAGGTCACGGTCAGCGCCGATGGCGTCATCGAAGTGCAGATGCCCTGAACCACGCTCCGCAACAAAGCAGCGCCGTTATCGCCAGATAACGGCGTTTTGCCATCTTTTTTCTGCAACTTTTTCATAAATGCGACAGCAAATTACAGCACTGTAGCGCTAACCATTTTCCACACGGCGCCCCTCTTGCCTCAGGCACAAGGCCTGCATAGTTTCGTTGGTGGTTTCTACAAGAGACTCCTCAAGGACCACAACCACAACAACGATGAGGTCAAGATGCGCAAGAACGCCGTTATCCAGGCTTTAATCACCGCTGGGCTGATCGCCAGCGCCCCCCTCGCCAGCGCCGCCAACCTGGTGTTCTGTTCCGAAGGCAGCCCGGCCGGTTTCGACCCAGGCCTGTACACCACCGGAACCGACTTCGACGCCGCTGCGGAAACCATCTTCAACCGCCTGACCCAGTTCGAGCGCGGCGGCACCAAGGTCGAGCCCGGCCTGGCGCAAAGCTGGGAAGTATCCGACGACGGCCTGATCTACACCTTCAAGCTGCGCCACGGGGTGAAATTCCACACCACCGAGTACTTCAAGCCCAGCCGCGAGTTCAATGCCGACGACGTGCTGTTCACCTTTGGACGCATGCTCGACAAGGACCACCCGTTCCGCAAGGCGTACCCCACCGAGTTTCCCTACTTCACCGACATGGGCATGGACAGCAACATCGCCAAGCTGGAGAAGCTCGATGACATGACCGTGCGCGTCACCCTCAACGAAGTGGACGCCGCCTTCGTGCAGAACCTGGCGATGAGCTTTGCCTCGATCCAGTCCGCCGAGTACGCCGACCAGTTGCTCAAAGCCGGCAAGGCCGCTGACATCAACCAGAAACCCATCGGCACCGGCCCCTTCGTGTTCAGCCGCTACCAGAAGGACGCTGTGATCCGTTACAAGGGTAATCAGGACTACTGGAAGCCCGAGGATGTGAAGGTCGACAACCTGATCTTCGCCATCAATACCGACTCGTCCGTGCGCATGCAGAAACTGCGTGCCGGCGAATGCCATGTCACCCTGTTCCCACGCCCGGCCGACATCGCCTCGCTTCAGCAGGACGCCAAGCTGAAGATGCCCGAGCAGGCCGGCTTCAACGTCGGCTACATCGCCTACAACGTTACCCACCCACCGTTCGACAAACTGGAAGTGCGCCAGGCGCTGGACATGGCGGTGAACAAGCAGGCAATTCTCGACGCCGTTTACCAGAACGCCGGGCAGTTGGCCGTCAACGGTATGCCGCCGACCCAGTGGTCGTATAACGAAGACATCAAGGACCCGGCCTTCGACCCGAAAAAAGCCAAGGAGCTGCTCACAGCTGCAGGCGTCAAGGAAGGCACCGAGATCACCTTGTGGGCCATGCCGGTACAGCGCCCGTACAACCCCAACGCCAAGCAGATCGCCGAGATCCTGCAGGCCGACTGGGCCAAGATCGGCATCAAGGCACGCATCGTCACCTACGAGTGGGGCGAATACCTCAAGCGCGCCAAGGCCGGCGAGCACGACGCCATGCTGATCGGCTGGAGCGGCGACAACGGTGATCCCGACAACTGGCTCGGCACCCTTTATGGCTGCGACGCGGTCGACGGCAACAACTTCTCCAAATGGTGCTTCGAGGACTACGACAAGCTGGTCAAGGCCGCCAAACGCACCACCGACGTAGCCGAACGCACCGAGCTGTACAAACAGGCGCAGGTGATCCTCAAGCGCGAGGTGCCGATCACTCCGCTGGCCCACTCCACCGTGTACCAGCCGATGCGCAAGGAAGTGCAGGACTTCCGTATCAGCCCGTTCGGCATCAACTCGTTCTATGGTGTAGGTATCGGCAAGTAACAATCTGCATCGGCGCCCTTGAAGGGGCGCCGATTGCAGGACGTTCAACCAGGAGCCAGCATGCCTACCTTTCCCCTTCTGCGCGGCAGTTTGCTGTTTGCCGCGCTGCTTGCCGCGCAGGCCCAGGCGGCCAACCTGGTGGTCTGCAGCGAAGCCAGCCCGGAAGGGTTCGACATCGTTCAATACACCGCAGCCACCACCGCCGATGCAACGGCGGAAACCCTGTTCGAACGCTTGGTGGACTTCGCCCCCGGCAGCACCGAAATCGTCCCGGCATTGGCAGAAAGCTGGGAAATAGCCGATGACGGTCTGAGCTACACCTTCACCCTGCGCCAGGGAGTGAAATTCCATGCCAACCAGGGCTTCAGCCCGACTCGCGAACTCAATGCCGATGACGTGCTATGGAGTTTCCAGCGCCAGCTCGACCCGGCACATCCCTGGCACAAGCTGTCGCTGCGTGGTTTTCCCTATGCCGAGGCCATGGGCCTGGCGCAGTTGATCGAGCGTATCGACAAGCTCGACGAGCATCGCGTGCGCTTCGTTCTCAAACACCCGGAAGCGCCCTTCCTGGCCAACCTGGCCATGGGCTTCGCCTCGATCTATTCGGCCGAGTATGCCGAGCACCTGCTCGCAACGAACACCTCCGAACGCCTGAACAATGCCCCGATTGGCACCGGGCCTTTCGTGTTCGAGCGCTATGCCAAGGACGCCCAGGTACGCTTTCGCGGCAACCCGGATTACTGGAATGGCGCACCGCAGGTCGAGCGCCTGATACTGGCCATCACCCCCGATCCCAACGTGCGCCAGCAAAGGCTCAAGGCCGGCGACTGCCAGATCACCCTGTTCCCACGCCCAGTCGACATCCCGGCCATGAAGGCCGACCCGAAACTGCAAGTGCTGGAGCTGGATTCTCTGCTCACCGCCTATATCGGCATCAATACCCGTCATCCGCCGCTGGACGACGTGCGCGTGCGCCAGGCACTGAACCTGGCCTTCGACAAGGCCGCCTACATTCGCGCGCAGTATGGCGAAGGCAATGCCACGCCGGCCGTGGCGCCCTACCCGGCTACCCTGTGGGACCACGACGACACCCTGCAGGACTGGCCGCACGATCCCGAACGCGCCCGCCAGTTGCTGGCCGAGGCCGGTCATGCTGACGGCTTCGCCCTGTCGATCTGGACCCGCCCCGGTGGCGGGCCAACCAACCCCAACCCCGGTATCGGCGCACAGATGCTGCAGGCCGACCTCGCCGCCATCGGCATTCGCAGCGATATTCGCGTGTTCGAGTGGGGCGAGCTGATCAAGCGCGCCAAGAACGGTGAGCACGACCTGGTATTCATGGGCTGGGCCGGTGACAACGGTGACCCGGACAACTTCCTCACCCCCAACCTGTCCTGCGCCGCGGCCGAGAGCGGCGAGAACCAGGCCGGGTGGTGCGACAAGACCTTCGATGCCCTGATCACCCAGGCACGCCGCGAACCCGAGCAGAGCAAACGCGCCGCGCTGTATCGCCAGGCCCTGACGATCTTCCATGAGCAAGCGCCGTGGATCGCCCTGGCCCATCCGAAACAGTTCGCAGCGTTGCGCAAGGGCGTCGAAGGCTTCGTACTCAGCCCGATGGGCTCGAACAACTTTTCCAAGGTGAGCGTGCCATGAGCAGCCATGGCTCGAACCTGATGAAAGCGTCTACGAACCCGACGTAGGCGTGGTTAAGCGCCCAGGCCGAAGGGGTCGTCCACCGAATGACTGGGCTGGGTAAACCAGCGCGGGCCGTCGGCGGTCATGTAGAAGTGATCTTCGAGGCGGATGCCGAACTCGCCCGGTACGCAGATCATCGGCTCGTTGCTGAAGCACATGCCCTCTGCCAACGGGGTGTCATCGCCGCCAACCAGGTACGGCCCTTCGTGAATGTCCAGGCCGATGCCGTGCCCCGTACGGTGCGGCAAACCTGGCAAGTTGTAGCCAGGCCCAAACCCTGCCGCCTCCAGGCTATACCGGGCCGCCGCGTCCACCGACGAACAGGGCGCGCCGAGCACGGCGGCTTCGAAGGCAGCTTGCTGAGCGGCTTTCTCCTTCTCCCAGAATTCGCGCTGACGCGCGCTGGGCGTGCCGAAAACGTAGCTGCGGGTGATGTCCGACAGATAACCATGAACCTTGCAGCCGGTGTCGATCAGTACCATGTCGCCGTCCTTGAGCCGCTGCGCGTGCTTGACCCCATGCGGAAAGGCACTGGCGGCACCGAACAGTACGATGCAGAAGGTCGAGCCGGGTGTTCCGACGCGGCGGTGCGCCTGATGGATGAACTCGGCAACTTCAGTGGTGCTAATACCTTCATGGAGGATGCTCGCAGCCGCCTTGTGCACTTCCAGGGTCATGTCCTTGGCACGCTGCATCAGGGCGATTTCGGCTGGCGATTTGGCTTGGCGACAGACCGTGGTGACGCTGCCGGCATCGACGAAGCGATAACCGGTGGTCAGCTGGCGAATGCCTTCAAACATGAAAAAAGGCAAAGAAGAACAAAGACCTACCTTCGGCTGCGCACCATCTTTGGGCAATTCCAGCAGACGTTTCAGGCAGTTCAGAAACAGTGCATAGGGGCTTTCGTGCTCTTGCCAGGTATTGATCACGCCAGGCACGACCTGAAAGTCGCGCACAGTGCCCTCCTCGAACGCCGGCGCCAGATACTCCAGCGCACCGCTGGCCGGCAGAATCGCCCCGACCATGCGCTCGCTGGGATGCCACTGCACGCCGGTGAAGTACTGCAGGTTGCTGCCGGCAGCCAGAAACAGCACGGCGATGTCCTGCTCGCGCATCAGCGCCTGAGCGCGGGTGATGCGCGCCTGGTATTGCGCCTCAGTGATCGGCTCCGCGCCGGCCATCATGTTCTGCAGGCGCGCCAAGGCCTGCTCCGGCGTGCTGCCGCCCACTCCCAGTGTCATCTGCACATCCTCGTCTGGCGCCCACGACGACCATCGTCACCGGGCAATTCGATTGCGGCAAAATTTAAGTGCAACTTAAATTTTGGTCAAAACTTTTTTCAGTTGGACTTAAAAAGCTCGCCCGCACCGGGCTGAAGTCCCTGCACCTCATGGGTATACTGCGCGGACCCGAACAGCGAGCCACCTCCATGACCGCAGATCGCATTGGCGAACGCTTGCGCCGCTACCGGCGCGCCGCCGGCAAGACCCTCAATCAGGTAGCGGCAGACGCCGGTCTGACCGCCAGCTTCCTGTCCCAGGCAGAGCGCAACCTGACTGGCGTATCGCTGTCGTCACTGGCGAGCATCGCCAAGTCACTGGATGTACCGCTCAACGTGTTGTTCGACCAACCCGCTCAGGCGCAGCCGGATTCCCACGTCAACGAGCGGGTGCGCTACACCGTAGGCGGCCAGTTGCTGGCTTACGAGCGCCTGTCCAGTTCATTTCCCGGCAACTCGATCAACGCGGTAAAAATGAACATTCCAGTGGGCTATCAGTCGGAACTGATCGCGCACGAAGGCGTGGAATTCTCCTACGTACTCAGCGGGCAGATCGTCTACACCATCGAGGGTCGCGACTATCCCCTTGGCCCCGGCGACTCGGTGCATTTCGATGCCGGCAAGCTGCATCGCCTGGCCAATAACGCCGATGCACCGGCCGAAGTTCTGACCATGACCACCATGGCGCTTTTCGGCGATCATCCCGCCAGCGAGTGATTTTGCGCCCCAATTCAGGGCGAATATGCGCAATGTTAGTGCTGCTTAATTTTTGTTGACCGCAATTTCAGCATGACTTAATTTCGAGCCCGACCCGGTGGGCTACCCGCCTTCACCGCATTCCGAGCTCGCGCCATACCCAGGCGCGAACAAAAAGAAAAAGAGGTTCGCATGCGTATGTCCCCCCTGTGCAAGGCACTGCTCACCGCAGGCCTGCTCACCAGTGCTTCGTTCGCCCACGCCAACAACCTGGTGTATTGCTCCGAAGGCAGCCCGGGTGGTTTCGACCCCGGCCAGTACACCACCGGCACCGACTTCGATGCAGCCTCGGAAACCATCTTCAACCGCCTTGCCGAATTCGAGCGCGGCGGCACCAAGGCACAACCGTCGCTGGCCAGCTCCTGGGACATCAGCGAAGACGGCCTGGCCTACACCTTCCACTTGCGCGAAGGGGTCAAGTTCCACAGCACCGACTACTTCAAGCCGACTCGCGACTTCAACGCCGACGATGTGCTGTTCACTTACCAGCGCATGCTCGATCGCAACCATCCGTTCCGCCAGGCCTACCCCAGCGAGTTTCCCTACTTCACGGACATGGGCCTGGACAAGAACATCGCCAAGATCGAGAAGACCGACGACATGACCGTGGTCTTCACCCTCAACGCCGTTGACGCCGCCTTCGTGCAGAACCTGGCGATGAGCTTTGCCGCGATACACTCGGCCGAATACGCCGACCAGTTGCTCAAGGCCGGCAAGGCCGCCGAGATCAACCAGAAGCCCATCGGCACCGGGCCGTTCGTGTTCAGCCGCTATCAAAAGGACGCGGTGATCCGCTTCAAGGGCAACACTCGATACTGGGCCCCGGAGCAAGTGAAGATCGACAACCTGATCTTCTCCATCAACACCGACGCTTCGGTACGCGCGCAGAAGCTGCGCGCCGGTGAATGCCACGTCACCCTCAACCCGCGCCCTGCCGACCTGCAGAGCCTGCAGGCCGACAAGAATCTCAATGTACCGACCGAGCCTGGTTACAACGTCGGCTACATCGCCTACAACGTCACCCGCGCGCCGTTCGACAAGCGCGAAGTACGTCAGGCGCTGGACATGGCGGTGAACAAGGCCGCGATCATCGACGCGGTGTACCAAGGCGCTGGTCAGTTGGCTGTGAACGGCATGCCGCCGACCCAATGGTCCTATGACGAGTCGATCAAGGATGCTGCCTACGACCCGGAGAAAGCCAAGGAACTGCTCAAGGCTGCCGGCGTCAAGGAAGGCACCGAGATCACCCTGTGGGCCATGCCCGTGCAGCGCCCCTACAACCCGAACGCACGGCTGATGGCCGAAATGCTGCAAAACGACTGGGCCAAGGTCGGCATCAAGGCGCGTATCGTCAGTTACGAGTGGGGCGAATACATCAAGCGTGCCCATGCCGGCGAGCACGACGCCATGCTGATCGGCTGGACCGGCGACAACGGTGACCCGGACAACTGGCTCGGCACCCTGTACGGCTGCGCCTCGGTAGACGGCAACAACTTCTCCAAGTGGTGCGACAGCGAATACGACAAGCTGGTGGTCGCCGCCAAGCGCGTGACCGATCAGGAACAACGCAGCGAGCTGTATCGTCAGGCCCAGGTCGTACTCAAGCGCGAAGTGCCAATCACGCCGATCGCTCATTCCACGGTCTACCAACCGATGCGCAGCAGCGTCAAAGGCTTCCAGATCAGCCCCTTCGGCCGCAACAGCTTCATCGGTGTCAGCAACGACTGATAGCCCTTTGCGCGATCGCCGCTGCGCCGACTGCCGTTACGCGACCGCCCTCGAACGACGCCCCAGGCAAATGCCCGGGGCACGTCGTGGTCGAACAGCTAACCTGCAACATGTGCGAAGGAATCGCCAGAATTCCGGGCTGCTCGATACCGTTCTGATTAGGAGTTACCCACCGCCATGCTGAGCTTCATTGCACGCCGCTTGGGCTTGCTGATCCCTACCTTCTTCGGCGTCACCCTGCTGACCTTCGCACTGATCCGCCTGATCCCCGGTGACCCGGTGGAAGTGATGATGGGCGAACGCCGCGTCGACCCGGAAATGCACGCCCAGGCCATGGAGCGTCTGGGGCTGAACAAGCCTCTGTACCAGCAGTACTTCGACTACATCGGCCAACTCGCCAGCGGCAACCTGGGCGAGTCGCTGCGCTCGCGTGAAAGCGTGTGGAAAGAGTTTCTCACCCTGTTTCCCGCCACCGTCGAACTGGCCCTGGCCGCCTTGCTGTTCGCCGGCACCCTGGGCTTGATCGCCGGGGTGGTCGCCGCACTCAAGCGCGGCACAGCGCTGGATCACGGCGTGATGAGCATTGCCCTGACCGGCTACTCCATGCCGATCTTCTGGTGGGGTCTGCTGCTGATCATGTTCTTCTCGGTGGGCCTGGGCTGGACACCAGTTTCAGGACGTATCGATCTGCTCTACGACATCCCGCCGGTCACCGGCTTCATGCTGATCGACACACTGCTTTCCGACGAGCCAGGCGCCTTCGTCGACGCCCTGCGCCACCTGATCCTGCCGGCCATCGTGCTCGGCACCATCCCACTGGCGGTGATCGCGCGGATGACCCGCTCGGCCATGCTCGAAGTGCTGCGCGAGGACTACATCCGCACCGCGCGGGCCAAAGGCCTGTCGCCGACGCGCGTGGTCTTCGTGCATGGCCTGCGCAATGCCTTGATCCCGGTGCTGACCGTGTTCGGCCTGCAGGTCGGCACCCTGCTGGCCGGTGCCGTGCTGACCGAAACCATCTTCTCCTGGCCGGGCATCGGCAAATGGTTGATCGAGGCCATCGGTGCCCGCGACTACCCGGTAGTGCAAAACGGCATTCTGCTGATCGCCTGCCTGGTGATCCTGGTCAACTTCACCGTGGACATCCTCTATGGCCTGGCCAATCCACGTATTCGCCATCAGAAGTAAGGAAGGCGCCATGCATAGCCACATCATTTGCGTAGGGTGGATGACGCGCTTTTCATCCACCGTGAAAACACGTCGGTGGATGGGTGAAGCGTCGTCCACCCTACAAGAGGTGCGCCCATGACCACCTCCACCCCACTCGACCAGAGCCTGCTCTACCCCTCGCCGCTGAAAGAGTTCTGGCAAGCCTTCGCCCACAACACCGGCGCCCTCGGCGGCCTGGCGTTCATGATCCTGCTGGTGTTCTGCGCACTGTTCGCCCCCTGGGTCGCACCGCACGATCCCAGCGAGCAGTACCGCGACTTCCTGCTCACCCCGCCGGTGTGGCTGGAAGGCGGCCAATGGCAGTTCCTGCTCGGCACCGACGAACTGGGCCGCGACCTGCTCTCGCGCCTGATCCACGGTGCACGTCTGTCGCTGCTGATCGGCCTGGCATCGGTGCTGCTGTCGCTGATTCCCGGCATCCTGCTGGGCCTGGTCGCTGGCTTTTTCCCGCGTCTGCTCGGCCCCGGCATCATGCGTCTGATGGACATCATGCTGGCGTTGCCCTCGCTGCTGCTGGCGGTGGCCATCGTCGCCATCCTCGGCCCAGGGCTGATCAACACCATCTTCGCCATCGCCATCGTCTCGCTGCCTTCCTATGTGCGCCTGACTCGCGCGGCCGTGATGGGTGAACTGAACCGAGACTACGTCACCGCTGCGCAGCTGGCCGGCGCCAACCTGCCACGGCTGATGTTCGTCACCGTGCTGCCCAACTGCATGGCGCCGTTGATCGTGCAGGCCACCCTGAGCTTTTCCTCGGCGATTCTCGACGCGGCCGCACTGGGCTTTCTCGGCCTCGGCGTGCAACCGCCGACGCCCGAGTGGGGCACCATGCTGGCCTCGGCGCGCGACTACATCGAGCGCGCCTGGTGGGTGGTGAGCCTGCCCGGCCTGGCGATTCTGCTCAGCGTGCTGGCGATTAACCTGATGGGCGACGGCCTGCGCGATGCGCTCGACCCGAAATTGAAGAATGCGCAGTGAGGAATCCGGAATGAGCCTGCTGAATATCCGCAATCTCTCCGTACGCTTCGGCCCCGCCATGCCGGTGGTCGATGGCCTCGACCTCAGCGTCGAGCAGGGCGAAGTGCTGGCCATCGTCGGTGAATCGGGTTCCGGCAAGTCCGTGACCATGATGGCACTGATGGGCCTGATCGACGCCCCCGGCATCGTCCAGGCCGACTGCCTGCAGTTCGACGGCACCGACATGCTGCGCCTCAAAGGCCGCCAACGCCGGCACATCGTCGGCAAGGACCTGGCCATGGTGTTCCAGGACCCGATGACCGCGCTCAACCCCAGCTATACCGTGGGTTTCCAGATCGAGGAAGTGCTGCAGCAGCACCTCGGTCTGAAAGGCAAGGCGGCGCGGGCCCGCGCCCTCGAACTGCTGGAACGGGTGGAAATCCCTGGTGCCGCCAGTCGCCTCGACGCCTATCCGCATCAGCTGTCCGGGGGCATGAGCCAGCGAGTGGCGATCGCCATGGCGATTGCCGCCGAGCCCAAGCTGCTGATCGCCGACGAACCGACCACGGCGCTGGATGTGACCATTCAGGCGCAGATCATGGAATTGCTGCTCGACCTGCAGCGCGATCAGGGCATGGCTCTGGTGCTGATCACTCACGATCTGGCCGTGGTCGCCGAAACCGCCCAGCGCGTCTGCGTGATGTACGCCGGGCAAGCGGTGGAGCTGGGTCAGGTGCCGGCGCTGTTCGACGCGCCCAGCCATCCCTATACCGAAGCCTTGCTCAAGGCCATCCCCGAGCACAGCGCCGGTGCCAGCCGCCTGGCCACCCTGCCCGGCATCGTGCCCGGCCGCTATGACCGCCCGCTGGGCTGCCTGCTTTCACCCCGCTGCCCCTACGTGCAGGAGCGCTGCCACCAGCAACGCCCAGCCCTGGAACCACATGACCGTGGCGCCGCGCGCTGCTTCTTCCCGCTGGAGGTGGCCTGATGAGTACCGTACTCGAAGCCCGTGACCTGACCCGTCACTACAGTGTCTCGCGCGGCCTGTTCAAGCCGGCGGCCACGGTCCAGGCGCTCAATGGCGTGTCCTTCAGTCTGCAGTCCGGCAGGACCCTGGCCGTGGTCGGCGAGTCCGGCTGCGGCAAATCCACCCTGGCCCGCGCCCTGACTCTGATCGAAACACCCAGTTCCGGTAGCCTGCAGATCGCCGGGCACGAAGTGGCCGGCGCCAGCCATGCCGAGCGCAAGCAACTGCGCCGCGATGTGCAGATGGTGTTCCAGAACCCCTACGCCTCACTCAACCCGCGGCAGAAGATCGGTGATCAGTTGGCCGAACCGCTGCTGATCAACACCCGCCTGTCGCGCGCCGAACGCCGCGAGAAAGTGCAAGCGATGATGCAGCAGGTGGGCCTGCGCCCCGAGCATTATCAGCGCTACCCGCACATGTTCTCCGGCGGCCAGCGCCAGCGCATCGCCCTGGCCCGCGCCATGATGCTGCAGCCGCAGGTACTGGTAGCGGACGAACCGACCTCGGCGCTGGACGTGTCGATCCAGGCCCAGGTGCTGAACCTGTTCATGGACCTGCAGGAGCAGTACCAGACCGGCTACGTGTTCATCTCGCACAACCTCTCGGTGGTGCGCCATGTCGCCGACGACGTGCTGGTGATGTACCTAGGCCGTCCGGTGGAAATGGGCCCGGCCGAGGCGCTCTACACCCGCCCGCTGCACCCCTACACCCGCGCCCTGCTGTCGGCGACGCCGGCGATTCATCCCGATCCGGACAAGCCGCGGATGAAGATCAGCGGCGAGTTACCCAATCCACTGAATCCACCCTCCGGCTGTGCCTTCCACAAGCGCTGCCCGCATGCCGACGAGCGCTGCCGTGGCGAGCGCCCGGAGCTGCGCCTGATCGATGCACGGCAGGTGGCCTGCCATCATGTGGAGCGGATCGTCGACTAGCTCACGGCAAAGGCAGCGGCGCTGCGTAGAGCGTCGCGGCGCTGCCTAGGCTGACGACGCGCCTATGCCGTTGGTGGCAGGGTCAGCTCGATGCTTTCGGCCAGCGAGTCCTCCAGCCGCTGCAACTCGACGCCGACCGCAGCAGCGTCGTCGGCCAGGGTTTCGGCGATATGCAGAAACTCCGTCGTGGCTTCGACGAAAGCCAACACCACCATGGGATCGAAGCGTGTGCCGCTGGCCGCGCTGATCTGCGCCACCGCCTGCGCCGGGCTGATCGGCGGCAGGTAAGGATGTCGGCAGCTCAGTTCTTCGAAGTGCCCCACCAGCGCCATCAGACGCGCCGACAGCGGAATCTGCTCGCCGAACAACCCCTGCGGATAGCCTTTGCCGTCCCAGCGCTCATGCTGGCCGTAGACGATGTCTTTGGCATCGGAGAGAAAGTCGGTGATGCTGCCCAGTTTGCGCTCGGCGCGTTCGAGCGCATCACGTCCGGCGATCACGCCCTCGCTCAGCAGGCGCAGATCATTTTCATCCGGCTCACCATGGCTGAGCAGCACACGATCCGGCAGGGTCAACCGGTCGATCACGTGCAGCATGGCCGACTTGCCCAACTGAGCGATGCGCTCTTCGTTCAGAGACTCGGACAACGCCGGCTGCTGCCGCGCCAGTGCAGCGGTCAGGCAGGTCATGTAGCGCTCGATACGCTCCAGGCGACGGCTGCTCGGGTTGTCACGCATGACGGCAACGCTGGCCATGGCCTCGATGGTGACGTCCTGCAAGCGCTGGATATCGCGCGTACGGTGCTTGACCTCAAGTTCCAGGTATTCGCTCTTGTCGCGCAGATGATCGGTGGCAGCCTTGAGTTGCAATTGTGCCCGCACGCGGGAGAGCACGATGGGCGGGCTAACTGGTTTGGTGATGTAGTCGGCGGCGCCGAGGTCGAAGCCCAACTGCTCGTCAGCCGGATCGCTGCGACCAGTGACCAGGATCAACGGGATATGTCGGGTCTGCGGATCGGTCCTGAAGCGACGGCACAGCGCGTAGTCATCCTGCCAGTCGAGCAGAATCAGGTCCGGTTGCGGTCGCGATCTGGCAGCGTGCAGCGCTTCCTCACTGCCGACCAGGCGCACCTGGTAGCGGTCGACCAATAGCGCACCCAAACGCTGGCGCGCGTCCACCGCATCGTCCACCACCAGAATCAGTTCCTGCTCCGGCCTATCGAGCATCCCGCGCATGGCGACCTCCACTGGCACCTGCCTAGTCATCATTAAAGGCGCTGGGCTGTATTTGCGCTCAGGCCGACATACAAATGACCTCGGCAGCGGTTTGAAAGTGCAATGCGGATTGGCAGCGCAACGCGAGCAGCCGACAATCGTCAGCAAACCGTGACCAGAAGGGCTGCGCCATGCTCGACCCGGAACGCTGTTGGCAGGCCGTTTGCGAACGTGATGGGGCGTTCGACGGACGCTTCGTTTTCACGGTACGCAGCACCGGCATCTATTGTCGGCCGAACTGCCCTGCGCGGCGGCCACGGCGCGACAATGTCAGTTTCCATGTCGATGCAGCCAGTGCCGAGGCCGCTGGCTTTCGCCCGTGCAAGCGCTGCTCGCCACGGGGGCAAAGCCCGGCGCAGCAGCTCGACGCACTGGTTGCGGCCGCCTGTGATCTTCTGCGCGGTGAACAGCGTCTGACGCTGCCGCAACTGGCAGCCCGCATCGGCTTGTCGCCGTCACACCTGGCCCGTGCGTTCAAGGCGCGCACCGGCATGACGCCCAATGCCTGGGCGTCGGCGCAACGCCGTCAACGCCTGGATGCCCAGTTACCACTGGCAGATAACGTGCTTGAGGCGGCCCTGGCCGCTGGCTACTCCGGCACCCGCGCGCTGTATGAAAAGCCCCAGGCCATGAGCCCGGCGCAGCGCCGCCAACGTGGTGCGGGCGAACGACTGCGCTACAGCATCGCCCCCTGCCCGCTCGGCCAGGTGCTGCTGGCAACCAGTGACAAGGGCGTTTGTGCATTGCTATTCGGCGACGAGCCGACTGCCCTGCGTGACGAGTTGCAACAACGCTTCGCCGCCGCCCAGCTAGAAGAAGATGAACAAGGTCTGCGCAACTGGCTGCAGCAAGTGTTGGCGCAATTACAGGAGCCGGAGCGCGCCGCCCATCTGCCCTTGGATATTCGCGGCACGGCCTTTCAGCAACGCGTCTGGCAGGCGCTGCAGCATATTCCCAGCGGCGAAACCCGCAGCTACGCCGACCTGGCCGGACAGCTGCACAGTCATCCACGGGCGATTGCCCGCGCCTGTGCCAGCAACGCCATAGGCCTGTTGCTACCCTGCCATCGCGTCGTGGCCAGCGATGGCAGCCTCAGCGGCTATCGCTGGGGGTTGCAACGCAAACGGCGGTTGCTGGAGCAGGAGCAGTCGTAGCGCTGTCGGTGCGCGCGGCGCACCCTACGCTTTGCTGCGCTGCGCGCTGACACCCGTAGCGCACCAGCCCTCTCACCGGCCTCTAGGCCAGCATCGCCTTGGCTACCTCGCTGCGCGTGCCGCGCCCGACCAGTTGCTCCACCAGGGTCAGGGCAAAGGCCAGTGCCGTTCCCGGGCCCTGGCTGGTGATGCAGTTGCCATCGACCACCACCGCCTCGTCGACGAAGGTGCAGCCACTCAGCCGATCACTGAACGCCGGATAGCAGGTCATCCGTCGCTGCCTGAGCACCCCGTACTGCTGCAGGGCCAATGCAGGCGCGGCGCAGATCGCGGCAAACAGCTCGCCTGCCTTGGCCTGCTTGCGCACACGTTCGGCCAACGGCTCGAACTCGGCCAGACGCTGCGCACCAGGCATCCCGCCGGGCAGGACGATCAGGTCGAAATCCTGCGCCAGCACGTCCACCAACATGGCATCAGCGGTCAGCCGGGTACCGCGGGCGCAGGTGATCATCCTGCGCTCTTCGATACTCGCCACCAGCACCTCGACATCGGCGCGGCGCAGCACATCAATCAGGGTCACGCATTCAAGATCTTCGACACCATCAGCAACTGCAATCAGTGCTCGCTTGCTCATCTCACTACTCCTTCAGACAGAAAATGAAACTGTCCACCTGGTCATAAAAGGACACAACAGACCTTGAATTCACCCGGCAAAACCTTGCTGTTATGATGCGCGGCTTTTGCGAAATCGAGCAATTTTCCGGCCTGCACGGACGGATGTGCTTTGCTTTGTGCAGACCAATTCAGGCGCGTTTGCGCCTCGGGGAGCCACCATGCTGGAAAGACTGTTCCAACTCAAAGCCCACAACACCACGGTGCGCACCGAGGTACTGGCCGGGATCACCACCTTCCTGACCATGGCCTACATTCTCTTCGTCAACCCGGAAATGCTCGCCAAGACCGGCATGGACCACGGCGCGGTATTCGTCGCCACCTGCCTGGCTGGCGCCATCGGCTCGCTGATCATGGGCCTGCTGGCCAACTACCCGATCGCCCTGGCGCCCGGCATGGGCCTCAACGCCTTCTTCACCTACACCGTGGTGATGACCATGGGCTACAGCTGGCAGACCGCTCTGGGCGCGGTGTTCCTCTCCGGCGCAATCTTCTTCCTGCTGTCGATCTTCAAGATCCGCGAGTGGATCATCAACAGCATCCCGCTGGCGCTGCGTGCCGGTATCGCCGCCGGTATCGGCCTGTTCCTGGCGATCATCGCACTGAAGAACGCTGGCATCGTGGTCGATCACCCGGCCACCCTGGTCGGCCTCGGCGATATGAGCAACGGCGGCGCGCTGCTGGCCTGCCTGGGCTTCTTCGTCATCGCCGCACTGGCCTATCGCAAGGTCACCGGCGCAGTGATGATCGGCATCCTGCTGGTCACCGGCCTGTCCATTGCCCTCGGCCTGTCCGAGCTGCAAGGCGTGATGTCGATGCCACCGTCGCTGATGCCTACCCTGCTGCAGCTGGACATTGCCGGCGCGCTGGATATCGGTTTGATCAGCGTGATCTTCGCCTTCCTCTTCGTCGACCTGTTCGACACCTCCGGCACCCTGGTCGGCGTGGCGCAAAAAGCCGACCTGCTGGACAAGGACGGCAAGATGCCACGCCTAGGCCGCGCCCTGCTGGCCGACAGCACCGCGACCATGGCCGGCGCCGCGCTGGGCACCAGCACCACCACCAGCTACATCGAATCCGCTGCTGGCATCAGTGCCGGTGGGCGTACCGGCCTGACTGCCTGCGTGGTCGCCGCACTGTTCCTCCTGGCCCTGTTCTTCGCCCCGCTGGCTGGCGCCGTTCCGGCCTATGCCACCGCGCCTGCGCTGCTGTTCGTCGCGGTACTGATGATGAGCAGCCTGGCGCAGATCGACTGGGACGACCTGACTGTCGCCGCCCCGGTGGTGGTCGCCGCCCTGGCCATGCCGCTGACCTTCTCCATCGCCAACGGCATCGCGTTCGGTTTCATCGCCTGGACCGCGGTCAAGGTACTGGCCGGCCGCTGGCGCGAACTGAACCCGGCGATGTGGGTGCTCTCGGCCCTGTTCGTGGTCAAGCTGGCCTACTTCGCCTGATCAGCCGATAACGGCGTACTGCTTCGCGAGTACGCCCTACGCCGCCCCCGGACAACCTGCGTAGGGTGGGCCGGGCGACGTTCCGCTTCAGCCTACCATCGGCCTCGTCATGATCGTTCCCACGCTCCACGTGGGAACGCCTCCTCGGGACGCTCCGCGTCCAGCGCCACCAATGATCGACGACAACGGCACATCGGCAACGGAGTCGCTACAATGGCGCCCCGTTTTCCTGCCCCATGAGTGACCGATGAGCCGCCCCGCATTCGACCCTGCCACCTACGACGCCCAACTCGCCGAGAAGAAGGCCCGCCTGGTCGAACTGCTGGCGCCCTTCGGCGCGCCGGAGCCTGCGGTGTTCGATTCGCCGCGCGAGCACTACCGCATGCGCGCCGAATTTCGCCTGTGGCGTGAAGACGGCCAGCGCCACTACGCGATGTTCGCGCCGGGCGACAAGCATACGCCGATCCTGCTCGACGACTTCCCCATTGCCAGCCTGCGCATCAACGAGTTGATGCCGCGCCTGCGCGCTGCCTGGCAGGCCAGCGAAGCCTTGTCGTTCAAACTGTTCCAGGTGGAATTTCTCACCACCCTGGCCGGTGATGCACTGATCACCCTGGCCTACCACCGCCCGCTGGACGACGTCTGGCAAGCTGAGGCGGAAAAGCTGGCCGCCGCGCTGAACGTCAGCCTGGTCGGCCGCTCCCGCGGTCAGCGCCTGGTGATCGGTCGCGACTATGTGGAAGAAGAACTGACCGTAGCCGGGCGCAGCTTCCGTTATCGCCAACCGGAAGGCGCCTTCACCCAGCCCAACGGCAAGGTCTGCGAGAAGATGCTGAACTGGGCCCATGACGCCCTCGGCCAGCGCGACGACGACCTGCTGGAGTTGTACTGCGGCAACGGCAACTTCACCCTGCCGCTGGCCACCCGCGTGCGCAAGGCCCTGGCGACCGAGATCAGCAAGACCTCGGTGAACGCCGCCCTGGCCAACCTGGCTGACAACGGCATGAACAACGTCGAGCTGGTGCGCCTGTCCGCCGAAGAGCTGACCCAGGCGCTGAACGAGGTGCGCCCGTTCCGCCGCCTGGCCGGTATCGATCTCAAGAGCTATGAGTTCGGCAGTGTCTTCGTCGACCCACCGCGCGCCGGCATGGACCCGGACACCTGCGAGCTGACTCGCCGCTTCGAGCGCATCCTGTACATCTCCTGCAACCCGGAGACCCTGGCCGCCAACATCGCCCAGTTGAGCGACACTCACAAGGTGACGCGCAGCGCACTGTTCGACCAGTTCCCCTACACCCACCATATGGAAGCCGGTGTGCTGTTGGAACGACGATAAGTCGTTTTCGCCCTTGGCCCGGCTCAGCGAGACAAACCGCGCAACGCCCACCAGGCCAACCCGGCCGATGCCACTTCGAGCAGCAGCGCGTAGAGGTTGAAGGTCTGCTGCGCGGTACCGTCCAGCCATAGCCCGGCTGCGCGTGCCAACGCCAGCACGCTGTACAACAGCACCAGCAGAATCAGCGCCGGCCGCAGCAGATCCTGGCGCAGCAGTGCCATCGCCAGGTAAGCCGCCAGCCCCAGTTGCAGGCCGCCGTAATAGGCACGCACTTCAGTCACGGCGGCGCTTCCCATCAGCAACGCGCCGCTGAAGCTGGCCATTTCCTCGGGACGAATGAAGTAGGCCAGCCCCAACACGAGCAGGGCAGCGATCTGGATCAGCAAGACGATTCGGGCAAACAGCATCGGCGAGTACCGGACAGTGATCGACTGTCGCCAGCATAGGCCGCCACGGGTCGCGACGCATAGTCGCAATGGCTTGGGCAGTCGTCATGCCGGCGCTATGCTGAGCGCTCGATTATCTGGAGCCTTGCCATGCGTCGTTCCCTGCTCGCCCTCTTCCTCGTCTCCGGCCTGGCTCACGCCAGCGAGCCTCTGACCATCGATGTCCACCGCGACGCCAACTGCGGCTGTTGCAAGGCGTGGATCAGCCATCTGCAGAACAATGGTTTCACCGTCAACGACCATGTCGAGGCCGACATGAGTGCGGTCAAACAGCGCCTTGGCGTTCCGCCGCGCCTCGCCTCCTGCCACACCGGCGTAATCGACGGCAAATTCGTCGAAGGGCACGTGCCAGCGGCCGACATTCTCAAGCTGCGTCAACGTCCCGATCTGGTCGGCGCTGCTGTACCCGGTATGCCCATGGGCTCGCCAGGCATGGAGTACGGCGGTCGTGTCGACGCCTATCAGGTCATCGGCCTGGATAACCAACGCAAGGATCAGCTGCTGAGCGACTACCCCGCCCACTGAACCGGCACGGACGCAGCTACACTGCTGCGATAACCAACCAGGGAGCGCAGCATGCGCTGGCAACGCGGTAGACGCAGTGACAACGTGGTGGATGCGCGCGGCCGTTCCGGCAGGCGACTCGGTGGTGGCCTGAGCCTCGGTGGCGTAGCGGTGATCGTCATCGTCGGCTTGCTGATGGGCCAGGACCCGCTGCAGATTCTTGGCCAGATCGCCGGCCAGGCTACCCAGCCGCAGGTCGCCCAGACACAGAGCGCACCACCGGCCAACGACCAGCAGAGCGAGTTCGTCCGCGCCATTCTCGGCGATACCGAAGACACCTGGCGCGAGCTGTTCCAGCAGGCCGGCCAGCAGTATCGCGATCCGCAACTGGTGCTGTTCTCCGGCGGGGTCAATTCGGCCTGTGGTTTCGCCAGCTCGGCGGTCGGCCCCTTCTACTGCCCTGGCGATCAGCGCGTATATCTGGACATGGCGTTTTTCCGCGAGATGGAACAGCGCTTCTCCGCTGCCGGTGACTTCGCCCAGGCGTACGTGATCGCCCATGAGGTCGGCCACCACGTGCAGACGCTGCTCGGCGTGTCGGCCAAGGTCAATACGGCGCGCCAGCGCGGCGAACGCGTCGAGGGCGATGGTGGCCTGCTGGTACGTCAGGAACTGCAAGCCGACTGCCTGGCCGGGGTCTGGGCGCATCACGCGCAACGCCGGCATGACTGGCTGGAGGCTGGCGACCTTGAAGAAGCACTGAACGCGGCCAGCGCCATCGGCGATGACCGCCTGCAAAAACAGGCGCGTGGCCAAGTGGTGCCGGACGCCTTCACCCATGGCACCTCAGAGCAGCGCGTGCGTTGGTTCAGCACAGGTTTTGAAAGCGGTCAGCCAGGGCGTTGCGACACCTTCAAGGCGGCGCGCCTGTAACACGCCGGCTTACACCACGAAGCGCTTGCTCCACCAGGCAAAGCCGCAGGCGGCAGCGCCGCACAGGGCGATCACCAGCGCCATGGGCATGGCCGAACCATCATGCAGGACGGCCACCAAAGCCGAAGCGCTGGCCGCTACACTGAACTGCATGCTGCCCAGCAACCCGGATGCGCTACCGGCATGACGTCCCTGCCCAGCCATGGCGCAAGCTGTGGCATTGGGCAACACGCAGCCGAGGCTGGCCACGCAGATGAACAGTGGAATCATCAGCGGCCACAGCTGCGCCGGTTGCCACAACGCCAGCACCAGCAGGCACAGGCCACTGGCCAGGTACACCAGCACCATGCGCCGCAGCCACAGCGCCGGGCCACCACTGCGCACCAGACGCGCATTGACCTGCGCCATGATCACGAAGCCCGCTGCGTTGCTGCCGAACAGCCAGCCATAGTGCTCGGGCGGCACACCGTACAGCTCGATGAACACGAAGGGCGAGCCGGCGATATAGGCGAACATGCCAGCCATCGCCACACCACCGGCCAGGCTGTAGCCCATGAACGGCGCATTGCCCAACAGCGCGCGGTATTGGCCGAAGGCACCATTCAGCGGGGCCGGCTGCAGGTGCTGCGGACGCGTCTCCGGTAACCACAACAGCACGGCCAGCAGGCACAACCCAGCAAAGATTGCCAGGCTGTGGAAAATCGAAGGCCAGCCCAGGGTATTGAGCAGCAGTCCGCCGCCCAGGGGCGCGAGAATCGGCGCCAGCCCCATCACCAGCACCAGTTGCGAGAACACCTTGGCCGAGGCCAGTGGGTCACACAAATCGCGCACTACCGCGCGGGTGATGACCATGCCGGCGCAGCCACCGAGGGCCTGCACGAAACGCGCGGCCACCAGCCACTCCAGACTGGGAGCCAGGGCGCAGGCCAGCGATGCCAGGGTGAACAGGGTCACCCCGACCAGCAGCGGCACGCGGCGCCCGAAACGATCCGCCAGTGGCCCGTAGAACAGTTGGCCGATGGCGATGCCGACGAAATAAGCCGCCAGTGACAGCTGAATATGCTCGACGTCGGTGCCGAACTGCTGCGCCAGGGTGGGGAAACTAGGCAGGTAGAAATCGATGGCCAGAGGGCCGAAAGCGCTGAGCGCGCCCAGAATCAGGAGGGTTCGCAGGTTCATGAATGATCCGGAGAATTATTAGCCGGCTAATCATCTCATCGACCGGGCAGCTTGCGAAAGCGTGGGCCGCCGAGGGGCGGCCCGGATGACTCAATGCGGTTGTTCTTCCTCCCTGGCCTTGCCGCGCCGGCTCACCCGTTGCGCTGCCGTTTCCACCAGCAGATAGAACATCGGGATGACGAACGTGGCCAACAAGGTCGCCGCGAGCATGCCGCCGATCACCCCGGTGCCGATGGAGTGACGACTGGCCGAGCCGGCGCCGGAGCTGATGGCCAGCGGTACGCAGCCGAGAATGAACGCCAGCGAAGTCATCACGATGGGACGGAAACGCAGCTTGGCCGCCTCCAGCGCCGATTCGAAGATGCTCTTGCCATCGGCACGCAGCAACACG
This sequence comes from Pseudomonas sp. YY-1, assembly GCF_002843095.1. Classification (NCBI taxonomy): domain Bacteria; kingdom Pseudomonadati; phylum Pseudomonadota; class Gammaproteobacteria; order Pseudomonadales; family Pseudomonadaceae; genus Pseudomonas; species Pseudomonas sp. YY-1. Next base: position 258,727 of record NZ_PJLX01000002.1, on the reverse strand, counting down.
GCGAACTCGACGATGAGGATGGCGTTCTTCGCCGCCAGACCGATCAGGGTGACCAGGCCGACCTGGAAGTACACGTCGTTCTGAATGCCGCGCAGCCACACTGCGAGAATCGCCCCGAACACTGCGAACGGCACGGCGGTGACCACTGCCAACGGCAACGTCCAGCGCTCGTACTGCGCGGCGAGAATCAGGAACACCAGAATCAGGCCGAAGACGAAGGCCTGAGTGCCCGAACCCTGAGTCGCCAGCTCTTGATACGCAGAGCCGATCCAGCCGAGGCTGTAGTCCTCGCCCAGTACCTCATCGGCCACCTCCTGCATCGCCGCCAGCGCCTGCCCGGAGCTGTAGCCTGGCGCCGGGCCGCCGAGGACCTTGGCCGAGGGATAGACGTTGAAACGGTCGTAGGAATCCGGCCCGAGGATGCGCCGCACCCGCAGCAGGGTCGACAGCGGCACCAGATCTCCACTGCTGGAACGTACATAGACCTGGCCAAGGTCCTCCGGCTTGCGGCGGAACTCCGACTCGGACTGCAGGCTGACCTGCCAGGTACGCCCGTAGAGCGTGAAATCGTTGACGTAGTAACTGCCGAAGGTGGCCTGCATCGCGGTGAACACATCGCTGACGCTGACGCCCAGCGCCCGCGTCTTGGTGCGATCCAGGTCGATGTAGTACTGCGGCACGTTGGCGCTGAAGGTGCTCTGGATGCCGGCCAGCTCCGGCCGCTTGCTGGCGGCCGCGACGAAGGCTTGGACCTTCTCGCCGAGCTGCTCGACGCTGCCGCCGGAGCGGTCCTGAATGAAGGACTCGAAGCCGCCGGTGGTGCTCATGCCGGTGATCGGCGGCGGGTTGAATGACAACACCAGGCCATCCTTCTGCGCAGCACCCATGCCCATGAACTCGCGCGTCAGGTTGCGCGCATCGAGCTCGTCCGTGGTGCGCTCGCTCCAGTCCTTGAGCGGCACGAAGGATACCCCGGCGTTGCTGCGCACGCCGAAGGTGAGTACGTCGAAACCGGCGAAGGTCACCACATCCGCCACTGCCGGATGCTCCATCAGTTGCTGGCTCACCGCACCACTCAATGCCTCGGTGCGATTGAGCGAAGCGGCCGGCGGCAGGTAGTAGGCATTGATCACATAGCCCTGATCCTCATCGGGCACCAGCGAGCCGGGCACCCGTGAGAACAGCAGCATGATCAGCGCGATCATGCCGCCGAACAGCAGCAGGCCGACCAACGAACGCTTGAGGAAGAAGCGCACCCCGGCGCCATAGCCCGCGGTGGCCTTGTCGAAGAAACGGTTGAATACACGGAATGGTGCTGCCGGTTCATGGTGGCCAGGCTTGAGCAGCAGCGCGCAGAGCGCAGGGGAAAGCGTCAGGGCGACGATGCCGGAAATCACCACCGACACCGCGATGGTGATCGCGAACTGCTTGTACATCTGCCCCGCCAAGCCGCCGAGAAAGCCCACCGGCACGAACACCGCGCACAGCACCAGAACGATGGCAATGATCGGTCCAGTCACCTCCTCCATCGCCTTGATCGAGGCATCTCGCGCATTCAGCCCCTGCGTGCGCATCACCCGTTCGACGTTCTCGATCACCACGATGGCATCGTCCACCACAATGCCGATGGCCAGCACCATGCCGAACAGGGTCAGCAGGTTGATGGAGAAGCCCAGCAGGTACATGCCGGCAAAGGTGCCGACCAGCGATACCGGAATCGCCAACACCGGAATCAGCGTGGCGCGCCAGTTCTGCAGGAAGATGAACACCACCAACACCACCAGCACCAGCGCCTCGAAGAAGGTGTGGATCACCTCTGTGATCGAGACCTGAACGAACTTGGTGGTGTCGTAGGGGATCTTGTAGGCGATGCCCTCGGGGAAGCGCTTGGCCAGGCGCTGCATGGTCCGCTCGACCGCCTCGGCGGTGTCCAGGGCGTTGGCACCAGGTTGCAGGTAGATGCCGAAGGCAGCGTTCTGCTGGCCATTGAGGGTGGTGACCAGCGAGTAGTCCTGCGCACCCAGCTCGACCCGCGCCACATCCTTGAGCAGCAGGCTGGCACCGGTATCGTCGGTACGCAGGATGACGCTCTCGAACTCCTTCGGGTCGGTAAAACGCCCTTGCGTGGTGACGGTGTAGGTGAAGTCCTGTGGCTCCTTCAGCGGCTGCTGGCCGAAGCTGCCAGCGGCGAACTGCGAGTTCTGCTCGCGAATGGCATTGACCACGTCGGTGGGCGTCAGGTTGTACTGCGCCAGCTTGTCCGGGCGCAGCCAGATACGCATGGAATAATCCTTGGAACCGAACTGGCTGGCATCGCCAACGCCCTTGAGACGCTTGAGTTCGTCGATGACGTTGATCAGCGCGTAGTTGCTGATGAAGATCGGGTCGCGCGAACCATCCGGCGAATAGAGGGTGATCACCTGGAGGATGTCGGAAGACTTCTTCTCCACCTTCACACCCTGGCGGCGCACTTCTTCCGGCAACTTGGCCAACGCTGCCTGCACCTTGTTGTTGACGTTAATGGTGGCCTGGTCCGGGTCGGTACCAACCGCGAAGTACACCGTCAGGCTCATCGCTCCACTGCTGGAGGAGTTGGACAGCTGGTAGATCATGTTCTCGACGCCGTTGATCTCCTGCTCCAGCGGCGCCGCCACGGTTTCGGCGATGACCTGCGAGCTAGCACCGGGGTAAGCGGCGCTGACCGATACCTGCGGCGGCAGGATTTCCGGGTACTGAGCAATGGGCAGCGCGCGCATCGCCGCCAAGCCGGCGAGCACGATGACGATGGAAATGACGGTGGCGAATACCGGGCGGTCGATGAAGAAGCGCGAGATCATGGCCGTTACTCCTGCGCCGGATTGGCTGGCGTGGCTGCCTTCGCCTCCTCGACCTTGACCGGGCTATCCGGTCGCACCTTGGCCAAGCCGTCGACGATCACCCGTTCACCATCGCTGACGCCAGCCAGAATCACCCAGCGGCCGCTGGCCGTATCACCGGTGGTGACCTGGCGCATGCGCGCGAGGCCTTGCTCGTCCACTACGTAGACGAAGGTCCCGCGCGGGCCCTGAGCGACGGCGCGCTCCGGTACGGTGATGGCGTTGGGACGGGTCAGCCCCTTGACCTGCACGCGCACGAACTGCCCGGGCAACAGTTTCTGATCGGGGTTCGGCACCACGCCACGGGCGCTGACGGTGCCGGTACCGCGGTCGATCAGGCTGTCGGTGAAGTCCACTTCGCCCGCTGTCGGATAGGCCGAACCATCACCAAAATGCACTTCCACGCTGAGTTTGCCGCTGGCCGGCAGCGCCAGGCTGCCTTCGGACACTTCGCGGCGCAGACGCTCGGCCTCGGCGTCCGGGTAGGCGAAGTTGACGAAGATCGGGTCGAGCTGGGTGATCTGCGTCAGCAGGCTGGCACTGGGATCGCCAGCGACGATCAGGCTGCCTTCGGAAACGCTTTCCTTGCTGGTGATGCCGGTGATCGGCGCCTTGACCGTGGTGTAGTCGAGGTCGATCTGGCGCGACTGCACCTCGGCCTGGGCCGCCTCGATATTGGCCTTGCTCTGCTCGAAGTTGGAGATGGCGTTGTCCAGCTCGCTCTCGCTGGCGAAGCCCTTCTTCTGCAATTCGCGGATGCGTTTGAGGTCACGATCGGTCTGGCGAAAACGCGCCTGCTCCTGCGCCAGCGCGCCCTTGGCACGGGCCAGAGCCGCCTCGTAGGGGCGCGAATCGATGCGAAACAGCACCTGATCCTTCTGCACCCGACTACCCTCCTGGTAGGTGCGTTCCTGCAGAATGCCGCCGACCTGGGCTCGAACCTGCACTTCGCGGTAACCAGCGGTTCGCGCCGGATACTCCAGCACGATAGGCAGTTCGCCGGCCTTGACCTGCTCGACCGTCACCGCCGTCGGTGGCGCCTCGGCGGCCTCGACGCTCGCGGCCAGCAGAACCAGGCTGAAGGGCAGACAGACTCCGACCAGACGAACGAAGGGCATGAGGCATTCCTCTCCTTGGCTAGACACGGGACAGAAGCAGGACAACCAAGCCCGCCACCAGCAGGCGGGGCAAAATCGGTAAACTCGGCACAATCTGAGCCTAGTTCCAATTAACCGGATCGCCATGCGTAGAACCAAAGAAGATGCGGAGAAAACCCGCTGCGCCATCCTCGCTGCTGCGGAACAGTTGTTCCTCGAGCGCGGGGTCGCCCATACCAGCCTGGAGCATATCGCCCGGCATGCTGGGGTCACGCGCGGCGCGGTCTATTGGCATTTCCAGAACAAGGCCCACCTGTTCCACGAAATGCTCAACCAGGTACGCCTGCCGCTGGAGCCACTGGCCGAACAGTTGGCCGCAGTCGACGGCCTGGCATCGCTGCAGTTGCTGCGCGACCTGTGCATAGAAGCCATGGCCAATCTGGTGCTGGATGAGCAACGCCGGCGCATCCTCACCGTGCTGCTGCGCCGCTGCGAGTTCACCGAGGATTTACGCGAAGCCGAAGAGCGCCACGAAGCCTTCGTCAATCAGTTCATCGACCTGTGCGAACAACAGTTCGCCCTGCCAGAGGTGCAACCGCACCTGCACCCCGGCATCACCCCGCGCCTGGCCTCGCGCACGCTGCACGCGCTGATCGTCGGTCTGTTCAGCGATTGGCTGCGCGATCCCAATCTGTTCGACGCCCAGACCGACACGCCAGCGATGATCGACAGCTGCTTTCGCGGCCTGCTACGGCAGTGGCCATAGCCGATCCGAGTTCTACGCGGGCGCAACCTCGTAACCCTCTTCCCGGATGGCGGCCTGGATCTGCGCAGCGTCCAGGTTGCCCTGCACTCGTACCAGCCCCGCGGCCAGATCGACTTCGACGCTGGCCGCCTGGTCCAGCGCCTGGATTGCCTGGGTGACGGCGCGCACGCAATGACCGCAGGACATTCCGCTAACCTTGAACTGTTGCATGACTGGCTCCTTGAATCAGTGGTCGATGGGAGTAGTCTCGACCTTGCCACAATGGCAAGGTCAAGCCCTTGCGTCATGTCATTCGCCGCGTTCCCGTACGAGGGTCATCACCATGCGTCTGCTCTGCTCCGCCCTTGCCCTGCTGCTGGCGCCTCTGGCCCAGGCCGAACCACTGGCCCCGTTGCCTTCGACAAGCCAGGGCGAAGGTTATGCGGTGCTGATCGTCTCACGCGAACGCCTGGAAGTGGCCACTACCTGCGAGGTTGCGCTGTACCTGCATGACCAGATGGCCGCACGCTTGCACCAGGGCCAGTCGGTGTCCTTCAACCTGCCGCCGGGCAAGGTCTCGCTGCGCCTCGGCCTGACTGGCACAGGTCCCTGTCAGGACGGTATCAACCAGCTCGCCGGTCAGGCACTGGAACTACAGGCCGGCGAGGTGCGCCGCTACCGCATCGCCATGGGCAGCGATGGCCTGCGACTGCATGCCGCGCCAACTCTGAACTGAAGACTTGACCTTGCCATGGGGTCAAGGTTGATCCTGTAGCCATCAAGCTACAGGGAGCCGAACCATGACCACTTTCGACCTGCCGATCCGAGGCATGACCTGCGCCAGTTGCGCTGGTCGTGTCGAGCGCGCGCTGAACAAGCTGCCGGAGGTGAGCAGCGCGAGTGTCAACCTGGCCAATGAACAGGCGCGTATCGAAGCGCCAGCCGGCAGCCTGCCGCATCTGATCAGCGCCATCGAGGGCGCCGGCTACAGCGTCCCCAACCAGCCACTGGAGCTCGGCATCGAGGGTATGACCTGCGCCAGCTGCGTCGGTCGTATCGAACGCGCCCTGAACAAGCTGCCGGGTGTCAGCCAGGTCGCCGTCAATCTTGCCGATGAGAAGGCGCGCCTGCAGGTGCTCGCCGGTTTTGACCCGCAACAGGCGCTGAAGGCGGTAGCTGCCGCCGGTTACAAAGCCAGCCTGCTCGATGATCGCCCCACCACGGATGATGCCCAGCACCGACTACGCCGTGAACGTCTGACCTTGCTGGCAGCCATCGTCCTGACCCTGCCGCTGGTGCTGCCGATGTTGGTCGAGCCGTTCGGCCTGCACTGGATGCTGCCGGCCTGGGTGCAGTTCCTGCTGGCCACGCCGGTGCAGTTCATTTTCGGCGCGCGCTTCTATCGCGCAGCCTGGCAGGCGCTGAAGGCTCGCGCCGGCAACATGGACCAACTGGTGGCGATCGGCACCAGCGCCGGCTACGGCCTGAGCCTGTATCAGTGGGCCGTGACGCCGGCCGGGCAGATGCCGCATCTGTACTTCGAGGCCTCGGCGGTGATCATCAGCCTGATCCTGCTCGGCAAGTACCTGGAAAGCCGCGCCAAGCGCCAGACCGCCAGTGCCATTCGCGCCTTGCAGGCATTGCGCCCGGATCATGCGGTGCGCCTGATCGATGGACGTGAGGAACGTGTCGGCATCGACGCGCTGGCACTGGGTGACCGGATTCTGGTCAAGCCCGGCGAACGCTTCCCGGTCGACGGCCAGGTGCTGGAAGGCAACAGCCATGCGGACGAAGCGCTGATCAGCGGTGAAAGCCTGCCAGTGGCCAAACAGCCAGGCGACAAGGTCACGGCCGGCGCCATCAACGGTGAAGGTCGCCTGCTGGTGGAAACCACGGCCCTCGGCGCCGAAACCGTGCTGTCACGGATTATCCGCCTGGTGGAAGACGCCCAGGCTGCCAAGGCGCCGATCCAGAAGCTGGTGGACAAGGTCAGCCAGGTATTCGTCCCGGCGGTACTGCTGATCGCCCTGGCCACTCTGCTGGGCTGGCTGGCGCTCGGCGCATCACTGGAAAACGCCCTGCTCAACGCCGTCGCCGTACTGGTGATCGCCTGTCCCTGCGCGCTGGGTCTGGCCACGCCGACCGCGATCATGGCCGGCACCGGCGTCGCCGCGCGCCACGGCATCCTGATCAAGGACGCCGAAGCGCTGGAGGTGGCGCATGCCGTGCAGCACATCGCCTTCGACAAGACCGGCACCCTCACCGAAGGCAAGCCACGCATCGTCCATATCGGTCTGGGCGAATCCAACGAGGCAGAACTGCTGCGCCTGGCCGGTAGCCTGCAACAGGGCAGCGAACATCCGCTGGCCAAGGCCGTCTTGCAGCGCTGCGCCGAACAGCACATCACGCTGCCGGCAGTGAGCGACAGCCGCGCGCTGGCCGGTCGTGGGATCGCTGGCAGTGTCGAGGGCCGCAGCCTGCAACTGGGCAGCAGCCGCCTGCTGGAGGAGAACCAATTGCAGGCTGGAGCACTGGCCGAATCCGCCCGCACCTGGGAGGCCGAGGGCCGCACGCTGTCCTGGCTGATCGAAACCGGCAACATCCCTCGCCTGCTCGGCCTGCTGGCCTTCGGCGATCAACTCAAGGATGGTGCGGCCGAAGCCATCGCCGAACTGCGCGAACAGGGCATCATCAGCCACCTGATCAGCGGCGACAACCCGGGCAGCGTCGCCGCAGTCGCCAGTGTGCTGGGCATCGACGAACCTCACGCGCAGGTACTGCCGGCGGACAAGGCCCGCCTGGTTGGCGAACTGCGCCAGCACGGCACCGTGGCGATGGTCGGCGACGGCATCAACGACGCCCCAGCACTGGCCGCAGCCGACGTCGGCATCGCCATGGGTGGCGGCACCGATGCGGCCATGCATGCTGCGGGCATCACCCTGATGCGCGGCGACCCACGCCTGGTGCCGGCCGCGCTGGACATCAGCCGGCGCACCTACGCCAAGATCCGCCAGAATCTGTTCTGGGCCTTCATCTACAACCTGATCGGCATCCCGCTGGCCGCCGCCGGCCTGCTCAACCCGATGTTCGCTGGCGCCGCCATGGCCCTGTCCAGCGTCAGCGTGGTGAGCAACGCGTTGCTGCTCAATCGCTGGAGACCGCGAGCATGAACATCGGCCAAGCCGCCAAGCACACCGGCCTCAGTGCCAAGATGATTCGCTACTACGAGTCCATCGACCTGCTGCCCCATGCCGGGCGCTCGGAGAGTGGCTATCGGCAGTACAGCAGCAGCGACCTGCACCGCCTGGCCTTTATCAAGCGGGCACGGGATCTGGGGTTTTCGCTGGAGGAAGTCGGCAAGCTGCTGGCCCTGTGGCAAGACAAGCAGCGCGCCAGTGCCGATGTGAAGGCACTGGCCGAGGAACATATCGCCACGCTGTCGCGCAAGATTGCCGAGATGAGTGCCTTGCGCGATACGCTGGTGGATCTGGCGAACAGTTGCCAGGGCGATAGCCGGCCGGACTGCCCGATCCTCAAGGGTATCGAACAGGGCGTGAGCTGTAGCGCAGCGGGATGCGCGCATCGGAGCGAAGGCGCTACGTAGCCCGGATGCAATCCGGGGCATTTGAGCGCCACCTCCAGAAGTGGCTAGGCCTGTAAAGCCAGGTGCGCACGGCGCACCCTACGCAGTTGCGCCGTTCAGCGCATCCAGGGCGGGATCGGTTCGGCGTCCTTGGGTTCGTCTTCGGCGTTGAGCAAGGCCTGCTTTTTCGCTTCCTCGGCCAGGGCGGCCTTGATCTCGCGCATCACCGCGTCGATGTCGGCAGCGTCTTCGGGTTCGGCGAATTCGCCGGTCAGCTGCGTATCGGGCAGCAGTTTGCCGGCCTCGTAGAGTGCCCACATTTCCTTGGCGTACTTGGTGTACTTGAGCTCGGGAGCGAACTGGCCAAAGTACTCGGCCATGTTGCGCACATCGCGCTCGAGCATGCTGAAGGCGTGGTTGTTGGCGGCGGCGTCCACGGCTTGTGGCAAGTCGATGATCACCGGGCCTTCGGGGCCGAGCAGCACGTTGAATTCCGACAAGTCGCCGTGCACCAGGCCGGCGCAGAGCATCTTGACGATTTCCTGGATCATGAAGGCATGAAACTCACGCGCATCATCCGGGTGCAGGTCGACGTCATTTAGCCTCGGTGCGACATCACCCTCGCCGTCGCCCACCAACTCCATCAGCAGCACGCCGTCGAGAAAGTCGTAAGGTTTGGGGACTCGCACGCCGGCATTGGCCAAACGGAACAACGCGGCGACTTCGGCGTTCTGCCACGCGCTTTCCTGCTCCTTGCGACCATATTTGCTGCCCTTGGCCATGGCCCGTGCCTGACGGCTGCCACGCACCTTGCGGCCTTCCTGATACTCGGAAGCCTGGCGAAAGCTACGTTTGTTGGCTTCCTTGTAGACCTTGGCGCAGCGCAACTCGTCGCCGCAGCGCACCACATAAACCGCTGCTTCCTTGCCGCTCATGAGCGGTCGCAGCACCTCGTCCACCAGGCCGTCTTCGACCAGGGGTTCAATACGTTTGGGCGTCTTCATCGGTGTGGATCACGGGTCCTTTTTGGCCAGAGGCGGACTTTCAGGGGCCATCCTCTCACAGCGCGGGGCAGATGCCGACTCCCTCTGTTCAGGCACTGACCAGATGACGCCTGAGCGCCTCGATGGCATAGCGCACTTTGGCCGGCTGAGCGTCGCGCCGAGGGGTAACGATATGCAGGCCGATGGGTTCCAGTTGCCAATCCGGCAGCAGCGACAACAGCTCGCCGCGAGCAAGCAGTTCACGGATTTCCGGCTCAGGCTGCAACGACACGCCCATACCCGACAGGGTGAACTGGCGCGCGGCCAGGATGTTGTTGCAGCTGATGCGCGTCTCCAGCCGCAGGCGCTGCTGTGCTCCACCAGGGCCATGCAAGGTCAGGTGCTGGCTACGCTCCAGATGCAGACCGATCCAGTCGAGCTTGAGCAACTGCGACGGTTCGACGGGTAAGCCAACGCGGGCCAGGTAGGCTGGAGCTGCGCACAGGATCATGCGCCAGTCGGTCACGTAACGAGCCACCAGACTGGAGTCCTCCTGGCGGCCGACACGGATGGCCAGGTCGATACGTGATTCGATCAGGTCAATCTGCTCATCGTGAAAGAACAGGCTCAGGCTCAACCCCGGATGGGCACCGAGCAACGGCGCCAGCGCTTCGCTCAGCAACGGTCCGGAAAACCCGACCGGGGCGGCGACACGCAACTCGCCCACCGGCGCATCACGCTGCTCGGCCAGGCGCTGCTCGGCTCGCTCGGCCAGTTCGACTATCTGTCGGCAGCTTTCATAGAACTGCGCGCCGGCCTCGGTCAGGGTCAGTTTGCGTGTGGTGCGGTGCAGCAACGTGACGCCAGTGGCCTCCTCCAGTCGGCGCATCTGCTGACTGACCGCAGAAGCCGTCATGCCCATGGCTTCGGCAGCTGCCACCATCGAGCCCTTTTGCACCACGGTAGCGAACAATGCCATGCGCTTGAGTTGCTCCATTATGAAGCCCTGCTTAATTATCAAAGTGCATAAGGCCACTTTTTCCAGACTTTATCCAGCGGTGATCATGTATCAACCATCACCTACCAAGGATTACCTCATGAAGATCGCTCTGATCGGCGCCACTGGTTATGTGGGCGCACCGCTGCTGCAAGAGGCATTGAACCGCGGTCATCAGGTCACCGCACTGGTACGCCACCCGCAAAAGCTGAGCGCGCATCCGCAGCTGAACTCCATTGAGGCGGACGTTCACGACAGCACAGCGCTGGCCGAGCAGTTGCGTGGCCATGACGCGGTGATCAGCGCCTTCAACCCGGGCTGGGGCGTGGCAGAGATTCGTGAACAGTTCATAGCCGGCAGCCGCTCGATCATCGCGGCGAGCAAGCAGGCTGGCATCAAACGCCTGCTGGTTGTCGGCGGTGCCGGCAGCCTTTATGTCGCCCCTGGCGTGCAATTGATCGACACCCCGGACTTTCCTGCCGAGTACAAGGAAGGCGCCGAGGGCGCACGCCAGGCGCTGAACATGCTGCACGAGGAGGCTCAGCTAGAGTGGACCTTTCTCTCGCCCGCCGCCCTGCTCGTTCCGGGGCCACGCACAGGCAAATTTCGTCTGGGTCACGACGAACTGCTGATGAATGGCGATGAGCCGGGCAGCATTTCGGTTGCCGACCTGGCCGTGGCGCTGATCGATGAAACCGAGCGACCGCAGCATATCCGCCAGCGTTTTACCTTGGCGTACTGAACCGAGCGCTGACGCAGGCGACCGCTCCGAACGCCAATAAACCAGAGGAATGTCCATGACTCCATTCAGCAGCAGTGCCTTCGTCGCAACCGACATCCCGGCGCGCTATATCAGCCGGCTGTGCAAGCACTTCGCACACAAGATCCCGGTCAGCTTCGATGAACAACAGGGGCGCATCGAGTTCGGCGCTGGCCTGGCGACCCTGAAAGCGGAAAACCAGGGCCTGCGCCTGCTGGTTGAAAGCACCAACAGCGAGGACCTGCATCGCCTGGAAGGCGTCGTCGGCAGTCACTTCGAGCGCTTTGCCTGGCAGGAAGAATTGACCCTGGACTGGCAGCCCGACTGATTGCTCAGAGCGCATCCAGCCGCGCACGCAAGCGGCGCAGCACCGCCAGGGACTCGGGATTGTCGCCATGCACGCAGAGGCTGTCGGCCCGCAACCGCAGCGGCTTGCCATCGATATCGGCAAACGGCTCGCCGCTGGCAATGGCCAGCGCCTGGCCAAGGATACGCTCGGGCTCCTGATGCACCGCGCCGCTGAGACGGCGTGGCGCCAGCTGCCCATCTGACAGGTAGGCGCGGTCGGCGAACGCCTCGAACATCAGCGGCACATCGGCCTCGTCAGCCAGACGCAGCTCCCGGTCATTGTCAGCCAGCGCCAACACCATCAGCGGCAGGCCCTTGCGGTAGCTGGCACAGGCATCCAGCACCGCCATCAGCAACGCATCGTCACGCACCAGATCGTTATAAAGCGCGCCATGCGGTTTGACGTAGGCCAACTGGCAACCGCGCGCTCGGCAAAAGGCATCCAGCGCCCCGACCTGATACAGCACCAGTGCGCGGACCTCCTCCGGCGAGCACTGCAGATGACGCCGACCAAAGCCTTGCAGATCCGGATAGGACGGATGCGCGCCAATGCTCACGTCATGCGCCACGGCCAGCTCGACACAGCGCGCCATGATCAGCGGATCGCCTGCATGGAAGCCGCACGCCAGGTTGGCCTGATCGATCAGCGGCATGGCCAGTTCATCGTCGCCCATGCGCCAGGCACCGAAGCCCTCGCCCATGTCGCAGTTCAGGAGAATACGGTTCATTGCGGCAGCTTAGAACGCCCGGAAAGCATGCGTAAAGCCCGCTCAACACTCGAGAATTAATCGCATTTACAAAATTTACATCTGCTTGCAGCCCAGTCGCCACGGCCTCTCCAGCCTGATGACATGGATACCAGCATCATCTGCAATTGAACCTTATATGCAAATCACTATCATCCCGGCCGTCTGCAACCGTTACGACTGCACTCTCTTACCGCCAGGAGTAGATCGATGTCCGCCCTCAATTCCCGTACCGCCTTGGCCAGCGCCATTGCCTTGGCCGCCAGCTTCGGCGCCCAGGCCAACGAGCCCATCGCTCTGGGCGACGTGGTCGTCAGCGCCTCCGGCTTCGAGCAGAAGATCACCGAAGCCCCCGCCAGCATCAGCGTGATCAGCCGCGAAGAACTGCAGCAGAAGCGCTACAGCAACCTGGCCCAGGCATTAGGCGATGTGGAAGGTATCGACATCGGCCAGGGTACTGGCAAGACCGGCGGGCTGAATATCAGCATCCGCGGCATGCCCAGCCAGTACACCCTGATCCTGATCGACGGCCGCCGTCAGAACGCTGCCGGCAACGTCACGCCCAATGGCTTCGGTGAGACGTCCACCAGCTTCATGCCACCGATGTCCGCCATTGAGCGTATCGAAGTGATTCGTGGGCCAATGTCGACCCTGTATGGTTCGGATGCCATGGGTGGCGTGATCAATATCATCACCCGCAAGGTCGGCAAGGAATGGGCTGGCTCTTTGACCCAGGATTACACCTACCAGGAAAATCGCGACTTCGGTGATACCCGTAACACCAGCATCTACGCGAGCGGCCCGCTGATCGAGGACCTGCTCGGCTTGCAGGTACGGGGCAGCCTGTTCAATCGCGAGGAGTCCGACCTGAGCTACGGCAACGGCGTGGATGTCAGCAAGCGTGGCCCCTCTCCAGTCGATGGCCGTACCAACAATCTGGGAGCACGCCTGACTCTAACTCCTCATGAGAATCACGATTTCGGCCTGGATATTGAACGCGGCCGCCAGAAGTACAACAACGACGAATGCCAGCTCGGCAGCCTCGACGGCCAGAACCGCGACTGTACTGCCAGCGCTACCACCGCCAATGGCTATGCCGACGAGCTACGATTCGAACGCGAGCAGATCGCCTTGACTCACACAGCGCGCCTGGGTTTCGGGACTCTGGACTCCAGCCTGATGCACAATCGCACCGAAACCATCGGTCGTACCATTCCAGGTGACATTATCGGCAATAGCTCCGGCATCCCAGGCACGCTAATTGGTGATGATCGTGATCTGGAGACAACCAACCTGGTTTTCGACAGCAAACTCGTAGCCCCAATAGGTGAGTCGCACATTGCCACCCTCGGCGGTCAGTGGTGGAAAGCCGAAATGACCGACGGCATCGCCCTAGATGATTTCGAACAGAAAACCTGGGCAGTCTTCGCCGAAGATGAATGGCGCTTGCGTGATGATCTGGCCCTGACGTTGGGCGCGCGCTATGACGACCATGAAGCCTTCGGCGGCCATGTCAGCCCGCGTGCCTATCTGGTATGGAATACCACGGACAGCTGGACACTCAAAGGTGGTATCAGCCGTGGCTACAAGACTCCGGATCTGAACGACCTGCATGGCGGCATCAACGGCGTCACCAGCCAAGGCTCCGTCATCACCATCGGCAATCCTGACCTGAAACCGGAAACGACTACCAGCACCGAGTTTGGTGTCTACTTCGACAGTCTGTCCGGCTTCAATGCCAACGCCACTCTGTTCCATAACAAGTTCAAGGACAAGATCGCCACCGGAGATCCAGTTACTGACCCCCTGTGCAGTGGCAACCCAGCAAGTGGCGGGCTTCCAGCCGGTACCTGCTCTCAACAGGTCAATATCGACGAAGCGGTGACCCAAGGCCTCGAGCTGGCCGCCAGCTGGAACTTCGCTCCGGCCTGGACGCTGAGCGCGAACTACACCTACACCGACAGCGAGCAGAAGAGCGGCGACAACAAGGGTGAGCCGCTGACTAATACCCCGGAACACCTGGCCAATGCGAAGCTGGCTTGGCAGACCACCGATCGCCTGAACCTCTGGCTGAAGAGCGAATACCGTGGTGAACGTGCTCGCTTCACATCGAAGTACGAGAACCTGGCCAACACCAACGGCAGCTACTCCACCAACCAGTCGATCTACGACACCCTCGGCAAGAACACCAAGGCCTATACCCTGTTCCACCTCGGTGGCTCGTTCAAAGCCTCGGAAAACGTGACGCTCAACGCAGCGATCTACAACTTGCTCGACAAAGACTTCGTCAAAGGCAAGGCCTACACCACTTACGCCAATAGTGGTGCAGCCAATGGCACGGCCTACGGTACGGACTATATCCAGAGCACCCAGTCCACCACTGGTGTCATGGAAGAAGGTCGTCGCCTGTGGCTGTCGGCAGTGATCGAATTCTGACCACAACCGCAACAAGCAAAACGCCAGCCCTTGGGCTGGCGTTTTGCTTTCTGGTCAAACCGAATACCGAACCCTTCGCTGGCCGAAGCCTATAGGGATGCCAATGCTCTGCCCCGCAAAGTCGACGTAATAACCGTCCCTGTGCTCATTGGGGCGCTCTATCCCGCTAGTTAATCTGCAAATACGGCACCTGCCGCCAGAAATGCAAACGCCCACACGAGGTGGGCGTTCATGGCCTGCAGTGGCGCTTACAGGTAGTAAGACTTCAGCGGCGGGAAGCCGTTGAACTCCACAGCGCTGTAGCTGGTGGTGTAGGCACCGGTGGACAGCCAGTACAGGCGGTCACCGCTGGCCAGGTTCAGCGGCAGGCCGTACTTGTAGTTCTCGTACATGATGTCGGCGCTGTCGCAGGTCGGGCCGGCGATCACCACCTCTTCCATCTCGCCCTTCTTCTCGGTCCAGATGGGGAACTTGATGGCTTCGTCCATGGTTTCGATCAGGCCGCTGAACTTGCCCACGTCGGCATACACCCAACGCTCGACGGCGGTACGCGACTTGCGCGCCACCAGTACCACTTCCGATACCAGCACACCGGCGTTGGCGATCAGCGAACGACCCGGCTCGAGGATGATTTCCGGCAGTTCATCACCGAAGTCTTCCTTGAGGAAGCGGGTGATTTCCTCGGCGTAGGTTTCCAGGTCATTGGTGCGCTGGATGTAGTTGGCCGGGAAGCCACCGCCCATGTTGATCATCTGCAGGGTAATGCCGTCTTCTTCCTTGAGGCGCTCGAAGATCACCTTGACCTTGGCGATGGCTGCGTCCCAGACATCGATGTCGCGCTGTTGCGAACCGACGTGGAAGGAGATGCCGTAGGGCACCAGGCCCAGTTGCTTGGCCAGGATCAGCAGGTCCAGGGCCATGTCCGGCTGGCAGCCGAACTTGCGGCTCAGCGGCCAGTCGGCGCTGGTCGAGCCTTCAGTGAGAATACGCACATAAATCTTCGAGCCCGGCGCGGCCTTGGCGATGTTGCGCAGGTCGGCTTCGGAGTCGGTGGCGAACAGGCGCACGCCCTTGTCGAAGAAGTAACGAATATCGCGGGATTTCTTGATGGTGTTGCCGTAGCTGATGCGCTCGGGGCCGACACCGGTGGCCATGACCTTGTCCAGCTCGTAGATCGAGGCGATGTCGAAGCTCGACCCCTTGTCGCGCAGCAACTCGATGATCTCGGTGGCCGGGTTGGCCTTGACCGCGTAGTAGATCTTGGCGAACGGGAAGCAGTTGCCCAGCTGATCGTAGGCATCGGCGATGATCTGACGGTCGATCACCACGAACGGGGTTTCGTGCTGATCGGCGAACGCCTTCATGCGCTGGAAAGTGGCGGGTGCGTAATAGTCTTCGACCTTGATCGACATGCTGGGGACTCCAATGGCAAAACCGGGAACACATTGATTCGGGCAGCAGAACCGCTTACAGGTTCCGCTACGTGTCGGGGCTGGCCGCGCTAAACGCTGGCCTGAACGTCTGACAGTTTCCCCACTTTGGTTCGCCTACTTCCCAAGGCATGTCGCCGAGCATCACCGGTACCGACCATAAGCCGGCCGGCAACCTCTCGTCGTCAGTACTTGAGCCGGATGGATCGTTTCCAGCATGGACGTTCGGGCGCGGACTTTAAGACCATGCGCCCCTCAGATCAACCGGAAATTCCTGCTAATTTCATCTCGTTCCAGATATCACACAAAACGTTCTGAAATGCTGAACAGGCGGGGCTTTCAGCCAGTTTGGCGCAGCCGTGTTTCAGTGCCATTGCAGCACCTCACGGCGAGCGGCTTGCACCGCTCGCCCACCGGCTCAATACACGTCGCGCCGATAGCGCCCTTCCTCGACCAGATCGTCCACCGTCTCATCGCCAAGTAGCTCACGCAGCACCGCATCGACACCGCCGGCCATGCCTTGCAGGCTGCCGCAGACATAGATCGCCGCGCCCTCGGCCAGCCAGGCACGCAGGCGCTCGTGCTGCTCGCGCAGCAGAGCCTGCACATAGCGTTTCTCGGCCTGGTCGCGGGAGAACGCCAGATCCAGGTGCTGCAGCTCACCCCTGCTCAGCGCCGCTTCTATCTCCTCGCCACAGAAGAAATCCTGGGCGCGGTTACGCTCGCCGAACAGCAGCCAGTTGCGTGCCTGCCCTGCCAGGATACGTGCGCGCAACAGCGAGCGCAGGCCGGCCAGGCCGGTGCCGTTGCCGATCAGGATCAACGGGCGGTCATCCTCAGGCAGGTGGAAGCCGCTATTGCGTCGTACCCGCGCCAGTACCTGACCACCCTCGGGCAGGTACTCGGTCAGCCAGCCGGAGCCAAGGCCCAGACTGCCATCGGCTTGCACGGCCTGACGCACGATCAGTTGCAGCACGCCATCGGCGGCGACCGAGGCGATGGAATATTCCCGCGTGCCCAGCGGCACCAGCGCATCGATCAACGCCTGAGCGTGCAAGCCAACCAGGTGAGCGAAGCTGTCCGGCAATTGCCGTTCGGCCAAGGCCTCGCTCAGGCTCGTCGTCTGGCCATCAAGCACTACCGGCTCAAAGCCGCCGAAACCGGAGTGCTGCAGCCAGGCTTGCACCCGCTCATGTGCATGGCGCGGGCGAATCTCCAGGATATCGCCGGCTTGCCAGGTACTCTGTGCAGGCGGTATGAGGCTGATGAAGAACACCGCAGCACCCTGACTGCCTGGATTGAGCAGACGTCGCTCGACCAACGGCCAGTTCTGCCACGGCATCTCCTCGAAGCGAATCGGCGCGGCGCCGGTCAGCTCGCTCAACTGCTGATGCCAGTGCTGCAGGGCGGCCTGGTCGTCGCCGTCGACCTCAACGCTGTCGAACAGGCGATGCGCACCCTGCAACCCCAGCCAGTCGTTGATGCGGCGGGCGAAACCGCAGAAATGCTCGTACTGCCGATCCCCCAGCGCCAGCACGGCATAACTCAACTGCCCCAGCGGCAGCGAGCCACCCAGCACCTTGCGCTCGAAGCCCTGCGCGGCATCCGGCGCCTCGCCATCACCGAAGGTGCTGACCACGAACAGCGCCTTCTGCGTGCGGCTCAGGCTGTCAGCGTCGAGGCGCGAGAGCGGCTCGACCCGCACCGGGATACCCGCAGCCTGCAACTGCCCGGCACTCTGCCAGGCCAGTTGCTCGGCGAAGCCACTCTGGCTGGCGAAACCAACCAGCCAACCCTCGCCAGAATCGCCGCCCTTCAAGGCACCACGTGCAGCCAGCGCCGCGCGCTTCTTGCGTCGACGATCCAGGTACAGCAGCCAGCCAGTGACGAAGAACAGCGGCATGGCTCCGGTAGCCAGCATCATCAGGATACGCCCTGGCATGCCGAAGTACTCGCCGACGTGCAGCGCATAAATGCTGGCCAGCAGCTGCGCCTTGAAGCTCTTGTCGGCGTAGCGTTCATGGCGGCTGACTTCGCCACTTTTCGGATCGATCTGGAACTGGTTCAAGGCGCGCACATGCTCGGCGCCATCGAGTACATAGAAGACCGTCGCCGGCTGACCGGCCACCGGCGGTAAGCGCAAGTTCCAGGCAACCAGCCCGGAGCCGGCAGTTTGTTGGATGCTCTGCCACACAGCGTCGTAGTCAACTTCCGGCGCAGGACCGCTGGGCACCTGACGGCCGCCACGACCACGCTCACCGCGCTGCTCGGGCAGGGTATCGGAGAGCATGCGTGTCAGTCCGTCGCGGTACCAGTCATAGGACCAGTACAGACCGGTGAGGCCAGCACAAAGATAGAACAACAGCGCCCAGGTGCCGGCGATTGCGTGCAGATCCCAGTTGAAGCTGCGGCCTTTCTTCTTCCAGTCCAGGGTCAGCCAGGTGCGCCAGCTCAAAGCCTTGCGCGGCCAGCGCAAGTACAGGCCAGAGAAACAGAAGAACAGCAGCGCCAGCGTGCTGGCAGCGGTGATCTGCTTGCCTACCTCGCCCATTGATAGAAAGCGGTGCAGCATCAGCATCAGGTGGAAGAAATCCTGACCAATGGGCTCGGCCAGCACCTCCCCGGTGTAGGGGTCGAAAGGGATGCGCGGCCCGCGGCGCTCGCCCGGCGGTGGCATAAGAAAAGCAGTGCCAGGCCCGTCATGGCGACCGTCGACCCACAACGCAGTAACACGATCAGCGGTAACGGCCTCGATCTTCGCAGCCAACTCGCCTGGCGTGAGATGCCCCTGTGCACTGGGCTGGATCTGCCAGCGCTCGGCGTTAAGCGCCCGGGTTATCTCGCCCTCGAAACTATAAAGGGCGCCGGTGATCCCCATGACGGCCAGCACCAAGCCGGCACTGATACCGAAGAACCAGTGCAGCTGGAAGATGATTTTCTTGAACACGACGGAGCCACCCTTACCCTGACCCACTGCGACGGGCGGCTACTCTATATGGGAATAATTTTCATAACCATTCATTTACGCGATATTTACGCATCTACTGCACGGCCCGTCAGCATCACCTACCGGCCCACCTGAAAACCGATGGCCGCTCTCCGCCAGAGCGCACAGTTATCGGTATAATCCCGCGTTTTACGGGTGCCAAGGCACCCTCAACGACTCCATCCAGGCACATATTCATGACCACCCAGGCCGCCGAAGTCGCCAAGCGCCGTACTTTCGCCATCATTTCCCACCCGGACGCCGGTAAAACCACCATCACCGAAAAGCTGCTGCTGATGGGCAAGGCCATCGAAGTGGCCGGCACCGTGAAGTCGCGTAAATCCGACCGTCACGCTACCTCCGACTGGATGGAGATGGAGAAGCAGCGCGGCATCTCCATCACCACCTCGGTGATGCAGTTCCCGTACCGCGAACACATGATCAACCTGCTCGACACCCCCGGCCACGAAGACTTCTCCGAAGACACCTACCGCACCCTTACGGCGGTGGACAGTGCGCTGATGGTGCTCGACGGCGGCAAGGGCGTCGAGCCACGTACCATCGCCCTGATGGACGTCTGCCGCCTGCGCGACACGCCCATCGTCAGCTTCATCAACAAACTCGACCGCGACATCCGCGACCCCATCGAGCTGCTCGACGAAATCGAGGCGGTGCTCAACATCAAGGCCGCGCCGATCACCTGGCCGATCGGCTGCTACAAGGACTTCAAGGGCGTTTACCACCTGACCGGCGACTACATCATCGTCTACACCCCGGGTCACGGCCATGAGCGCACCGAAGCCAAGATCATCCAGAATCTGGATTCCGACGAGGCGCGTAGCCACCTCGGCGACATGTACGAGCGCTTCGTCGAAGAGCTGGAGCTGGTGCAGGGTGCCTGCCACACGTTCGAGCCAGACGCCTTCCTCAAGGGCACGATGACCCCGGTATTCTTCGGCACCGCACTGGGCAACTTTGGCGTCGATCACGTACTCGATGCCGTGGTCGACTGGGCGCCGCGCCCGCTGCCGCGCGCCGCCAACGAGCGCAACGTGGAGCCGACCGAGGAGAAGTTCTCCGGCTTCGTGTTCAAGATCCAGGCGAACATGGACCCGAAGCATAGGGACCGCATCGCCTTCATGCGCATCTGCTCGGGCAAGTACACCCAGGGCATGAAGATGCGCCACGCGCGCCTGGGCAAGGACGTGCGCGTCGGCGACGCGCTGACCTTCTTCTCCAGCGAGCGTGAGCACCTGGAAGAAGCCTATGCCGGCGACATCATCGGTCTGCACAACCACGGCACCATCCAGATCGGCGACACCTTCACCGAAGGCGAGAACCTGGGCTTCACCGGTATCCCGCACTTCGCCCCGGAACTGTTCCGCCGCGTACGCCTGAAAGACCCGCTGAAATCCAAGCAGCTGCGCCAGGGCCTGCAGGAACTGGCCGAGGAAGGCGCCACTCAGGTGTTCTTCCCCGAGCGCAACAACGACATCGTGCTCGGCGCCGTCGGTGTGCTGCAGTTCGACGTGGTCGCCAGCCGCCTGAAGGAGGAATACAAGGTCGAGTGCGCCTACGAGGCGATCAACGTCTGGTCGGCGCGATGGATCGAATGCAGCGACGAGAAGAAGCTCAAGGAGTTCAAGGACAAGGCCTATGAGAACCTCGCCGTCGACGGCGGTGGCCACCTCACCTACCTGGCCCCGACCCGCGTCAACCTCAGCCTGATGGAAGAGCGTTGGCCGGAGGTGAAATTCCGCGCGACGCGCGAGCATCACTGATCCATCGAACAAGGCCCGCTCTGCGGGCCTTGTGCTATCTACTCATCCTCCTCCAGCGTCCAGGCCACCAGAGAATCGCCCAGGCGCGTACCGAACGAGCCGTGCCCGCCGGCCATTACCACCACATATTGCTTGCCGGTCTTCTCCGACACGTAGCTGATAGGCGTGGCCTGGCCGCCAGCCGGCAGCCTGTCCTTCCAAAGTTCCTCGCCGGTGCGCATGTCGTAGGCGCGCAGGTAGTAGTCCAGCGTGCCGCTGAGAAAGCCCAGACCACCAGCAGTGACCAACGGGCCGCCGAGGTTCGGCACGCCGACTGTCAGGGGAATGCCCAAGGGGGCACTGTCGCGGCTGGTGCCATTCTTGCGCTGCCAGACCTTGTCCATGCTGCGCAGGTCCACCGCCGTGACAGTGCCCCATGGCGGCGCCTGGCAAGGCAGGCCGAGGACCGAAAGAAACGGCTTCAGGCTGACCATGTAAGGCGCGCCACGATTGGGTTGCAGACCGGTTTCGCCACTGCCATAACGAACATCCTGCGCCTCCTCGCGCTTGACCAGACGCGACACGAACGCCAGATAGTTGGGCGCGCCAAACAGAATCTGCCGCTGCGGGTCGACCGCCACCGATGGCCAGTTGAACACGCCGACGTTGCCCGGGTAGATCAACGATCCCTGCTCCGATGGCGGCGTGAAGTCGCCCTCGTAACGCAGGCGATGGAACTGGATGCGGCAGATCAACTGATCGAAGGGCGTACCGCCCCACATGTCGCGTTCGCGCAGCGGCTCGTCAGGGGCATAGCTGAGTTTTGATGCCGGCTGGGTCGGCGCGGTGAAGTCGCCCTCCACCGTACCCTGCGGCACCGGATGCTCGCTGACCGGCACGATGGGCTCACCGTTGCGCCGGTCAAGCACATAGAGATCGCCGCGCTTGGTCGGCTGGATGATCGCCGGCACCGGCCCATCAGCGCCTTCGATATCCACCAGGGTGGGCTGAGACGGCAGGTCGCGATCCCAGAGGTCATGATGCACGGTGCGGAATTCCCAACGCACCTTGCCGGTTTCCAGGTCCAGCGCCACCAGCGCCGCGGTGAAACGTTCGGCCTCGGCGCTGCGCTGCACACCCCACTGATCCGGCGTCTGGTTGCCCATCGGGATGTACACCAGGCCCAGTGCCTCGTCCGCCGTGGCGATGGTCCAGGAGTTTGGCGTGCTGCGCACGTAGGTCTCGCCGGCTGGCAGCGGCTCGGTGGCATCGGGGCGGCCAGGGTCGAAGTTCCACACCAGCGCACCGGTGCGTATGTCGTAGGCACGGATCACTCCACCCGGCGAATCCACCGAGCCGTTGTCGGTCACCGAACCACCGACTATCACCAGCTTCTCGGTGACCACCGGTGGCGAGGTGGGCAGGTAGATGCCCAGCGCATCGTCGCCCAGGCCCACCTTGAGGTCGACCATGCCGGCCTCGCCAAAGTCCTCGCACGGCTTGCCGTCATGCACATCGAGCGCGTACAGCGTGGCATCGTTGGTCGGCAGGAACAGTCGCTGGGTGCAGCGCGCTGTTGTCGCTGGCGAAGGCTCCGGCGCCGCGCCATCTCGGGCGGCAATCAGTGGGCCGCGATAGGCTGCCGCATCGTGGTAAGCCAGACCACGGCAGGTCATGTGCTGGTAATACTCGGCCTGACGGTTGATCGCCGGGTCGAAGCGCCAGCGCTCCTCGCCGGTGTCGGCATCCACCGCGATGGCGATGCTGTGCGGCGTGCAGATGAACAGGTTGTCACCGACCTTGAGCGGCGTCACCTGATTGGTAATCTCGCCGGGGTCGCCCTCACCGGGCAGATCCCTCGTGTGGAATTCCCAGGCTTTCTTCAGCCGCCCGACGTTGGCCGTGGTGATCTGCTCGGCACTGGCATAGCGCTCGCCACGCGACGAGCCGCCGTAGGCAGTCCATTCGCTGGCCGAACGACTGGCTGTCGCCACACCGGCAGCGGCCATGCGCGGCTCGTCGAAACGGCCGGGCAAGCGATGATAGTCCTGCGTCAACGAATAACCAGCCATGCCCGCTCCCAGCAGCAGGCCGATACCCAGCATCACGCTGGCACCGTCACGCCAGGGTTGCCCAGGCGCGATATGCCGGTTGATCCAGGGCAGCAGTAGCCACAGGCCGAGCACGCACCACAGGTCGATGCGCGGCGCCATCTGCCACCAATCGAAACGCACCTCGAAGACTGTCCAGGCCAGGCTCGCCAGCAACACCAGGGCATACAGCCACAGCGCCGCGCGCTGACGGCGATGAACCAGCACGCCCACCAACAGCAGGCCGAGGCCGGCCAGCAGGTAGTACCAGGAACCGCCCAGCCACAGCAGATAAGCGCCACCGAGCGCCAGCAGCGCGCCCAGAACGACTGTCGCCCAAACCGTAAGCGTGAAGCGCAGGAGCTGCGCCTTGTTGTTGTCAGTCATTGCTCGCTCCCCGAAACGCTGCCCCCGGAGATCGGGGCCGTGATCTGTGGATGCGAAGTGAGGGATAGAGTTCAGCGATTCTGCGAGTAAGGCTGCACTTGCAAAGCCGTATGCTGGACGTGTCGCCACCCAACGCTCTACAGAGTGTAGAAAAACCGGCTGCTAATTGATCAACAGGTGGCCATCTTTAGCCGTGCAGGACAAGCGGAGCAGATCCGGTTGCGCCAATAACCGCGTAGGGCGGGTGCAACCCGCCATTGCCGACTGACCAACATGTAGGGTGTGCCGCGCGCACCAACACCTTTGCCCAGGTGCACGCGGCACACCCTACGGATTGGCAATTGGCTTAGAGTTGCAGCAATGCACCTGCTTCGGAGCCGCCATGCCCCATCCCAATATCGTCATTCTCACCGGCGCCGGTATCTCCGCCGAGAGCGGCATCCGCACCTTCCGCGCCGCTGACGGTCTCTGGGAAGACCACCGCATCGAAGAGGTGGCCACACCCGAAGGCTTTGCCCGCGATCCGGCACTGGTACAGCGCTTCTACGACATGCGCCGCGCGCAGTTGCGCGATGCGGCCATCGCACCGAATGCCGGGCACTTGGCCTTGGCCGAGCTGGAGGCTGCCTGGCAAGGCGAGTTTCTGCTGGTCACGCAGAACGTCGACAACCTGCACGAACGCGCCGGCTCCAAACGCCTGTTGCATATGCACGGTGAGTTGCAGTCGATGCTGTGCAGCAATAGCCAGCAGCGTTTTCCGCTGCTGGACGACATGCCGGTCACGCAGGCATGCACCTGCTGCGGCCTGGTCGGTACATTGCGCCCGGATATCGTCTGGTTCGGCGAGATGCCCTATCACATGGAACGCATCTACGACGCGCTGGAGCAGTGTGAGCTGTTCGTCAGCATCGGCACCTCGGGCCATGTCTACCCGGCGGCGGGCTTCGTCGAACAGGCGCGTCGCGCGGGCGCGCATACGCTGGAGATCAATCTGGAGCCGAGCCAGGGCCATTCGCTATTCACCGAGAAGCGCTATGGCCCGGCCACCGAGCAATTGCCCCGCTGGGTGGCGGAGCTGTTGGCGGGTTGAGCGGCATGACTGGCGCGTGTTGGCAGGCAACAGACTAGCCACGCCTTAGCACGAACGCCACCTCTCCCATTCATGGGAGAGGGTGATACAGACGACTCGGCGTTGCCGGATGCCCCTCTCCCCCGGCCCCTCTCCCGCAAGCGGGAGAGGGGAGACAAGCACCTACTGCGCAGCGTCCTGAACAGGCGCCACTGCCTCAGCCGGCACCTGCGGCTCCGGGCTGAACACCCCATTGCTCCAGGCGTAATACCCCACACCCAGCACGAGCAACAGCGCGATGATCCAGGGCCACACCACCGGCTTGTTGGCATAAGGATCGCGCAATGCGCGGTCGCTACCCTTGGGTATTGTCGCCATTTGCGTGAGCGCGGTGCCGAAGGGAATGCTGATGCGTGCCTGAGCATTCACCGCCCAGCCGTTACCATCGAGAATCGGCCCCAGACTGCGGCGGCGCAGCTTGAACCAGGCCAGCAGCATGGCCGGCCCGGAGATGGCCAGCAGCACACAGATAAACAGCAATGGAATCTGCCACCAGACCAGCGACAGAATCCCCGTGACCACTGCCGCCAGCGCCGTGCCCAGGGCACCGACCGCCAGTCCGATGGCCGCGAAGATACCGGCGAACTTGGCGATGTCGAACGCCGGGGTAGGCGTGACGGCTGGCGCTGCACCGGTTTCACCGACCTTGGCGGCGGTCTTGCTGACCATGTCGGCGTCACGACTGGCCGCAAGCTTCTGCACCTGATCGGAAACCAGCTTGGAAATACGCCGATACGGCGACCAGAACGCCTCGCGAATACTGATCGCATGCTGTACCACCTTGACCACCGTGGCATCCCAGTCGTTACCGTCGCGGTCGTAGAACAGCCCGTGGCGCCCCGCCTGCAAATCACCCTCGCTGCCGGCAGTCACCGCCACCACGATATTCAGGCTTTCCTTGCCGCGCACCGGCTCACCGCGACGGGTGCAGGCGCAGTAGAGCAGGAAGCAATCACTGGCCGCTGCCACCTTGGCGTGGGCTTCGACATTCTCGACCTCCACCACCAACTCGCAGCTCTTGCCGTCGATATACAGAACCCCGGCCTGGAAAACGGCCTTCTCGTGACGCGAATAGAACGTCTGGAAGGACACGAAGTTGCGCAGCAGTGTGACCAGGCCATGACGCAGGCGAATCAGCTTGTCCAGCTCGACCAACCCGTCCGCCGCTTCGGCCACGGTCTTGTCCTCTTCTACCAGCGCCAGCAGGCGCACTTCGGCGCCCTGCTCCACCAGTTCGAGAATACGGCCGCGTTCGAGCACCTCGGCAATCGCCACCTTCGGCGTCTCGGCGCGCCAGGCCAGGTAGTTGCCGCACAATGCGACCAGATGCTGCCACTGCTCGCGCGACAGGCTGTCCTGCTCGCCATACACCGGCACTACCACACGCTGGCGAAATTCATCGACTGCGCCCTGCCACGCCGGGTTTAGCCCCTTGCTCAGCGGCAGCTCGTCACCATGCTGCACCGTTGCCAACGGCAAGCCCGCGACCTCGCCGGCATCTGCCAGCGACAGCGATGCCAGACGCACCAGCTCCTCTTCCTTGGCATTCATCAAGGCGGCGGCACGCGGGTCGAACTCGGCCATGGCCACGCGGGTGAAGTAATCGTCGATCTTCGCGCGCACAGCGCTCAACGCTTCAACTGCCGTCACCGTGCCTTCACCGAAAGCATCCAGCCCTTGTTCGGCGGCGCGCGCATGCCAGGCATGCAGCTGACGCGCCTGATCGAAGAAGGCGGTGATCTGCTCGGCGCCGATGGCGGGCTCGCCACTGCGATCGGTCTTCGCCCCCAGGCAGGCGATGATGTCGGTGATGGCGGCCTTGAGCTCGGCATCGTCGGTCATGCTGGCAGGCACCAGGCCATCGCCATTGGATTCGTGCGGCGGGAACAACTTCGCCAGATCAGCGGTATCAGCCGGCGTCAGGCTCTCGGCATCGGACCGCCCGAGCACGCCCAGCAGGCGCCGAGCCGCCAGCCCCAGGCGTGTGCCTACGGCGTCGTCGGTGAGCGACGACAACTGCAGCGGTCCCTCCTGGAACAGCACGGCCGGATCACGCAGGCGTGCCAGCGTCCAATCCACCACATCGAGAATTTCCGGAGCACGGATACGACCGTCCTTGTTCAGGTCGATGTATTGCAGCATGCGCCGGTCCAGTTCCAGGTTGTTCACCGGGCAGGCCAGGCTGGCCCAGAGTTTCTGGTCCAGGCCGCGCAGAGCGGCGAGATCCGCCGGGGTTTCAAGTTGCACCTGATCGAAGCCACCGGCACGGAAGAAGCGCCAGCGATGCGCGAGAGCTTGGGTCATCGACAAAAGATCCTTTCTTTATGAGGGCGACTGCGCCACGCAGCCAAAGGGGGCCATCGCAGCGCATCGGCGCATAGCCCCCTTCAACAGACTCCTACTTGCCCGGCGCTGTTCAACTCAGTGTAACCGAGGCAACGGACCCTGCGCTTATTGCGCCCCAATCGCCAGCGGCTGCGCCTCAGGCTGCTTGATCAGCGCATACAGCACGCCGGTGAGCAGGCTGCCGGCGACGATGGCCAGCAGGTACAGCAGCGCATGGTTGATGGCGTTGGGAATCAGCAGCACGAACAGCCCGCCGTGCGGCGCCATCAGCTTGCAGCCGAAGTACATCGACAGTGCGCCGGTCAGCGCACCACCGGCAATGCTGGCCGGGATCACCCTCAGCGGGTCCTTCGCGGCGAACGGAATCGCTCCCTCGGAGATGAAGCACAGCCCCAGCACCCCGGCCGCCTTGCCGGCCTGGCGCTCGCTCTGAGCAAACTTGCGCCGTGCCAGCACGGTGGCGATGGCCATGGCGATCGGCGGCACCATGCCGCCGGCCATGGTCGCAGCCATCGGCGCATAGCTGCTCGACGCCAGCAGACCGACCGAAAAAGCATAGGCCGCCTTGTTGATCGGCCCGCCGAGATCCACGCACATCATGCCGCCGAGCAATGCGCCAAGCAGGATGGCATTGGTGCTGCCCATACTGTCGAGGAACTGGGTGAGCGACTGCAACACATCAGCCACAGGACTGCCGACGATATAGATCATCGCCAGGCCGGTGATCAGGCTGGCCAGCAGCGGGATGATCAGAATCGGCTTGAGCGCCTCCAGACTGTCCGGCAAGCGCACCCAGCGGGCAATGGCCTTGGCTGAATAGCCGGCGATGAAGCCAGCGACGATACCGCCGATAAAACCGGCGCCCAGCGAGCTGGCGAGCAACCCACCGATCATCCCTGGCGCCAGGCCAGGACGATCGGCGATGGAATAGGCGATGTAGCCGGCCAGCAGCGGCACCATCAGCTGGAACGCGGTCTCGCCGCCGATCTTCATCAGCGCAGCGGCCAGGGTGCCCTCCTCCTTGAACGCCTCGATACCGAAGACGAACGACAGGGCGATCAGCAAGCCGCCCGCCACCACCATCGGCAGCATGTAGGACACGCCGGTGAGCAGGTGCTTGTAAGGGCCAGATTTCTCGCTGCTGGCCGCATTGCCTTCGGCAGGCGCGGCCTCGCTCAATGGTCGCGCCTCGCTCAAGGCCTTTTCCAGCGTCTGCTGCGGCTGCTTTAGCGCCACCCCGGTGCCACAGCGGTAGACCTTCTTGCCGGCAAAGCGGCTGGTATCCACCTCGATATCGGTGGCCAGCAGCACAGCATCGGCAGCCGCGATGGCGGCATCGTCGAGCAGGTTGCGCGCACCGACCGAACCGCGGGTTTCCACCTGCAGGTCCAGGCCCATGCGCAATGCCGCCTGCTGCAGCGCTTCGGCGGCCATGAAGGTGTGCGCCACCCCGGTCGGGCAAGCGGTGACCGCGACCAGCCGGCGTCGAACACTGGGCACCGCCTCGGTGCTGTCAGCATGGGGCTGGGCGCGCTCGGCGGCGTCCTGCAGGAAACGCTGCGGGTCGGCCAGCGCCTCGGCCGGCGTGGCCTGCAGCAAGCGTTTGCCGGCGAAGCGGCTCAGCGGCAGCTCACCGGTCTTGACCACCAGCACCCAGTCGGCAGCGGCGATCTCGGCCGCGCTCAACGGCGAGCCAATCGCGCGCGCGTCATGCACCTCGACACGGGTTTGCCAGCCCAGACGCTCGGCGGCGGCCTGTAGCAGGCGCGAACACAGCACGCTGGTAACCTGGCCATTGGGGCAGGCGGTGACGATCAGCACATTCATGGTGGGTGCCTCTTATTTTTCTAAAGGGTGCAATTGCACGGCCGCTTCGAAGCGGGCCAGTTGCTCGCGATCATGGATACCGAAGCCGATCTGGGTGACCGCTTGCGCCGCCACAGCCGTGGCCAGGCGCAAGGTGCGCTCGGCCGGCCAGCCTTCGAGCAGGCCGTGCAGGCTGGCCGCCAGCAGCGAGTCACCGGCGCCGACCGTGCTGGCGACCTCGACACGCGGCGGCGTGGCGCGCAGGGCAATGTCCGGGCCGTGCCAGTCGACGCCGTCTGCGCCACGTGACAACAGCACGTGCTCGATACCCTGCGCACGCAGCGCCTGCACGGCGGCAGACAGGTCGCCGCCGCATACCTCGGCCAGTTCTTCTTCATTGGGTTTGATCAGCCAGGGGGCGACGCCCAGGGCCGCTTGCAGGGCCGCGCCACTGCTATCGACCGCCAGCGGCACTCCGCTGGCCTTGATCCGCCGCAGCAGGCTGGCGAACCACTCAGGCGTCACACCACGCGGCAGGCTGCCGGCCACCACCACGGCGTCATATCCGGCGAGCAATGGCTCCAGCTCATCCTGCAGACGTTGCAGGTGCTCGGTCTCGACCTGCGGGCCAGGGCCGTTGAGGTCAGTGATACAGCCGTCGGCTTCGGCCAGCTTGATATTGCTGCGCGTCTCGCCCGGCACACGGACGAACAGATCGTGAAAACCGCGCTTGTGCATCAGGCTCTCGAACGGCGCGGTATTGGCGCGGCCGAGAAAGCCGCCGACGCTAAGGCTGTGGCCGAGGTCGGCCAGCACCTGGGCGACGTTAAGGCCCTTGCCGGCGGCGTGACTGCGCAGCTCATGGCAGCGGTTGATCGCGCCGGGCTGCAAGCGGTCGAGACGCAGAGTCAGGTCCAGCGCCGGGTTCAGGGTCAGGGTCAGAATTCGGGCCATCAGTGCATCTCCGCCACCAGCGCACGCACGGCGCTGGCACTGTCCAGGGTCAGGGCACGGTCAGCCAGGGTTCGCGCCTGGCGGCTGTCCAACTCGCGCACGCGCGCTTTGACCAGGGCAATCGAACGCGGTGTCACGCTCAGCTCGTCCACGCCAAGGCCGACCAGTAGCGGCACGGCCAGACGGTCGCTGGCCAGCTCACCGCAGACACCTACCCACTTGCCTTGAGCATGGGCTGCGGTCACGGTCATCTCGATCAGGCGCAACACCGCCGGGTGCAGACCATCGGCCTGTGCCGACAGCTGCGGATGGCCGCGGTCGATGGCCAGGCAGTACTGGGTCAGGTCATTGGTGCCGATGCTGAAGAAGTCCACCTCGCGCGCCAGCACCGGCGCCAACAGCGCGGCCGAGGGCACTTCGATCATGATGCCGATCTGCAGGTCGCGCACGTCGATCTCTTCGCGCAGGCGCTGCACCATATCGCGCGCCGCGCGCCATTCCTCCACCGAGCCGACCATGGGGAACATGATGCGCAGCGGGCGGCCATCGGCCGAGGCGAGCAAGGCGCGCAGCTGGGTTTCCAGAATCTCCGGACGCTGCAGGCTCAGGCGAATGCCGCGCACGCCGAGGAAGGGATTCTCCTCGGCCGGCATCGGCCAGTACGGCAGCGGTTTATCGCCGCCGACATCCAGGGTGCGCACCACCAGCGGGCGACCGGCCAGCGCATCGAGTACGCGCCGGTACTCGCGCTCCTGCACGGCGTGATCCGGCGCCTGGGCATGCTCCATGAACACCAGCTCGGTGCGCAACAGGCCCACCGCTTCCGCGCCCAACTCCACGGCATCGGCGGTTTCGCCGCTGGCGCCGATATTGGCCGCCACTTCCACACGCACGCCGTCCTGGGTCTGCGCACCGTCGAAGCGTGCGGCATGCGCCTGCTCGCGACGCTGCTGCGCGGCCTCGCGCTCATGCAGCGCCTGATCACGCTCTGCCGCATCCGGGGCGATGCGCAGCAGGCCGCTGTCGCCATCGAGCAGCAGCGGCGTGCCTTGCGCCAACGCCAGCACACCATCGCCGGCACCGACCACGGAGGGGATCCCCAGGGCGCGAGCGATGATCGCGCTGTGCGCGGTAGCACCACCACGCGCAGTCAGGATGCCAGCGACGCGCTGGCGGTCGAGGCCAGCGACGTCCGACGGCACGACTTCGGCCATCACCAATATGTAGGGTTCATTCGGCTCGCTGGGCAGCTCGATACCGCAGAGGTGCGCCAGCACACGATTGCCGATATCACGCAGATCAGCCGCCCGTTCGGCCAGTAATGGGTCATGTAAGGCCTCCTGACGCTTGGCCGCCGCCTCGACCTCGACCTGCCAGGCCGATTCGGCGCTCGCGCCCTTGCCCAGGCGGCCGTCGACATCCTCGCGCAGCGCAGGGTCAGCGAGCATGGCCTGGTGGGCACTGAAGATTTCCCGAATGCTCGCCACGCCGGCGCCATCGACCAGGCGCTGAATCTGCGCAGAGACAGTCGCCAGAGCTGAATCCAGTCGCCCGCGTTCCTGCTCGACGCCCTGGCCCTGCTCGGCGAAATCAAAGATCGGCGGCGTGCGCACCAATGCCGGGCCGATGGCGATACCGGGCGAAGCACCGACCGCCAGCAAACGGCTTCCAGCGACAGGAGCGACGGCCTCGACTGGCTCCAGCTGCGCTGCGACTTCGGGCAGCGCTTCGCTCAACGGCTCGACCGTTTCCCCCAGACCACTTTCCAGTGCAGCGCGAATGGCCGGCAGCGCACTGTCGGCAATCGCCGGTTCAGCGCTGAATTCGAGCATCTGACCACGCCGCGCACCCAGCGCCAGCAGGCGGCTGAGGCTCTTGGCCGAGACCCCGGCGCCCGAGTCGCCGAGCAGGCGCACACGAATATCTCCGGCAAAACCCTGCGCCAGCTCGCTCAGCGCCTTGGCCGGTCGTGCATGCAGGCCATGGGCATTGAGCAGCGGCACACTCAGGCTGGGCCAGTCCGGCGGCACTTCACCGCCCAACGCCTCGATCACCTGGCGGCTGTCGCTGGCTTCACTGAACGCCGCCGCGCGGCCACCGATCAGCACATCGCACAGACGCTCCAGCGCCTGACGATGCGCCTCGCCCTGGCTGGCCAGGCAGAACAGGCCGCGCAACGCCTCACCGCGAAAGGTCAGCGACTGTGCCGGGGTGACGAAGGCCAGCCCGGGCCGCTCGACGCTGGTCTCGCTGTGCAGCCACCACAGGCCATCGCCCAGCGGTAGCGGCTCGCCACGCGCCAGCCCGAGGGCAAAACCGCTACGTGCGCAACCAGCCTTACGCAGCAGGCGTGCGCCCTGCCAAAGCAATTCATCGAAGTCTTCAGCCGGCTGCGCCAGCGCCACCAGTTGGCCGTCCAGTGCCAGCGCCTGCGGTGCGCCCTGCAGCAGCTCGAGTATCTGCGCCGGCTCGCGGGCTTCACGCAACGCCTGGCTCAGATCGCCCTCACCCAAGGCGCGGGTCAGCAGTTGCAGCAGGTGCAGGTGTTCGTCGGATTGGGCGGCAATGGCGATGGCAAGGTACACCTGCTGGCCGTTGCCCCAATCCACACCCGCGGGGAACTGGATCAGACTGACGCCAGTGCGCAGAACCTGATCGCGGGTCTGTGGCGTGCCATGGGGGATGGCGATGCCTTGGCCGAGGTAGGTCGAACCCTGCGCCTCGCGCGCCTGCAAGCCTTCGAGGTAAGCCGCAGTAGCCAGGCCGGCACTGGCCAGCGCATCGCCAAGCATGGCCAGGGCTTCGCCCTTGTCCGCCGCTGCCCGGCCCATCTGGATTTGGCTGGCATCGAGTTCGAGCATGGTGGTCTCCGACTTATTGTTTTGGCTAACAGACCGCTGAAGAACTACCTGCGTTGGCAATACTGCGTTAAAAACGACCTCAAAATGCTCATTTACAGCACGTAAACTGCGCTTTTTCGGTCGTTTTTGCCTTGTCTTGCCTGCCTCGCCTACGTTCTTCAACAGCCTGTTAAGACTAGGTGATGAATCGGACTGCTGAAACGTTTCATCAAACGCTGGCACCTTATCCGATAATGGGTGATCCTTGAAGCCCGGTCGTCGTCGAGTCGGTGTAGACTCCCCGCGCTTGCACGCTCGAAATCCCTTACCAGTATGGTGCTGCGCCCGTGAAACTCAGCGACATCGCCCGCCTGGCTCAGGTCTCGGTGACCACCGCCAGCTACGTGATCAACGGTCAGGCCGAACGTCGGCGCATCAGCCCTGCGACCGTGGCCAAGGTCTTGGCAGTCGTCGAGGAACATGGCTATCGCCCGGACCAGCAGGCTGCCAGCCTGCGCCGCGGGCAAAGCCGCTGCCTGGGGTTCATCCTGCCGGACCTGGAAAACCCCAGTTATGCGCGCCTGGCCAAGCTGCTCGAACAGAAAGCCCGCGCCGCCGGCTATCAGTTACTGATCGCCAGCTCCGACGACGACCCGAACAGCGAGCGGCAGCTGATCGAGCTGTTCCGTTCACGCCGCTGCGAGGCGCTGATCGTCGCCAGCTGCCTGCCGCCAGACGACCCGCTGTATCCGACCATCGTCGCCGCCGGCCTACCTGTTGTAGCCGTGGACCGCGCGCTATCACCCACCCACATCCGCTCCGTGGTCAGCGATGACGAGCAGGCCGGGCGTACCCTGACCGAAAGCCTGCTGACGCCTAAGCTCCGGCACATCGCCCTGCTTGGCGCACGTGCGGAGCTGGTCATCAGTCAGGCGCGCGAACGCGGCTTTCATTCGGCACTGAAGGGTTTCGACGGGCACATCAGCGTCTACCACGGCGAGCTGTTCAGCCGTGCCTGCGGCTACCGGCAAATGAAAACGCTGATGGATGAAGTTGGCGCGCCGGATGCCTTGCTGACCACTGCCTACGTACTGCTCGAAGGAGTGTTCGATGCCCTACGTGAACAGGGCAGCGAGCAATGGCCCGCGGTGCGTCTGGCCACCTTCGGTGACACTCAGTTGCTGGATTTTCTGCCACTGCGGGTCAATGCCATGAGCCAGCAGCACGAACGCATCGCCGAGCGCGTACTGACCTGGGCACTACGGGCGGTGGAACACAACGACTATCAGCCCGGCATCGAGGCCATCGGCCGCAGCTTCAAGGCCCGAACCTGATAGTAGGGTGCGCCATGCGCACCGACTGTCGGAAAAGACCGGTGCGCGCGGCGCACCCAACCTCTGGCTTCGATGCCGTCTGCTAACCGCCCTGAATCTTCTGCAGTAGCGGCTCGCACTGGCTCGGCTCATCGCCCGAACTGGGCGCTATCAGCGCCAACAACCCTGCCGCAGGCGCCACCGCTACACCCAACGCCACCAGGCCAACGCCACGAAGCGCCAGCGGCGTGGCCTGCACACCTGGCGACGGCTCCTTGAACGTGCCGCGCACATAGAGCGGCGAACGCAGGGAAAAAACACGAAAGCCCTTGGTTGACGGCGTGATCGTGAAATCCAGTCGCTCGCTGGCGAAGTTGGCGCTGCCATCGACCTTGATCACCGCATTGTCGGTATCGATGACGAACAGTCGCGTGCTCATCAGCCCCTGCTTGATGCCGAGATCGGCCGCCGCACAATGGATCTTCACATCCTCGTCGCCGAACAGCCTGCCAACCAGATAGTTACCAACGTTCAGCCCGGCGATTTCCATCAGCCCGCGACTTACCGCGCCATCGTTGATCAACATCTTCAGCTCGCCGTCGGCGCTGCCGAGCAACGCCGCCACCGAGTTGCCACGACCGCTGATACGCGCGTCACCGTTGAGCTCACCGAAGCTGGTCTGCATCGGTGCGAAGGTGGGGAACAGTTGCTTGAGCTTGAGATCTCGCGCACGCAGACGCATCTGGCCCTGCAGCGGCGTGGTCGCTCCATTCAGGCGGATTTGCGAATCGAGCACACCGCCGGCCATGCCGAAACGCAGTGGCTCCAGACTCAGCGCGCCATCATTGAGCACCACATGGGTGTCGAGATCGGTGATCGGCAACTGTTCGCTGTGCACGATGCGCTTACCGACGAAACGCACATCGGCGTCCATCGCGCGCCAGCGGTCGGTACGAAACTCGGAAACCGGCAGCGCCTTGTTCGCCGGCTGCACGTCCCGTTCGCCCCGTTCGCGTTTGTCCTCGCTGGAGTCAGCGCCGATCAGGGGTGCAAGGTCACTGAACAGCAGTTGGTTGGAGGTCAGCCGGCCGGACAGTTTCGGCCGCGGCTCGCGAGCCACGAATGTCAGGTCGCCGTGGATATCGCTGTCACCGATCTGGCCATTGAAACCAAGGTAGCGAAAGATCGCCCCATCGGCATCGTGCAGGTCGGCCTGCAAACGACCGTCGGTGCTGTACGGCGGAGTATCCGGCAAGGTCACGCCGGTCAGTGGATACAGGTGACCGAGGCT
Organism: Pseudomonas sp. YY-1; assembly: GCF_002843095.1. NCBI lineage: Bacteria > Pseudomonadati > Pseudomonadota > Gammaproteobacteria > Pseudomonadales > Pseudomonadaceae > Pseudomonas > Pseudomonas sp. YY-1. The sequence goes on along the minus strand of NZ_PJLX01000002.1, from coordinate 223,824 downwards.
GGCGCCAGACAGACGCAAACGCAGATCCAGAGCGCCAAGATTCTGCGGATCGGTCAGGCTGCCGGCCAATACGATGCGAGTCGCGCCAATGCGCAGGTCGGCTTGCAGCGGGAAAGGTTGCGACGCGTCATGCAGCGCCAGCAGGCCACCAACCTTGCCGTTGCCGGTCAGCGGCTGACCACGGAAACTGCCTTTGGTCTGCCAGGCGAATGCGTAATCCTGGGCATTGCCACTGCTCTCGGCCAGACGCTCGGCTGCGCTCTTGCCGACGATATCGGCAAATGGAACAGGCTCGCCCAGCGGCTGGATAATCGCCTCCAGCCGGGAATTGCTGACCTTGTCGTCGAGCTTCACCTGCCCCTGATCAAAGCCGATGGTGCCGATATCCAACGTCCAGGGGCTGGGCTGATCAGTATCGTCGGCCTCCTCCTTACCCAGGTCGAACACCCAGTTGGCGCGGCCATCTGCCAGGCGCTGCAGATCGGCGACCGGCGCGCCAAGTTCGATACTGGGGATGCTCACTGTCTTCCATAGAAGCGGTAGCGGAGACAGGCGAAAGCGCACTCTATCGAGGCTGACGAAGGTATCGCCCTGCGCCCAATCGGGATTACCCAGGCGCAGCTGCTCGGCGGAAAAATGCGGCCAGGGCACCCAAGCGCTCAAACCCTGTTGTCCGGCCTCACGCTGCCAAACCACACGCAGGTCACCCTCGATGGCGAACGGCCGGTTCAAGGCCGCAGAAACCTGTTCGTTGATCAGCGGCCGCGCCCGGTTCCAGTCGAACAACACCAGAAACAGCATCAGTGCCGCCACCAACAGCATAAAAACGGCGAGCAACGCGCCCAACAGCTTGCGTAACTGGTGCACCCAGCGACCTCCTTATTTCACTGCCCGAGTGAAACTCGTCCATATCCATACGACTGAAAAGATTAGCCAACGCTCCCTCGCTCTGGCAGGAAAGGGGAAAATAGCCGACTCTGAACGCCCAATCGTGAGCGACCGATGCGCCTGATCGACACCCACACCCACCTCGACTTCCCCGACTTCGACGCAGATCGCGACGAAGTGCTCACACGCAGCCGCGCACTGGGCGTGCAGCGTCTGGTGGTGCTCGGCGTCTACCAGGCCAACTGGCAGCGACTGTGGCAACTGGTCGAGGAAGATGAAAGCCTGTACGCAGCTTTCGGCCTGCATCCGGTCTATCTAGACGAACATCGTCCGCAGGATCTCCTTGAGCTGCGCGACTGGCTAAGCAAACTGGCCGGGCACCACAAGTTGTGCGCCGTTGGTGAGTTCGGTCTGGACTATTACCTGGAACAGTTGGATCGACAGCGCCAGCAGACGCTGTTCGAAGCACAGCTGCAACTTGCTGCCGACTTCGAACTGCCGGCGCTGCTGCACGTGCGCCGTGCTCATGCCGCGACCATCGCCACCCTCAAGCGCTTTCGTCTGGCCCGCGGCGGCATCATCCACGCCTTCGCCGGTAGCTACGAGGAAGCACGCGAATACATCAAGCTGGGTTTTCGCCTCGGTCTTGGCGGCGCCGCTACCTGGCCGCAGGCCAATCGCCTGCGCAAGGTGGTGGCGCAATTGCCACTGGAGGCCATCGTGCTGGAAACCGACTCGCCGGACATGGCCCCGGCCATGCACCCCAACCAGCGCAACAGTCCGGAATATCTGGCTGAAATCTGTGCCGAGCTGGCAGCGTTGCGCGGTATGACGGCCGAGGAGCTGGCGGCGGCCAGCAGCCGTAATGCGGATGAGTTGTTCGGCTGGAACTAAAGCCAAGTCGCCTCTGTGGGAGTGATGCTGTTCACTTGAGGTTGCACGCGTTTGGCTCCCCTCTCCCATTTATGGGAGAGGGGTTGGGGGAGAGGGCTGAAAACATCGCATAACTGCCAGTTATCCCCTCTCCCTAACCCTCTCCCCACTGGGGCGAGGGGACTGATCGCAACCTACCGCTCTAAAGTGAACAGCATTCGCCTCTGTGGGAGGGCTTCAGCTGCGATCACTGCGAAGCATCGCCGCTAAAGCGCCTCCCACGAGGCCAGTCCTCATTCACACGCGAAACGCGCCGATCAACTGCTTGAGACGCGTAACCAGCTCGCTCAGCTCGCGGCTGGCCTGCTCGGTCTGGCTAGCGCCGGCAGCGGTACGCTCCCCTGCATAGTTGATCTCGACGATATTCTGGTCGATATCGTGCGCCACCGCCGTCTGCTGCTCGGCCGCTGCGGCGATCTGCTGGTTCTGATCGACGATCATGCCCACCGCGCCGAGGATGTTCTCCAACGCCTGCTGCACCTTGGCCGACTGACTGACCGTGCCATCGGCCATTTGGTGACTGGCGTTCATCGCCTTCACCGCCGCCCCCACGCCACCTTGCAGCTTGGCGATCATTGCTTCGATCTCTTCGGTGGACTGCTGCGTACGCTTGGCCAGATTGCGCACCTCATCAGCCACCACGGCGAAACCACGCCCCTGCTCGCCGGCCCGCGCCGCCTCGATGGCGGCATTGAGCGCCAGCAGGTTGGTCTGCTCGGCGATGCCCTTGATCACATCGAGTACCTGGCTGATCGCGGCGCTGTCACTGGCCAGCTGGTTGATTACCGCCACCGACTGGTCGATTTCTCCGGCAAGACGCTGGATTGCGCCGACCTGCTGCTCGACCAACGCCCGGCCACTGACCGTTTCCTGATTCACGCTCTGCGCGCTACCCACCGCAGCGGCGGCACTACGCGCCACCTCCTGGGCAGTGGCAGACATCTGGTTCATCGCCGTTGCCACCTGCTCGATCTGTGCACGCTGCCCGGCCACCGCCTGATTGCTCTCGCCCGAAACCAACTCGACACGATCCGCCTGACCACCGACCTCGCCCACCGTCTGCCCAACGCGCTCGATCAGGTCATGGATACGCACCACGGTCTGGTTGAACACCTGCCCCAATTCGCCCAGCTCGTCTCGGCTCTGCGCCTGGAAATTGACCGTCATATCGCCTGCGGCAACCCTGTCCATCACCTGACCCAAGGTTTTCAGGGTCGAGCGGGTGGACACGTAGAAGCCGCTGTAGAGGTAGACGATCAGCAGAAACACCACCACCAGCGCCACCACCAGCAACACCATCTGCGCACGGTTCTCGGTCAGACGCTCGCTCAGCTGGCTATCGAGGAAGGCCAGCAGGCCGTCGTTGAAGGCGTAGGTCTTGGCCATTTCCTGGCTGACCTGATCGTAGAACTGCGCCCAGGGCGTATCCAGACTGTCGGCGATGATCACCTGATCCTCGAACAGCACGCCACTGTCCTTCAGGCTCTGGCGACTGGCTTCGGCAAGGCCACCCAGGCCGTTCTGCGCGGCGACGTTACCGGCCAATGCCTCCTGCAGGCTCAAGCCGTACTCGGCGTGTAGCTTCTCCAGTTGCAACAGCAGGTCATCGAACTTGGTGCTGGCTGCCGAGTTGAGAAACCCCTGCCCCAGGGAATAGGCGCCGATAGCACGGCCTTGACTGAGCACATCGGTGATCTGCGGGGTGACGTTGGTGATCAGCTCGGTAATCTGCCGCACCTGACGCTGCGGGTCCTGGCTTAGTCCCGCCTGGCTGGCCACCAGCTTGATGAAGACTTGGGACGAGCCCAGCAGCTTCTCGACGATGACCGTCTTGCTCTGCAAAGAAGTCTCGGCCTCTGCGCTCTTCAGCTCGGCCAGCAATTCGTCGCGCTTGGCGATGAACTCCGCTTCCTGCTCGGCATCGCTGGTCACTGGCTGCAGTCCTTGCAGGCCGGCACTGAGCGACTGCTGCAGTTGATCTATACGCCCCTCCAGATCCCCCGCCTGACCGGACTGGCCAATCATCGAGTTGATCTGTACCAGATCGTTGAGGCTTTCAAGATCACGCCGCAGCTGCAAGCTGCTGCCAAGTAGCTCGAGGCTTTCCAGGGCGGTCTGGGTACCAACGAACTGTCGATAGGAGTCGCGCACCAGGTAGAAGTTGGTGACGAGCATGGGCAGGAAGAATAGAACGCTGATCAGGCTGAACTTCATACCGAAGCTGAGGCGATTCATCAGCGCGATGGCCGGATACAACACGGTCTTCACTAGACGTCTCCAGTTGCCATTATTGTTATAGGTATTGCTTGGATCGCCGCCGAGCCTCTTACGGACTGATCACGGCGCCCTGTGTCGACCGACCTGGGTTCGCCGAGCTATGCGGCAAAGACAGGCAGACAAATGTGACGAAAATCACCAAACAGGGTCGACTACCGCCTCCTTATACGCCTTATCGACACGCGTCTCTGTAACTTAAGGTTAAAGCGCGCAGCACCCTTCACTCCCTCTCAAGAGTAAGCGTAGTTCGTCACTGGAATAACATAAGGACAAAGGGCGGGAGCAACCCGCCACTGTGCGTGACAGCAGGTTGTCCCCGCCCTATGAACCGCCTGGGTACGATCTCTAGATGAATAACACCCAAACCGCGTAACCGGCATACCAGACCACCGCAGCGCGGATCAGCAGTTGCCACAGCTGATCCAGGGTATCGACACCCTCCTCGCCCATCACTGGCGGCGGCATCTCACCAGCGGCTCGCCCAGCCTTGGCCACCAGTTGCGCGGCAGAAATGTCCCAGCTCAGCAGCTCATGCAGCAAGGCACGACTGACAGCGACGAAGTTGCCGACCAGCGCGAAACTGGAAGCCAGCACCCGGGCCGGCAGCCAATCGAAAGCGTGGCGCAGTTGCACGGCGCGCTCACGCAGAGCAGGTTGCTGCGCATGCTCTGCACTCATCGCCAACAGGCGATAGGCCAGCGCGGCCATGGGGCCCAACAGCAGATACCAGAAGATCACCGCAAAGAAGCTTTGATAGGCCTGCCACAGCAGATGCCCCTGGACCTGTTGCAGCAGCTCGGTGCCCTCCTCCGGCTGCAACGAAAGGTCACGTTCGGCCACGTGGTAAGCGGCCTGACCGTCACCGCGCCGCCAGGCGTCGCGAAACGGCCCCAGCGCTGCGAGCAGATCACCACGCCCCAGGCTGTAAATCAGCACCAGCAAATGCACCGGCAAAGCCAGCCAGCCGTAAGCCAGCGGTTTGAGGATCAGCAATACCAGGCCCAACGCCAACACCGGCAACAGCACCAGAACGGCCAGGCACAGCCACGGAGCCTGCTGAAGGCCGCCTTGCTGCAGGCGCTGCAGTTGCGCCAACCAGGGGCCGTCCTGCTGGATGCGCAGACGCCAGGCGGAAAACTTCTCGACCCACAGCACCAGCAGAATCACCAGAAAACTCATTGCTACCTCTCCTTCAATTCGGCGTGCAGACGCGCCCAGTCGAACGCGGCCCCCGGATCAGTCTTGCGCCCAGGCGCGATATCGTTGTGGCCGCGGATGCGCTGCGTCGACAGCGCCGGGTAAGCGTCCAGCAGTTGCCGCGTCAGCTCGGCCAACCTGGCGTATTGAGCATCGGTATAAGGCAGATCATCCGTCCCCTCCAGCTCCACGCCCAGCGAAAAATCGTTGCAGTTGTCGCGCCCCTCGAACCAGGAAACCCCGGCGTGCCAGGCACGATCCAGACAGGAGACGAACTGCGTCAGCCCGCCATCACGCTCGATGAAAAAATGCGCGGAAACCTGTAAGGACGCGATCTCAGCGAAGAAAGGATGTTCGTCCACCGGCAAGCGGTTCTGAAAGAACGCATGCACCTTGCCAGTACCGAACTGCCCAGGTGGTAGGCTGATGTTGTGCACCACCAACAGGGAGATTTCGCCAATGGGGCGAGCATTGAAATTCGGCGATGGGCAGTGAGGGATGCCCTGAAACCAGCCGGTTGAGGGGTCGAGCTGCATGGAATGCTCCTGAACGAGCCACCACTCTAGAGCAGGTGGCTACGGCGGCCAAGCGCGAGGCCGCAACAGGATGTGCAAAGGCGGGAAAATCGAGGATCACGACTGTAGGAGTCGCGCCTCTCGGCGAATCGATAGCGAACACATCGGAAGACTTGTAAAGCTTCGCCCCGGGGCGGGGCTCCTACAAATCAAGCCGTTGCCAGGGGCGAACGCTCCTGGCAACGAATCAGCTGTGCTTGAGCTTGCGCAAGTTACCGATGACCGACTCCAGGGCGCGGTCGAACAGCAACGCATCGTCGAGCAGGCGCACAGCGTTGCGGCGGAACTCCACCGCCAGCGCGTTGCGCGTCTTCTCCAGCACCTTCATGCCGGTGCGATTGACGAACACGTACTTGCCAGTGGGTTTGATGATTGCCGCCAGCTTGCAGCGCAGCTTGTGCTCTTCATCTTCCTGGATTTCCACCCAACTACCCACACGCAGGCTGTCTACCTGCAGCAGCGCCTCGTCGTCGTCCGGGAGCGCCACGTCCGGCTCCTGCGGACGGGTCTGACCGGGCGCGAGCAGAATGATCTCTTCGACCACCTCGACCATCGCCGGGGCATCCTCGACCTCTTCTTCGACTGCCGGCAGCTCCAACAGCGGCAACTCGACGCCCGCTTCGCTCAGATCGGTGTGCGCAACATCCTCGGGCACGGCCGTTTCGGCTTCAGGGGCAGCGCGCTTGAAGCGCTGGAAGGCCTGCACGTGCAGCACTTCCAATTGGCTGAAGAATTCGCTGGTAGAGAACGGATCGAACGCCGCACTGGCCATGCCTTCGCGCAGCGCCTTGAGCAAGCCGGGCACCAGTTCCAGCAAACGCAGACGCGCCTCTGGATCTTCATGCGGGGCGACACTCCAGACCAGATCATCCATGGTCTGCAGCGCAGCCTGCCACTCGTCCGAGTCCACACCGTGCTTGAGGCAGGTCAGCATCAGCACCTTGCTCCAGGCTTCCTGCAGCAGCCGCACCACCACTTCCGGCAGGGTCTTGCCGAGCAAACGCTCATTCAGTGCCTGCTCGACTTGGCGACGGGCCAGCTCAGCCTTGGCGCTGCCTTCCTCGGCATCGCGGGTACGCTGTTCGAGCAACTCGCTACGGCGGCGCTCATCGCCAGTGAACGCCATGAACTCGGCCAGCAGTTCGGAGAAGATCGCCGGATCATCGACAAAATCGTTCAGTAGGCGCTGAACCACCTGTTCGATCTTCTGATAGAGGCTGTCACGCTGCGCATCGTCCTGATCGACCCAACCCAACGCGGCAGACGCAATTTCGTTGAGCAAGCGGCGCGCCGGATGGCTGCCACGGCTGAAGAAGGTCTTGTCCAGCACCGCCACCTTGAGCATCGGAATCTGCAGACGGCCAATCAGTGCCTTGAGCGAATCCGGCAGGGTGCGATCATCGAGAATGAACTCGAACAGCATCGACACCAGATTGATCACATCTTCATCGACCTCACCCACCACTCGCGCCTTGCCACTCTTGGCGCTGGCACGCTCGAGCAATCGTTCGAGCTGGTCACGGAGATCGAAATCTTCGACGTTGATCTGCGCCGGAGCACGCTGCTGCATGTGCGATAGCAGGCGCATCAGGTCGTTGCTGGTAATCGGCATTGCGTCGGCTGTCTGAGCCCGGCGTGGCATCGCCGTGCCGCGTACTTGCGAGAGCAGATCCTGCAGCGCACCGAACACTTCCTGCACGCCCTGATCGGCGCCTTCGAGCAACGGCATGCCTTCCTCGCCAGACGACTGGCTGTAGGAGGAAGCTGCTGGGCGCTGCTGACGGCGCGGCGGCGCGGACTTCAGCTCAGGCAAAACGCCCGCGCTGACCAGCGCCTGATTGGCCTCGGCATAAAGCATGTCGCAGCTGCCGAGCACGTACTTTTCGAACAGCTTGAGGATGATCAGCTTGACCTTGATCTCCACGCCCAGACTGCTGCAGGCGTCGAGGAAGTATTCACTGAGCAGGGTCGGGCCGAGCGGGTTGCTCTTGTCGTCCAGCTTCTTGCTGATCACCGCATTGAGGCGTGTGGTGAGATGGCCCAACGCAACAGCGTCTCGGCTCATCACCTTGGCCACCATGGCGTCCAGCGCCACGGTTTCTTCCAGTTCGTCGTTCTGCACCAGGCTCAGGCTATCGAACGACACGGCATCCAGAGCGGGTTGAGGCTTGCCAATTTCGTACTGGTTGAGATTGGCGAACGACTCGAACACCTTCTGCAGAAAGCCGCGCTCGATATTCTTGCGCTTGAGCCGCAAGTCGCGCATGGCCTCGAAGAAAGCATTCTGCTCAGCATTGCTGGTCGCCCGATCCGCCATCTCGAAGAGGGTATCGTCAGCATTGTCGAACAGGCTCTGCAGGTTCTGCTTGAGCTGTTGCGCCGCTTTGTCACGCACCTGAATCAGCGCCACGGGCAGTCTTCCTACCGGCGAAGTTGGCGATTGCTCTGCGGTGGCCTTGTTCAGGTGCACCACGTTCGCGTCGGTCTTCATTCTAGTCTCCCGCAGACTGCTCGAACCCGAGCTTCCTGGTCTGCACAGCGTCAACCGAGCGTCGTCCTTAACGTCAAAGGCCTGGCGTCAATAATGAAAAAAGTAAAGCCATTATAGGGAGGCTGCGCGCCATACCAAGCCAATTTTTCCCACAGACATGACCCAGATCACAGATAGCCACACGCCATCTTCGGACGACGGCCAATACACCTCACTCGCACCTCCACAGCCTAACCCTGACAGGCCTTAGGCGCTGCACCGATAGTCGGGCCAAGGGGGTACTCTCGTCATTAAGAGCAGCGGCGACATATAAAAGTGCCTGATCAATTCTGCAGAACGACAAAAGGCCCAGCGCCGCGATGGAGCATTGCCCTGCAACCACCTGCCTCTATAATCGCGGCTCGACTACACCGGAGCCGACCATGCCCAACCTGACCCTCGCCGACCTCAGCAGTGAAATCGAAGCCAACGTCCGCCGCGCCCTGGCCGAAGACATTGGTAGCGGTGACATCACCGCCCAGCTGATTCCGGCCGAGCGCCTGGCCAGCGCCCGGATCATCACCCGCGAAGAGGCAGTTATCTGCGGCACGGCATGGGCCGATGCGGTATTTCGCCAACTCGACCCGCGTGTCGCGGTGCATTGGCAGGTAAAGGATGGCGACAAGGTCAGCGCCGACCAGACCCTGTTCCGCCTCGAAGGCCCGGCCCGCGCCCTGCTCAGCGGCGAGCGCAGCGCACTGAACTTCCTGCAGACCCTGTCTGCCGTTGCCACCCGCTGCCGCCATTACGCCGACCTGGTTGCAGGCACCCAGGTAAAACTGCTGGATACCCGCAAGACCCTACCGGGCCTGCGCCTGGCACAGAAATATGCAGTGACCTGCGGCGGCTGCCACAACCACCGCATCGGTTTGTACGACGCCTTCCTTATAAAGGAAAACCACATCGCTGCCTGCGGCGGCATCGCCCAGGCCATCAGCACCGCCCACCAGATCGCCCCGGGCAAACCGGTGGAAGTCGAAGTGGAAAGCCTGGAAGAACTGCGTGAAGCCCTGGAAGCAGGAGCCGATATCGTCATGCTCGACGAACTGTCACTGGAAGACATGCGCGAAGCCGTAAAACTCACCGCCGGCCGCGCCAAGCTCGAAGCTTCAGGCGGGATCAATGACAGCACATTGCGCGTGATCGCGGAAACCGGCGTTGATTACATCTCGCTGGGGACGTTGACCAAGGATTTGAAGGCGGTGGATTTGTCGATGAGACTCGCGCTTTAAGACACCGATTCACTGCAGGAGCAGCGCCCCGCGGCGAATCGCAGCCTCACCGAAATCGCGCTGGCTTACAAAAATTCGCCCCGGGGCGGGGCTCCTACAATTTCAGGGCTGCCGAAGGTATAACGCGGGAGGATTAGCGAAGCGTAATTACCAAACGGCGCGGCCAACCTGGTCAACGACCGCCACAACGAACTGCTCTTCAGCGCTGCGAGCATCTGGGAGGTTGGCATCAAACATGCCATGGGCAAAGCCCATTTCCACTTTGACCCGGCAATACTCAGCTCAATACAGACTATTAAGAGCTGTCATTGAACGGGCAGTACAGCATTGCAGCCGCCACTCTTGCCCCATACATAAAACCCCATGTAATCGGATGATGATTGCTCAGACCTCAACTGGAGGCTTTATATTGGTCACAAGCCGATCTGGTCATAGCAAAATCCGCAAGCCCGATCAGATACGCCAAGTAAGAGCGACTCAGAACAGACTACGCGCGGTATAAGCAGAGGCCGAGATAATCGTGGCCTACCTCTAGTTTTTCTGGCTTTCCAACGATTACCGCGTTTTGTCCATAGGTATCCAGCCTTGCGACCAAAAACGAGGCGCCCAGTCTGTACGATGTTCTTTCAGGTATGCCTCTTGGGTTTGTGGAAGTGTCGGGACTTCATTGATCAACACGTGCCCCAGCACTAGCACGATCGGAACGGAAAGAATGCTTGCGGCGATAGCCTGAGAGCGCCCAACTGAAGAGGTAGCGCTCCAGCGAGCCATCGCCAAACCAATGAGTAGGGCCATCCAAGTTTCTGTATAGGGCATGACGAAAACACCATCGACCTGTGCCAGCACCAACGCCCCAACGATTGCCATCCACAGCCCTGCGTCCATTTCGTTGGCAAGTGTTTGACGCGCATGACGGGCTCCATGCAGCACCCCCCAAGCGCCAAGAGTGAACGCGATAAGTGTTGCAGCAAAGCCCCATTCAGCCAGCCATTGCAGAACAACCTGATGGGGGTGGGCGGCGATGGGGTTATAGACTGCTGAGTAGTGCATGGGGCCAGCACCCAACCAGGGATTGGACAGGGCCATCGCCCAGGCCCATTGCCAGATATGTTCGCGCCCCGAGAGAGTGGCACGCAAGTTATCACGTAGCGCAGGATCGAGGCTCAGCCAAAGCGGCACCAGCTTGAATAGCAACACAAATAACAAGAACCCTAACAAGCAAGCAGCAGCCTGCCATGCAAAAATACGCCACAACTTGCGGTTTATCATAAGCAGAGCAAGATGGCCGACCAGCAGGCCCAACCACAAACCTCGCCCCCCAAGGGCAAAGGCGATACACCATTGCGTGACAAGTACCAGCGCCAGCAGTGCGGCGAGTGAAAAACGCTGTCGCTGACGACACCGATCCGCCAATAGCGCAATCACGGGCATTAGCATCACCTGAAACTGGCCAAAAAAGCGCGGATTGGAGAAACCACTAAACAGCATATCGGCATTTAGCATCCGCATGCCGGAGATAAAAGCCGCCGCGTAAGCCACAAGAAACTGGAACGCATGAATAAAGCCTACAATCGCCATCGCCCAGAGTATCGCGTTTTGCCAGGCGGGGCGTCCTTTCAAGCCTCCGACAATCAGAGCCAGCAGAACTAACCCACCATAACGACTCCACTCCTTGAGCGCCCATAGCGGGTAATCGGCAAATACAGACGAAAACAGCCCCAGTAGAAACAGTCCTGCCAAAAGCAGCAGAGCAGAACGTGGCAGATGAACTTGAGGTAATAGCGCAGCGAGCGGGGCACAGGCGCACAACAGAAGAAGCTGAGAGATGCGCTGCTGGTCATGCCACGTATAGCCACTGCTCCATAGCGCCACAGCAGAAAAACAAAAAACCATTGCCAATATGGCGAGCAGGGAATAAAAAACTATAGCTGGAGTAGAACTATTCATCCTCACCAAGCAACACCCTAAAGAAAACATGAAAGGCAAAAGATTTTTTTTTTCGCGCCCCATTAGAAATCAACACGTGACATTGACGTCCATAGATACGCTCAACAGTGCTAATACTAACTCAGCCAACAACTTAAAATAAAACACCCCGCGTGATAGCGGGGTGCTAAATACATCAATTGGCATAGTGAACTTATGACTATCGACGCAAGCTTTCGTGAAAACGCCACGCCGCGCTATAAGCCCGCTTTAAATCCATAACTATCAGCTGCGGAAGTTAGCAGGCACAAACTTGGTGCAGTTAGTGTTGGAACTACCCGCCCAAGTCAGCGAGCCGGTGGTGGCATCAGCAGTTGGAGTCAGAGTAAGTGCAGCAGATCCCGTGCAGCTCGAATCGATCCCAGTGTTTAGTGCAACAGTGATCACACCGTCAGTCACCGTCAAGCCGCTGATGTACGAACCCAGCGCTTGGGTATTGGCGGCCAGCCCAGCTTTAGCGTTATCAATGCCAGTCAGGGTGTTGGTGGTGGAATAGGTTTCCGCTACTGCGATACGCGCGGAAGACATAAACCCAACCACTTCAGCCATCTTGGAACGCTTGGTGTAATCCTGATAGGCGGGCAGAGCAATAGCAGCCAGAATACCAATGATCGCAACAACGATCATCAATTCGATCAGGGTAAAACCCTTTTGCATTTGAGCTTTCATGATTCTCTCCGAAATTGAACAGGCCCATTGACCTGACAGGAGGGAAAGCACAGGGCGTGCCAACTTCCAAAGTTCCTCTTCTACAGGCTTTTAGCGAGCCACATGCGCGCATCACAGTACGACACACGCCACTAACTGCCGTTTTTCGTCACCTGCACCAGCACGGTTTGGCAGGCCACCTTCAACTGGGCTATAACGCAGGAATTATGTGTGGAGCCCGTAATGAACGACAGCATTTCCCTTTCCGGCCTGGCCAAGCAGATGGTCCTTGCCGAGCTGCTGGACGAAAAAGCCGCCCAACAGGCTCAGCAACAGGCCCAGCGCAACAAACTGTCGCTGGTCACTTATCTGGTGCAGAACAAGCTGGTAAAGAGTCGCGCCCTGGCCGAACTGGCCTCGGAGCAGTTCGGCGTTTCCTTTCTCGACCTCAACACCCTCGACAAGGAAAGCCAGCCACGTGACCTTATCAGCGAAAAGCTGGTACGCCAGCACCGCGTACTGCCTTTATGGCGTCGCGGCAACAAGCTGTTCGTCGGCCTTTCCGACCCGTCCAATCACCAGGCCGTCACCGACGTACAGTTCAGCACAGGCCTGAATACAGAGGCCATCCTGGTCGAGGACGACAAGCTCGGCGATGCAATCGACAAGTTCTTCGACTCAGCCAATAGCGGTATGGAAGATCTGGCCGATGTCGACCTCGACAGCCTAGATGTACAGGCCGTGGATGACGACAAAACTGTAGGCGACGGCGGCGCTGACGCTGACGATGCGCCTGTGGTGCGCTTCGTCAACAAGATGCTACTGGATGCGATTAAAGGCGGCTCCTCCGACCTGCACTTCGAGCCTTACGAAAAAGCCTACCGGGTACGCTTTCGCACCGACGGCATCCTGCATGAGGTTGCCCGCCCGCCCATTCAACTTGCACCGCGTATTTCCGCCCGCCTCAAGGTGATGGCCGCGCTGGATATCTCCGAGCGGCGCAAGCCGCAGGATGGCCGGATCAAGATGAAAATCTCCAAGAGCAAGGCCATCGACTTTCGCGTCAACACCCTGCCCACGCTGTGGGGCGAAAAGATCGTGATGCGAATTCTTGACCCCACCAGCGCACAGATGGGTATCGATGCACTGGGGTACGAGGAGGAACAGAAAGAACTGTATATGTCTGCCCTCAAGCAGCCGCAGGGCATGATTCTGGTCACCGGCCCCACCGGTTCGGGGAAAACCGTATCGCTCTATACCGGCCTGAACATCCTCAATACGCCTGATGTGAATATTTCCACCGCCGAAGACCCGGTGGAGATCAACCTGGAGGGTATCAACCAGGTCAACGTCAACCCCAAGCAGGGCATGGATTTCACCCAGGCGCTGCGCGCCTTTCTCCGGCAGGACCCGGATATCATCATGGTCGGTGAGATCCGCGACCTGGACACGGCCTCCATTGCCGTCAAGGCCGCGCAAACCGGGCACATGGTGATGTCGACTCTGCACACCAACAGCGCCGCGGAAACCCTGACCCGCCTGCGCAATATGGGTGTGCCATCTTTCAACATCGCCACCTCCGTCAACCTGATTATTGCCCAGCGCCTGGCGCGCAAGCTGTGCAACAGCTGCAAGAAGGAAGTGAACGTACCGCGCGAAACCCTGCTGGCCGAAGGCTTCCCCGAGGACAAGATCGGGACTTTCAAGATTTATGGCCCTGCTGGCTGTGAAAACTGTAAGGGCGGTTACAAAGGCCGCGTCGGTATTTATGAAGTGGTTAAAAACACGCCCAACCTGCAGCGGATTATCATGGAGGAAGGCAACTCCATCGATATTGCCAAGCAGATGCGTAAAGACGGCTTTAATGACCTACGCACCTCCGCTTTGCTCAAGGCCATGCAAGGGGTCACCAGCCTTGAGGAAGTCAACCGCGTAACCAAGGATTAACCATGGCGGAAAAAGCTCTAAAGACCAGTGTTTTCACCTGGGAAGGCAAGAATAAAAGCGGTGCCGTCGTAAAAGGAGAAATCAACGGACAGAACCCGTCCTTGGTTAAGGCACACCTACGCAAGCAGGGGATCAACCCCACCAAGGTGCGCAAGAAGTCGAGCCTATCCTTGGGTGGCGCAGGCAAGAAAATCAAGCCAATGGACATCGCGCTGTTTACGCGGCAAATGGCCACCATGATGAAGGCGGGTGTGCCGCTGCTGCAGTCCTTCGACATCATCGCCGAGGGCTTCGACAACCCGAATATGCGCAAACTAGTTGATGAGGTTAAGCAAGAAGTAGCTGGTGGTAACAGCTTTGCTGCATCACTACGCAAGAAACCGCAATACTTCGATGAGCTGTATTGCAATCTGGTGGAGTCCGGTGAACAGGCAGGCGCTCTTGAGAACCTACTGGATCGCATCGCTACCTATAAGGAAAAAACCGAGGCACTGAAAGCCAAAATCAAGAAGGCGATGAATTATCCTATTGCAGTAATCGTGGTTGCAGTCATCGTTTCAGCCATTTTGCTGATCAAGGTGGTACCACAATTTGAGGAAGTATTTGCCAATTTTGGCGCCGAGCTTCCAGCCTTCACTCAAATGGTGATAGGTATTTCCCAAGTCATGCAAGAGTGGTGGTTCGTTTTCCTGATCATAATATTCGCTGCGGCTTTTGCCTTCAAAGAAGCCTTGAAGCGCTCGCAAAAGCTTCGTGACTCCGTTGACCGTGGCGTCCTGAAGCTCCCTATTGTTGGCGACATCCTCTATAAGTCTGCCGTTGCCCGCTTTGCACGAACCCTTTCCACTACATTTGCGGCAGGCGTACCGCTGGTAGATGCGCTCGATTCGGTAGCGGGTGCAACCGGCAATGTTGTGTTCAGGAACGCTACCAACAAAGTCAAGGCGGACGTTTCCACAGGCATGCAGCTGAACTTCTCGATGCGTACCACCGGCACCTTCCCCAGCATGGCGGTGCAAATGACCGCCATCGGCGAAGAATCGGGCTCACTGGATGAAATGCTCGACAAAGTGGCCAGCTTCTATGAGGCTGAAGTGGATAATATGGTCGACGGCCTTACCAGCCTGATGGAGCCTCTGATCATGTCTGTTCTCGGTGTACTGGTCGGCGGTCTGATCATCGCTATGTACCTGCCTATCTTCCAGCTGGGTTCCGTCGTCTAAATGCTTGTGATCTACTTCCTGGCCAGCCATGTGCTGGCGTTTGTTTTGTGTGCTCTGCTGCTGGGTCTGCTGGTCGGTAGCTTCCTCAATGTAGTGATCTACCGTCTACCCGTGATGCTGCAACGCGATTGGCAGAGTCAGGCGCGCGAGGTGCTGGAATTGCCGCCGGCACCGACCGCTCAGACCTTCAACCTTATCCTGCCCAACTCCTGCTGCACGCAGTGCGGCCATGAGATCCGCCCTTGGGAGAACATCCCAGTCATCAGCTATCTGTTCCTGCGCGGCAAGTGCTCGAACTGCAAAACCCCGATCAGCAAGCGTTACCCCATCGTCGAACTGACATGTGGGCTGCTTTCCGCTTACATCGCCTGGCATTTCGGTTTCACCTGGCAGGCCGGGGCGATGCTGGTGCTGGCCTGGGGGCTGTTGGCAATGAGCTTGATCGATGCTGATCACCAGATTCTGCCCGACGTGCTGGTGCTGCCACTGCTATGGCTGGGCTTGATCGTCAATTACTTCGGGCTGTTCACCAGCCTGGAAGATGCTCTGTGGGGGGCGATTGCCGGTTACCTGAGCCTGTGGTCGGTGTACTGGCTGTTCAAGCTGATCACCGGCAAGGAAGGCATGGGTTATGGTGACTTCAAGCTGCTGGCCATGCTCGGGGCCTGGGGTGGCTGGCAGATTCTGCCGCTGACCGTTCTGCTGTCGTCGCTGGTCGGCGCGGTGCTGGGGGTCATTATGCTGCGCATGCGTGGCAGCGATTCCGGCACGCCGATTCCCTTCGGCCCTTATCTGGCGATTGCCGGGTGGATCGCCCTGCTGTGGGGTGATGTGATTACCGGCAGTTATCTGAAGTTCGCTGGGTTTTGAGCTAACCCAGCGACACTCGTCACTCCCGCGAAGGCGGGAGTCCAGGAGTTATCCTGACTCCACGAGCTGGGTCCCCACCTTCGCGGGGATGACGGATCGCGGCACACGCGGTTCGCATCATCCAGCAATCCCCCCTACAATCGCGGCCTTGAGCAATAACGAGGCTGCATTGGCGTCATGAAACCCTGGATACTCGGCCTGACTGGCGGCATTGGCAGCGGCAAGAGCGCAGTGGCGCAAGGCTTTATCGAACGTGGCGTACACGTGGTAGACGCCGATCACGCAGCGCGCTGGGTGGTCGAGCCAGGCCGGCCAGCGCTGACCAAGATCATCGAACACTTCGGTGCAGGTGTACTGCAAGCGAATGGCGAGTTGGACCGCGCCGCGCTGCGTAAGCTGATATTTGCCGCCCCCGAGCAACGCCGCTGGCTGGAAAGCCTGCTGCACCCACTGATCGGCCAGGAGATCGTTCAGGCGTTGGCGCGCGCAGAATCGCCCTATGCGATTCTGGTGTCGCCACTGCTGGTCGAGTCCGGTCAACGGCAGATGACCCAACGCATATTGGTCGTCGACACACCGGCCGAGTTGCAGGTGCAGCGCACCATCGCCCGCGACCAGAGTTCGGAAGAACAGGTTCGCGCCATCATGCAGGCTCAGGCCAGCCGCGAAGAGCGCCTGCGCCATGCCCACGACGTACTGGTCAATGATCGAGACAGGGTTTGGCTGGACGCGGAGGTCGAGCGCCTGCACAACTTTTATCTGACCCTGCGTGGAGGCCAACCATGACCACGACCGTTCAATGCCCCACCTGCGGTGCGCCCGTCGAGTGGAAAACCGAGAGCATCTATCGTCCGTTCTGCTGCGAGCGTTGCAAGCTGATCGACCTGGGCGCCTGGGCCGCCGAGGAGCATGCGATTCCCGGCAATGACCTGGAAGACGAGATGTTCAGTGGCGATCTGCCGACGCGGCCGCATTGATCCATCTCGCCCTGTAGGAGCCCCGCCCCCGGGGCGAAGCTTTTGGCCTTAGCGTCGCCTCGCTCGACCATTCGCCGCGGGGCGCGGCTCCTACATAAGCAGAATCGGGAACGTCAGGGACGCATAAAGGCGTAGTCGCGGTCATCATCGAGGTTGTCGGCGAGAAAGTGCAGTTCATGCGCCAGCTCCTGGGGATCACGCAGCGCCTTGCTCCGCTGGACGACCTCCGACAGCAGCGCACGCAATGCCACGACTGTCTCGTAGCCCTGCACGTCGGCGTCATGCAAGTCGTCCTGAACAACGTTTCTTGCCCAGCTGTGAACACTCATCTCAAGTCCCTCGGGGGCGTTTCTCACAGCATGGCGGCAGGCCCGTTTCGGATATTGACGGGGATCAATCCGCTCACGGCATTCAATTGGCCAATACGGCGTCATTCACTCGCCGCGATCGCTCTCCTTCCAGGGCGCCTGCAGGTAACGGCTGCGGTTGAAGGTTTCCAGCCAGTCCGGGTAAAACACCACCAGAGCAGTGACGATGGTGCCGTTGATGAACGCTTCGGGGAACGCCACCAGCCACAGGTAGCCGGCAAAGTCGTCCAGCCAGGGCGGCATGGGGAACAGCCCGTCCATCCACAACAGGGCGAGACCGCCGAGCAAGGTCATCAGGGTCGCCAATGCCGCCGGGAAGAACCCGCAGAAGAAGATATAGACGAACAGGTTGCGCGGCTGCGCGCGCTCCACACGTAGCGCGCACAACTCGGTGATCAGAGTAGGGACCAGCACCAGCAACACGCCGTTGATGCCGAGCGAGGCCAGGTCCATACGGCCGATAGCCAGCAGGCCAAGCTGCGCCGCCAGGCCGGCCAGCACGGCAAGTGGCCAGTCGAGTAGCAGGGTCACGGCAGTCATACCGATGAAGTGATAGGAAAGCCCGGAGTCGAAATCGCGACGCACCAGCCACAGCAAGAACAGCGCGAGCATGGTGCCGAACAGCAGATGCTGGCGGCGTAGATCACTGAACAGCTCGACCCAGGGCGCCCGCGCCACCGCCCAGAGCAGAGCTAGCCCGTAGACCAGCCAGCCGACCAACAAGGTGGAGAACGCCAGCAGGTTGGAAGCGATCATGCGCGCACACCCTCTCCTTCATTCATCGCCATGCCCGGCAGTCTACACCGGTACTCGGACTTGATTTTGCCGGCAGAGCACTTGCCCTGCCATTGATCGACAACAGCCAACGAAACCCTGCTGGATTTCCACGCTCACCGGAACGACTGGAGTTGCAGCACTGGCATGCGGGTAAGCGCTACGGCTAAGCTTTGGTCATGGACGATTCCGATTACCTGCGCTTACTCACGCACCAGGCCGAACAGGCCAATGCCTTCCTCTCCAACGCGAAGAAATGGGAGCGTGAGCGCTGGGTTTGTCAGCGCCTACTGCAGGCCTTGAACATACGCCATCACAGCGACGACTTCACACCCAGTGGCCAGGAGCCACCGGACGTGCTGTTTCGCGATGCCAATTTCGAAGTGTTTTTCGTGCTCGATGAAGGCCGGCGCCTCAATGACGAGTGGCGCGCCGAGCTGGAGCGTCGCCGCAGCGCCTTTTCCCTCAGCCAGTTGGTCCGGCGCGAAGCACGCCCCAAACGTATTGCAGCCAGCGAGATGCAGGCGCGTCTGGCGCCGACCTTGCGCAAGAAGGCGCATAACTATCGCGAGCGTGGCATCGACCTAGGCGAACTCGATCTGGTCGCCTTCGTCAGCCTCAAGCGCGCCGTGCTCGACTGCAACAGCCACTTCCCGCCGCCCACCGAATATCTGCGCCAGGGCTGGCGCTCGCTGTCGCTGGTTGGCCCGCGCTTCGCCCGCGTGCTGTTCGCTCACCCGGACGCGCCGGATTTTCTGCGGCACAACCTCGGGCGCAGTCTGCTGTTCGACATCGGAATCGGCCTATGAGCCCCTTGCAGGAATTGCTCGCCGAGGTGCCGCAGGTCGGCCAGGTACGCTGGATAGGGGTTCGCCCCAAGGCGCGCGAGGCGATGCTCGAAGTCGAGGCCGTGGAAGCGCGGCGTGAAGCCGGCCTGACCGGCGATCACAGCCGCCCCGGGCCACGCAATGCACGCCAGGTCACGCTGATCCAGTGGGAGCACCTAGCCGTGGTTGCCGCCCTGCTCGGCCGCGATGCGCCCATGCTACCCAGCGAGCTGCGCCGCAATATCGCGGTTGCCGGCATCAATCTGTTCAGCCTGAAGGGTCGGCGTTTTCGCATCGGCCAGGCACTGCTGGAGACCACCGGCTGGTGCCAACCCTGCGCCCGCCTGGAGGAACGTCTCGGGCGCGGTACCTTCCAGGCCATGCGTGGCCATGGCGGTATCACCGCTCGCGTGATCGAGGGCGGCATCATCCGCCTGGAGGACGACGTAAGCGTGGAAACCCTCGAAACGATATCTGACCCGCAGGACAACGACGCTCGCCAAGGCTGGCGGGCACGCCTAGAATAGCCGCATTCAAGCAGAGGCCCACCCATGACCAGTCGCCTGAGCCCCGAAGACCAACAGAAAGTCGACCAATACCTGAGCGCACCGCAGCATCAGGTCGAACGTCAACCGTTTCGCGTTTGGCGTCTGCTGGCGGTGGTCCTGGTCGTGACTATTGGCCTGGGTCTGCTGAGCCGCCTTCTGAGTCGACTGGTGCTATGAGCTGCCTTGCGCTCGCCCTCTCGCACTCACACCGCTTTTTTCAAAGCCTTGTGAGCAATATCCATGTCCCATCGCATCGTGATTGTCGGCGGCGGCGCCGGCGGTTTGGAGCTGGCCACCCGCCTTGGTAGAAAATTGGGCAAGAGTGGCGCTGCCCGGATCATTCTGGTCGACGCCAACCTCACCCACATCTGGAAGCCCCTGCTGCACGAAGTAGCCGCCGGCTCGCTGAACTCCTCGGAAGACGAACTGAACTACGTGGCCCAGGCCAAGTGGAACCATTTCGAGTTTCAGCTCGGCCGCATGTCCGGACTGGACCGTGCTGGCAAGAGCATCACCCTGGCACCGACGCTGGATGACGACGACCAGGTGCTGATGCCTGAGCGCAGCATCAGCTATGACAGCCTGGTGATCGCCGTCGGCAGCACCACCAATGACTTCGGCACGCCCGGCGCCGCTGAGCACTGCATTTTCCTCGACACCCGCGCGCAGGCCGAACGCTTCCACCGGCGCATGCTCAGCCACTACCTGCGCGCGCATGCCAGCGAGAGCGAAGACGGCTCGAAGATCGATATCGCCATCGTCGGTGCCGGTGCCACTGGTGTCGAGCTGGCTGCAGAACTGCACCATGCCGCCAAACAGCTGGCTGCCTATGGCCTCAATCGCATTCGCCCCGAAGACATGCGCATTACCCTGATCGAAGCCGGGCCGCGTGTACTACCTGCCCTGCCCGAGCGCATCGCGCGGCCGGTACATCAGACCCTGGAGAAGCTCGGCGTCACCGTACTGACCGGCGCCGCCGTCAGTGAAGTGACTGCCGATGGCCTGAAAACCGCCGACGGCAACTTCATCCCGGCCAGTCTGAAAGTCTGGGCGGCCGGCATTCGCGCCCCCGGCTTTCTCAAGGATCTCGATGGACTGGAGAGCAACCGTATCAATCAGCTGCAGGTGCGTCCGACCCTGCAAACGACCCTCGATGACGACGTATTCGCCTTTGGCGACTGCGCAGCCTGCCCGCAGCCGGGCACGGAGGGCCGCAACGTGCCGCCCCGCGCCCAGGCCGCACACCAACAGGCGTCGCTGCTGGCCAAATCGCTACGCTTGAAGATCAGCGCCCAGCCGCTGCCGGAATACCGCTATCGCGACTACGGCTCGTTGATTTCGCTGTCGAGTTTCTCTGCAGTCGGTAACCTGATGGGCAACCTGACCGGCAGCGTCATGCTCGAAGGCTGGCTGGCGCGAGTGTTCTACGTGTCGCTCTACCGCATGCACCAGATGGCCCTGTATGGCGTACCACGTACCCTGCTGCTGATGCTCAGCGACCGCATCGGGCGCAGCACCGAACCACGTCTCAAGCTGCACTGAAGCTGTCTATACTGGGGCACGGACGCCCCAGTCGCTGGCGAGCGTCCTGCTCGCCAACATCTGCCCATTCGAGGCATCGCGCATGAATACGCAATGACCCGGCAACGCCCCGCCTTCAGCCGCGCCACAGGTTCGGCAACTACCTGACATCCCCATTCCAGAATCCGCCTGCAACGGAGCATCGCAGATGCACCCAAGCAATACGCCTGCCGCCAGACCCTCGGCCATTGCACTGCTGATCGCCGCTACCGGCGTGGTCTACGGCGATATCGGCACCAGCCCGCTGTACACCCTGAAGGAAGTGTTCAAATACGGCGTAGCGCCCAACCATGAGGGCGTACTGGGCATTCTCTCGCTGATCATCTGGTCATTGATCTGGGTGGTATCGGTCAAGTACGTACTGTTCATTCTGCGCGCGGACAACGACGGCGAAGGCGGCGTCATGGCCCTGACCTCGCTGGCTCAACGTGCCGCACGCAACTACCCACGCCTGCGCAAGGTGCTGCTGCTGATCGGTCTGTTCGGCGCGGCGCTGTTCTTCGGCGACAGCATGATCACCCCGGCAATCTCGGTGCTGTCGGCGGTCGAGGGTCTGCAGGTCGCCTTCGACGGCATCGAACGCTGGGTCGTGCCACTGGCACTGGTGATCCTGGTCAGCCTGTTCCTGATCCAGAAACACGGCACAGCGCGCCTTGGCATTCTTTTCGGGCCGGTCATGCTGCTCTGGTTCAGCGTGCTCGCGCTGCTGGGCATCCATGGCATCAGCCAGTACCCGGAAGTGCTCAAGGCGCTGAACCCTTACTGGTGCATCCACTTTTTCATCGTCCACCCCGGCATCGGCTTGGCCATCCTTGGCGCCGTGGTGCTGGCACTGACCGGCGCCGAGGCGCTGTATGCCGACATGGGCCACTTCGGTCGAAAGCCCATCGCCCGCGCCTGGTTTTTCCTGGTACTGCCGGGTCTGTTGCTCAACTATCTGGGGCAGGGCGCGCTGATCCTCGCCAACCCGGCCGCCGCACACAACCCGTTCTTTCTGCTGACACCAGGCTGGGCACTGCTGCCGATGGTGGCACTGTCCACTCTGGCCACGGTGATCGCCTCCCAGGCGGTGATCTCCGGCGCGTTCTCGCTGACCCACCAGGCCATCCAGCTGGGCTATATCCCGCGCATGTTCATCCAACATACCTCGGATACCGAACAGGGGCAGATCTACATTGGCACCGTGAACTGGATGCTGATGATCGGCGTCGTGCTGCTGGTGCTCGGTTTCGGCTCATCCAGTGCCCTCGCCTCCGCCTATGGCGTGGCGGTGACCGGCACCATGCTGATCACCACGCTGCTGGCCGCTGCCGTGATGCTGCTTTTGTGGAACCTGCCCAAGTGGCTTTCCCTGCCGATACTCGGTGGATTCCTGCTGGTCGACAGCCTGTTCTTCATCGCCAACCTGCCCAAAGTCCTGGCCGGCGGCGCTTTCCCGCTGGTCGCCGGGATCGTCCTGTTCGTATTGATGACCACCTGGAAGCGCGGCAAGGAGATCGTCTTCGAGCGCTTGGGCGAGAATGCCCTACCACTCGATGTGTTCAGCGACAGCATCGCCCGCCAGCCCCCACATCGCGTCAAAGGCACTGCGGTGTTTCTGACCGCACGTACCGACAGCGTGCCGCATGCGCTGTTGCACAACCTGCTGCACAACCAGGTGCTGCATGAGCATGTGGTGTTGCTGACGGTGATCAGCGAGGACAGCCCGCGCGTTGCCGCCAGCAAGCGCGTGCAGGTTCAGGAACATGGTGAAGGCTTCTACCGCGTTCTGCTGCACTTCGGTTTCAGCGAACGCCCCGATGTGCCGTTGGCGCTCAGCCAATGCCAGGTTCCCGGGCTGAGTTTCGAGCCGATGCACACCACCTACTTCATCAGCCGGGAAACGGTGGTCTCGACCCGCCGCATTGGCATGGCCCGTTGGCGCGAGATGATCTTCTCCTTCATGCTGAAGAACGCCAACAGCAGCCTGCGCTTCTTCAACCTGCCGCTCAACCGCGTGATCGAACTGGGTACTCAGGTGGAAATCTGAAACGCAGAAACGACGAAGCCCGCACTTGGCGGGCTTCGTCGTTGTATGGTGGGTCGTGTAGGATTCGAACCTACGACCAATTGGTTAAAAGCCAACTGCTCTACCAACTGAGCTAACGACCCAAAAATGGTCGGGGTAGGGGGATTCGAACTCCCGACATCTTGCTCCCAAAGCAAGCGCGCTACCGGACTGCGCTATACCCCGATAGGAAGTTGGCTCCGCGACCTGGACTCGAACCAGGGACCCAATGATTAACAGTCATTTGCTCTACCGACTGAGCTATCGCGGAACTTCGGTCTTCCAGCTCTTCTGCGCTTTGGCTTTCGCTTTACCGCTTCAGAGGCGCGCCATTTTACGTAGCAAAATTTCCCTGTCAACCCCTGCAAACTGCTTTTACGACAATGCTTTGCAGGCAAGCCATGGACTACTATATGTTTCATCGAACTATGGCACGACGCAGGACGCGCCAGCCGAAGACGCCAGCCAGGACAGTCCATGAGCAACCAGGACAAGCCCCCCATTCATCCCAAGGTGGTCAGCCTCGCCAGCCGCGGTATACAGCCGCGCTTCAGCGACCTGGTACAAGCCTGCCGCAAGCTGGTGATGAATCGCCTGGCGGAGCATCTGAGTGGTGTATTCGGCCAGGTCGATGACACCCTGTTCGAATGTGCCGAGAAGGCTGAGAACAACAAGGTGCAGACGCTGTTCTTCGACAACATGCGCGAGATCCGCCGCCAGCGCCCGCAGATCGAGCGCAGCTACCACCAGACCATTGCCAACAATTTTTCCGATTTCCTCGACGGTAAGTTGCAGGATCAGACACCGGCCACACTCGACCCCGAGCAATTGGCCCTGGTGCAGAACGAGGACTACGAAGAAACCCTGCAAGTCACCAATATGGTCAGCCGGGTCAAGGCACGCTGCACCCAGCCACTATTTGCCCTGGAGCAACGCCTGGCGTTGCTCAACAACGGTCAGAAGCTCGGCGAGGACAGCAACCCCTTCGGCCCACAGGCCATTGCTCAGGCGTTTCGCGATGCGCTGGCGCCCTGCCCCTTCCCGCTGCAGATCAAGACCATCCTCTACATGCTCTTCGATCGCCATGTGATGCAAAGCCTCGATTCACTCTATGGCGCACTCAACCAGCGCCTGATCGATGCCGGCGTGCTGCCCAACCTCAAGTACAGCGCACAGATCACTCAAAGCGTCAGCCGCCCAGATGCCCCAACGAAAGAAGCCCCGACACCCCAACAACAAACACCAGGCAGACCGGGGAAAAGCCCTGCGCCCGTAGAGCCGGCCCTGCTCGACCTGGACCTCAGCGCACCGCCGCCCAGCGAGCCGGGCGCGTTGTTCAGCGGCTTGTCCAGCCTGCTTGGCGAGCACCGCCAGAGCCACCCTGACGCTCCACTACTCGGTGGCACACGAAGCATCATCAGCTTCTCCCCGCGTGAGGCCAGCCGCACCTACAGCGCCAGCGAACTGCTCGCTGCGCTCAACCGCATGCAACAGCAGTCAGCCCACGAACTGGCCCAGCGCCTGCATCAGCCGCAGGCCGTTGAAGGCCTCAAGGCCGACCTGCAGCAGCAGCTGGAATCACACAGCAGCCTGCCCGGCGATAGCAAGGTGTCCGATCAGGAAGCCGACGTGATCGACCTGGTTGGCATGCTGTTCGACTTCATCCTCGATGACGAGAACCTGCCGGACGCTTGCAAGACCGCGCTGTCGCACCTGCATACGCCTTATCTAAAAATCGCGCTGCAAGACAAGGCGCTGTTCACCCAGCACCACCATCCGGCGCGGCGCCTGCTCAACACCATGGCCCAGGCCGGTGTGCTGTACGGCAACGAGGGCGACGAACGCGGCCTGCTGGCCAAGATGCAGTGGGTGGTCGAACGGGTGATTCACGGTTTCAGCGGTGATCTGGGGCTGTTCGACAGCCTGATCGAGGAGTTCAACGAATACGTCGAAACCCTGCGCCACAAGGTCGAGCTGCGCGAACGCCGCGCGGTCGAGGCAGCCAAGGGCCGTGATCGCCTACTGGGGGCTCGCGAGCAGGCACTCGAGGTGATTCAGCGATGCATCGGGCAGCGCAACCTACCGACAATCATCCGCAATTTCCTCGAGCTGACCTGGGCCGATGTGCTGGTTTTCGTCCTGCTGCGCCATGGCGAGCAAAGCACGGAATGGAAGCGCTCCTGCGAAGTGGCCGAGCAGCTGGCCTGGAGCGGCACGCCGCTGAACGAGACAGAGGCGCTGCAATTGCAGGAACACCGCGTGCCGATGCTCAGCGACCTGCGCAAGGGCCTGGAATTGCTCGGCGGCTATCACGAAGACGGCATCCGTCGCCTGCTGCAGGACCTGGTGGCCTGCCAGCATGCGGTGCAAGCCAAACAACCGCAGTTGGCCGCCCAGCTCAAACCCACCCTGCCAGAAAGCCCCTTGGGCGCCATGCTCGGCGAGGATGCCGATCTGGCTCGCCAGGCACCCTCGCGCAGCAAGCTCTCGGCGCGCGCACAAGCCCTGGCCAAGGAGCTGGCCAACGTCGAATTCGGCACCTGGTTCGAGTTCGTCGATGGCAGCAAGAGCCGCGTACTCAAGCTTTCCTGG
Organism: Pseudomonas sp. YY-1; assembly: GCF_002843095.1. NCBI lineage: Bacteria > Pseudomonadati > Pseudomonadota > Gammaproteobacteria > Pseudomonadales > Pseudomonadaceae > Pseudomonas > Pseudomonas sp. YY-1. The sequence goes on along the minus strand of NZ_PJLX01000002.1, from coordinate 197,804 downwards.
TTCAGCCCGACCACGCACAACTACATGTTCGTCGACCACAGTGGCCAGCGCGTGGCGATCAAGCCGCTAACCCTGCTGGCCAGTGAGATGGAAAAGGGCCTGGCCCGTATCGTGACACCCGAACGCGCGACGCCACTGGTCGATCGCGCGCTGACTGCCATCTACCGTGTGCTGCAGCGCTTCACTGGGCGCACGGCCGAACCCCGCTGAGGAATTTCCATGGAAGAGCGTCGTCAACACAGCCGCCATGGCACCGAGATGCAGCTGGAGGTCTTCGACCTGAACAGCGGGCAGCGCCTGGGCCGCATCGTCGACCTGTCTGCCGATGGCTTCATGCTGTTCAGCGACACCCCCCACACCGCTGATGCGGTGCTGGAATGCCGCCTGGTGTGCACCACAGGTAGCGATGCGGTACAGGAAGTACATCTGGGCGCCGACTGCCTGTGGAGCCGCCCCGGCGCTGACGGCCAGCATTGCTGGGCGGGCTTTCATATCATCGATCTGGCCGAGGACCAGGCCAAAGCGCTGGAGAGCCTGCTGGCCAGGCTCTGAACCAGCCGCGCGCCGCCACAACGAAAAACGGAGCCCGAAGGCTCCGTTTTTTCATCTGGCGAACTTACTGCGCCAGCTTCTTGTAACGCACACGGTGCGGCTGCGCGGCAGCATCGCCCAGACGTTTCTTGCGATCGGCTTCGAACTCGGTGTAGTTGCCTTCGAAGAAGTTGACCTTGCCGTCGTCCTCGTAGGAGAGGATGTGCGTGGCAATACGGTCGAGGAACCAGCGATCGTGGGAAATCACTACCGCGGCGCCCGGGAAGTCCAGCAGCGCCTCTTCCAGCGCACGCAGGGTTTCCACGTCGAGGTCGTTGGACGGTTCGTCGAGCAGCAGCACGTTGCCGCCCTGCTTCAGGGTCAGCGCCATGTGCAGGCGACCGCGCTCACCACCGGAGAGGTCCTTGACGAACTTCTGCTGGTCGGCGCCCTTGAAGTTGAAGCGACCGACATAACCGCGCGACGGCACTTCATAGTTGCCGACCTTGATCATGTCGAAACCGTCGGAAATCTGCTCCCATACGGTCTTGTTGCCTTCGAGCGCCTCGCGGCTCTGCTCGACGCTGGCGATCTGCACGGTTTCACCGATTTCGATGCTGCCGGCGTCCGGTTGCTCCTTGCCGGTGATCATGCGCAGCAGGGTCGACTTACCCGCACCGTTGCCGCCGATCACGCCGACGATGGCGCCTTTCGGAATGCTGAAGGACAGGCCATCGATCAGCACGCGGTCACCGAAGGACTTCGAGACATTGACGAAGTCGATGACCTTGTCGCCCAGCCGCGGGCCAGCCGGGATGTAGATCTCGTTGGTCTCGCTGCGCTTCTGGAATTCCTGCGACTGCATTTCCTCGAAGCGCTGTAGGCGCGCCTTGGACTTGGACTGACGCGCCTTGGCACCCTGGCGTACCCATTCCAGTTCGGCCTTCATCGCCTTGGCGTGCGACGCCTCGGCCTTGGCTTCCTGGGCCAGACGGTTGGCCTTGGACTCCAGCCAGCCGGAGTAATTGCCCTCGTAGGGAATACCGTGGCCGCGGTCAAGTTCGAGAATCCAGCCGGCGACATTGTCTAGGAAGTAACGGTCGTGGGTGATGGCCACCACGGTGCCGGGGAAGTCGTGCAGGAAGCGCTCCAGCCAGGCCACCGAGTCGGCGTCCAGGTGGTTGGTCGGCTCGTCGAGCAACAGCATGTCGGGGGCCGACAGCAGCAGGCGGCACAGCGCCACGCGGCGCTTCTCACCACCGGACAGGTGCTCGATCTTGGCGTCCCAGGCCGGCAGACGCAGAGCGTCGGCGGCGACTTCCAGCTGGCGCTCCAGGTTGTGGCCATCGGAAGCCTGCAAAATTGCTTCGAGTTTGGCCTGCTCGGCAGCCAGCGCGTCGAAGTCGGCGTCCGGCTCGGCATAGGCGGCGTAGACCTCGTCGAGACGGGCCTGGGCCTGCTTGATCTCGCCTACCGCCTCTTCGACGATGTCGCGCACCGTCTTGCTCGGGTCGAGCTGCGGTTCCTGCGGCAGGTAGCCGACCTTGATACCCGGCATCGGACGGGCTTCACCGTCGATCTCGGTATCGACACCGGCCATGATCCGCAGCAGCGTGGACTTACCGGCACCGTTGAGGCCCAGCACGCCGATCTTGGCGCCTGGGAAGAATGACAGGGAGATGTCCTTGAGAATTTCACGCTTCGGCGGGACGACCTTGCTGACCCGATGCATGCTGTAGACGTACTGAGCCATGGAGAACCTGACTGATGAGAATTGGGAGCTGAAAACGGCGCGCCACGCAGGTCGCGTGAAAAAATGATGAATGCGTTGAGGGGCTATGTTCGCGTTAGCTGTTGTACACCCTGTAGGAGCGGATTTATCCGCGAAATTCGCGGCTGAAGCCGCTCCTACCGAAAAGCCAGGGTCGTTAACGTGCGCTAGCCACCAGTTTTCACACCACCTACGTGTACGCAATGTGCAGAGACCTTAGCCCCTGCGGAGGCGAACGCCAAGTACCGCGCGGACAGTTCACGCGCGCGGCGCAAAACTACCGGAATGTGCGTGACAGGGCAAACCTACGTTCGTCGGCATAGCTGGCACTTGGCCACGTTTGCAGGCATGCTAGCCGGCTCGCGCGAGCGCAGCCATGCTCGCGCGTCCCAACGCTTAAAATAGCCCAGCACTGGCTGCAGGTTCTCAGAACGTGTCGACTCCCTCATCCCTGCCTTCCTTCTCCCCGGGCGAGTCGCGCGCACCGAAGCGTCGCATGGCGCTGAGGCGCGCACTGGTCGTGTTGGTGCTGGCGATCCTGGGATTGCTGTCCTGGCAACTGCCCCAGGAATATCGACAGTTGCTTGATAGCCAGAAGCAGCTGAGCCAGGGTTACAGCATCCAATTGGCCAAGCACTTGAGCCTGAACATGCGCCTCAAGGCGCAGGCGGGCCAGGCGATATTGCAAGGCAGCCCAGCACGCGCTGGCGACGGCAGCGCGCTGGTCGCCTCATTGCGCAGCATTTTCCCGACCCTCGACAGCGTGGCCTGGCTCGATGCCAACGGGCGATTGCTGGCCGACAGCGCCAGTGAGTCACGCGACCTCAGTTTCATTCGCAACCAGCAGCAACGCAGCGGTACGGAGCCCTATCACTTCGCTTTTAGCGCACTGGACGGCGGCGCGCTCTACCTGCTGCTACGCCAGCCTGACGACAGTCACCGAGTATTGCGCATGCGTACCAGTGCACTGCGCGGTTGGCTGCGCGAACAGCACCAGAGCGAGTACAACTGGTTACTTGAAGATCTGCTCAGCCACCGCGTGATAGCGCGCGCCGACGACCTGCAACAGACAGGCAGCATCATCGCCCCGGTTACCGCGGCAGAACAGGCGCAGAGCCTGGAGCTGATCACCCTGCCCGGCAGCGACTGGCAACTGCGCGCTCTGTTCGATGCAGAGCGCGCCGGCAACGAGCTGATGCCGACTCTGGCCGGCAAGTTTTTGCTGTTCGCACTGTGCAGCCTGCTTACCCTACTGGTTCTGTACGGCCTGCAACGCGAGCAACGCAGCCTGCAGCGCCTGAATACCGAAACACGCCGTTCGCTGCGCCAGGCCGCCAGTGCCCTGAGCGCCGTCGAAGAGCGCATTCTGGTGACTCAGGCCGACGGCAAAGTGCGCTACCTGAACCCACAGGCCGAAGCGATGTTTGGTGTTCCCAGCGAGACAGCCCGGGAACTCCATTTGCTCGATCTGCTGCCCGATCTCGACCCCCTGCTGCTCAACAGCCCACAACTGAGCAGTGATCTGGGAGCGGAGCTGATCAGAGTCGAAAGCGAGGGGCGCGAGCGCCTGTTCGCCGTGACCCGTAGCGATATCAGCGAGGTCGGGCGCCATGCCGGTTACGTCTGGGTGCTGCGCGATGTGACCGATGAACAGCAGGCCATGCGCGTACTGCAGGAAACCCGCAGGCGCTACCAGGACATCTTCGATGGCACCGGCGTGGCTCTGTGCGTGCTCGATCTCTCCGGCCTGCGCAGCCTGTTGCTGCAGCACAAGTTGCGCGATGCGGCGGGTTTGCAACGCTGGTTGCAAGCCGATGCCGAGCATCAGCAACTGCTGATCGCGCAGTTGCGCATTACCGAGGCCAACCAGGTGGCGCTAAACCTGCTCGGGGTGAAGTCAACCGAACAGGCCTGGCAACAACTGATCGACAACGGCCCGGTACAGTCGGACGACCTGTGTTACCGCCTGGCCGTGGCCGTACTCGAAGGCCCCAACCTGATGGAGCTGGAAACCCAGCTGGTCACCGCACAAGGCTTGCAGCGTCACGTCTGGCTGGTGCTGCGCCTGCCGGAAATGCTCCAGGACTATCAGGCAGTCACCCTGAGCATCAGCGACATCACCAGCCGCAAGCGCATCGAGCTGTCGCTGATCGAGCGTGAGCGTTTCTGGTCCGAAGTGGTTCGCTCGGTTCCCGACTTGCTCTACGTGCATGACATGCAGAACAAGCAGGTGCTGTTCAGCAACCACAGCCTCGGACTGCAGCTGGGCTATAGCATCAGCGAGCTCAAGGCGATGAGCAGGGACTTCTGGGAGCAGGTACTGCACCCGGACGACAGCGAATACTACTGGCGCATCCGCAACCTGCAGAAAGTGGTCGGCAACGGTTTGCTGCTCGAATCAGTGCTGCGCTGGCGTCACCGCGACGGCCAGTGGCGCTGGTTCAGCATCCGCGAACAGGCCCTGGCGCGCGATGATCGCGGGCGCGTCAGCCGCCTGATCGGCGTGGCCAAGGACATTACCGAGCAGATCGAGCGCAACCAATCGCTGCGTGACAGCGAGCAACGCTACCGCCTGCTGGCGGAAAGCATCAGCGACGTGATCGTCTCCACCGACGACAGCCTGAACCTGAACTACGTCAGTCCGTCGGTCGAAGCCATGCTCGGTTACGACGCCGAATGGGTGACGACCAACGGCCTGCAAGGCCTGGCGGCCAATCCGCAGCAGCTCGCCAGCCTCTACCTGCTGCTCGAGCGGATTCGCGACTCACTCGGCGAGCAGGATCGACTCAACCGCTTGCGCGATGAACTGCCAGATCAGCTGTTCGTCTTCGACTGCCTGCGCGCCGATGGCCACAAGATCCCAGTGGAACTGCGCCTGGTCTTGATGTGGGACGAGAACGGTCGCTTCGAGGGCATCCTCGGCGTCGGCCGCGACGTCAGCCAGCAACGTCGCGCGGAAAAAGACCTGCGCATGGCTGCCACGGTATTCGAACATTCCACCGCAGCGATTCTGGTGACCGACCCGGCCGGTTACATCGTACAAGTCAACAAGGCCTTCAGCCGCGTCAGCGGTTATTCCGCCGGGCAAGTGCTCGACCAGCTTCCAGGCATGCTCACCGCCGATCGCCAGCAGGCGGCACACCTGCAGTACATCCTCGGCCAACTCAACCAGCGTGGCAGTTGGGAGGGCGAAGTGTGGCTCAAGCGCAAGGGAGGGGAAAACTTCCCTGCCTGGGTCGGCATCACCGCGGTACATGACGAAGAAGGTGACCTGGTCAGCTATGTGTGCTTCTTCAGCGACATCAGTGAACGCAAGGCCAGCGAGCAGCGCATCCACCGCCTGGCCTACTACGACGCCCTGACCCACCTGCCCAACCGCACCCTGTTCCAGGATCGCCTGCACAGTGCCCTGCAACATGCGGACCGGCATGATGAATGGGTGGTGTTGATGTTCCTCGATCTCGACCGCTTCAAGCCGATCAACGACTCGCTCGGCCACGCTGCGGGCGACCGTATGCTCAAGGATGTGGCCGTGCGCCTGTCGGCCTGCGTCGATGGCGACGACACCGTGGCGCGCATGGGCGGCGACGAATTCACCCTGCTGCTGCAGCCGCGCGCCACCCGCGAGGGCGCACTGAATCGCGCCATTCATGTCGCTGAGCAGATTCTCTGCAGCCTGGCCCGCCCCTTCGTGCTCGAAGGCCGCGAGTTCTTCGTCACCGCCAGTATCGGCATCGCCCTCGCCCCGCAGGACGGTAGCGAACTGAGCCAACTGATGAAGAACGCAGACACTGCGATGTATCACGCCAAGGAGCGCGGCAAGAACAACTTCCAGTTCTACCAGGCCGACATGAACGCCAGCGCCCTGGAGCGTCTGGAGCTGGAAAGCGATCTGCGCCACGCCCAGGAGCAGGGCCAGTTCGTCCTGCATTATCAGCCGCAGTTCTCCGGCGACGGCAGTCGCCTGACAGGGGCCGAAGCGCTGCTGCGCTGGAACCACCCGAGCCGCGGCCTGGTATCACCCACCGAGTTCATTCCGGTGCTGGAAGAGCTCGGCCTGGTGGTCCAGGTCGGCGAATGGGTACTGGAGGAAGCCTGTCGCCAGTTCAAGGCATGGCAAGAAGAGCAGATACGTATCCCCAAAATCTCGGTCAACCTGTCGGCCCGTCAGTTCGCCGAAGGTGATCTGAGCGCACGGATCGCCACCATTCTGGACAGAACCGGCGTGGCTCCGGCCTGTCTGGAGCTGGAGCTGACTGAAAGCATATTGATGCGTGACGTCGCCAGCGCCATGCAAACGCTCGGCAACCTCAAGCGTTTGGGACTGTGCATTGCGGTGGATGACTTCGGCACCGGCTACTCGTCGCTGAACTACCTCAAGCAGTTCCCCATCGACGTCTTGAAGATTGATCGCAGCTTCGTCGACGGCCTGCCCGATGGTGAACAGGACGCGCAGATCGCTCGCGCGATCATCGCCATGGCGCACAGCCTGAACATGATGGTGATCGCCGAGGGCGTGGAGAGCCAGGCACAACTGGACTTCCTGCGCGAACACGACTGCGACGAAGTGCAGGGCTACCTGCTGGGTAGACCGATGCCCGCTCGGCAGCTCACCGCCCAGTTCAGCGGCGCAGCGCTGTTCATGCTCAGCTGACTGGCCGAACACCAGCAGGCCCTGCTCCAAACTCAGCATGAAGGCCATTTGTCAGGCTCATGACCGACCTTCATATGCCTGAATGCGACCTTTGCGGTAGAATCCGCCGCCTATTTCTTCCGCCCAACTGGTTTTCAGGGGATTGCCATGTTCAGCCGTGATTTGAACCTCGCTCGTTATGACGCCGAACTCTTTGCCGCGATGGAGCAAGAAGCTCAGCGCCAGGAAGAGCACATCGAGCTGATCGCCTCGGAAAACTACACCAGCCCGGCGGTGATGGAAGCCCAGGGCAGCGTGCTGACCAACAAGTACGCTGAAGGCTATCCGGGCAAGCGTTACTACGGTGGCTGCGAGTACGTCGACGTGGTCGAGCAACTCGCCATCGACCGCGCCAAGGAACTGTTCGGCGCCGACTACGCCAACGTCCAACCTCACTCCGGCAGCCAGGCCAACAGCGCTGTATACATGGCCCTGCTCAACGCCGGCGATACCGTACTGGGCATGAGCCTGGCCCACGGCGGCCACCTGACCCACGGTGCCAGCGTCAGCTTCTCCGGCAAGATCTACAACGCCGTGCAGTACGGCATCAATGATCAAGGCCTGATCGACTACGACGAAGTCGAGCGCCTGGCCGTCGAGCACAAGCCGAAGATGATCATCGCCGGCTTCAGCGCCTACTCGCAGGTGCTCGACTTCCCGCGTTTCCGCGCCATCGCTGACAAGGTCGGCGCCTACCTGTTCGTCGACATGGCTCACGTGGCCGGCCTGGTCGCCGCCGGTCTGTACCCGAACCCGGTCCCGTTCGCCGACGTGGTCACCACCACCACGCACAAGACCCTGCGCGGCCCGCGCGGCGGCCTGATCCTGGCGCGCAAGAACGAAGAGCTGGAGAAGAAGTTCAACTCCGCGGTATTCCCGGGCGGCCAGGGCGGCCCGCTGGAGCACGTCATTGCTGCCAAAGCCGTGTGCTTCAAGGAAGCGCTGCAGCCTGAGTTCAAGACCTACCAGGCGCAGGTGATCAAGAACGCCCAGACCATGGCCCAGGTGTTCATCGACAATGGCTACGACGTGGTTTCCGGTGGCACCGAGAACCACCTGTTCCTGCTCTCGCTGATCAAGCAGGACATCACCGGCAAGGATGCTGACGCCGCCCTGGGTCGCGCCTTCATCACCGTCAACAAGAACAGCGTTCCGAACGATCCGCGTTCGCCGTTCGTCACCTCCGGCCTGCGTATCGGCACCCCGGCCGTGACCACTCGTGGCTTCAAGGAAGACGAGTGCCGTCAACTGGCAGGCTGGATCTGCGACGTACTGGCCAACATCGGCAACGATGAAGTCGAAGGCCGCGTGCGCGAGCAGGTCAAAGCCCTGTGCGCCCAGTTCCCGGTTTACGGCAACTAAGGCTCAGCCTGAAACGAAGAAGCCCGCCAATTGGCGGGCTTCTTTTTGCCTGGGATTTGCCTCAGGCCGGTTGTTTCACATAGCGCGCTAGTTGCGCATCACGGCTCATCACGTCGAGGGTAGCGGCCAGCACCTGCTCGCTGGTGGCATCGGCTTGGCTGAAGATGCTGCCGAAGTTGTCGTGGGTGACCTTGGCGAAGTGCGCACGATCCTTGGCCTCCACACCCAGCAAGGTGGCGTAGGCGTCCAGCGCTTCACCCTGGCCCATGGCCATGTCTTCAGCGATGGAGTCGAGCATACCATTCATCGCCAGCATGGAGCGGCCGTTGTAACCCAGCGCGCCGCTGGTGTCGCAACCATTGGTACCCGAGGTCATACCGAAGGTGGCATTACCGAAGGTGCCGTTGGTGGTGGTGGCCAGAAAATGCGGGGCTATGCCACGCTGCCCTTCGAACAACATGTTGCCCCAGCCGCAGCCATTGCCACCCGCAGCGTCGGCAAATGCGCCAACACTGGCCATGCTCAACAGGCCGAAGACCAAACCTTTGCCTAGCAGTCGCTTGCTCATGTCTATCGCTCCGCATTATCGAGTAATGAAAACCACACAAGGAGCTTTGGTGAGACTTGGCCACCTGTCAAACTGATGTGCCTCAGCTGTGCCCTGCGACACAGCGGCAAAGCACGGGGCCGTCAGCCTTGGCTATAGTGATGTAAATCCTTCAGGAGTATGGGCATGAGTGAATCAGCCAACGAGCGTCGGCGCTTTCAGCGCATCGCCTTTGACGCCCCCACCGTCATCGCTCAAGGTGAGCGGCAATGGTCGGCAGCTCTGCACGATGTTTCACTCAAGGGCCTGCTGATCAAGACCCCGCGTGACTGGAACGGTGACCCGAACCAGCCCTTCGAAGCCCTTATCGAACTGGGAGACGAAGCCAAGGTAAAGATGGAAGTGGTGCTGACGCGCACCCAGCCGCAGTCCCTCGGCTTCGTCTGCCGCCATATCGATCTGGACTCCATCAGCCACCTGCGCCGCCTGGTCGAACTCAACCTTGGCGATGAACAGCTTCTGGAACGCGAACTGGCAGCGCTGGGCGAAGACGACTAGGTTCTATACGAAAAGTCGTCGAGCGAAGGTCAGGCGAGGCAAAAACCGGTGAGGAACGGACTGGGCTCGCACTCGAGTTTACGAGTGGTAAATGAGCATTCCGAACCGGTTTTTAACGAAGCATCACCGAGCGCAGGCACTTTTCGTACAGAGCCTAGTGGTCAGTGACGCAGGCAGGCCGCCTCTGCCTGCTCACGGCGCTGGCGACGCGCCTGAATACGCTGCGCCTCACGACGTGCATCGCGCGACTCGACTGCTCTGGCGTCGAAGTTGAAAGCCCGGGAAAAGAAATCGAAGAACAGGAACATGGTGGCATCTCCTTCAGTGGATACACCTTCATGCTGCGCGCCGATAGCCTGCTACCTATTGATCTCGGTCAGTTTTCGCCCCGCCCCACTCGCGGCAGAACGCCGCATGCGTGGATCGCGGCTGTAGCCCCTCCCACAGCGGACTCCTGACACCTGCGGGAAGGGCTTTAGCCACGACTTGGCTTATTCGAACAGCGCATCCAGCGCCTGTTCCAGCCGCGTGACAGCGACGACCTGCAGCCCAGGCGGCGCCTCCTTGGGCGCGTTGCCCTTGGGCACGATGGCACGTTTGAAGCCGTGCTTGGCTGCCTCTTTCAGGCGTTCCTGACCACTCGGCACAGGGCGTATCTCGCCAGACAGGCCGATCTCGCCGAACACCAGCAGGTCGTGCTGCAAAGGCCGGTTACGCAAGCTGGAGATCACCGCCGCCATCAACGCCAGGTCAGACGCCGTTTCCAGCACTTTGACCCCACCAACCACATTGAGAAACACGTCCTGGTCATAGGTCGGGATGCCGCCATGGCGATGCAGCACCGCCAGGAGCATGGCCAGACGGTTCTGATCGAGGCCCAGAGTGACGCGGCGCGGGTTGCCCAGATGGCTGGTGTCGACCAGCGCCTGCACCTCCACCAGCATCGGCCGCGAGCCTTCCCAGGTGGCCATCACCACACTGCCGGGCACCGCCTCCTGAGCGCGAGTGAGGAAGATCGCCGAGGGGTTGGAGACTTCCTTCAAGCCCTTGTCGGTCATGCCGAACACACCTAGCTCGTTGACCGCGCCGAAACGGTTCTTCACCGCCCGTAGCAGGCGCAGACGACCGTCGGACTCACCCTCGAAATACAGCACGGTATCGACCATGTGCTCCAGCACGCGCGGGCCGGCCAGCGCGCCTTCCTTGGTCACGTGGCCGACGAGAAAGATCGCCGTGCCGCTCTGCTTGGCGAAACGCACCAGCAGCGCCGCACTCTCGCGCACCTGGGCGACACCGCCTGGCGCCGACTGCAGCTGCTCGGTGAAGATGGTCTGAATCGAGTCGATCACCATCACCTTGGGGTTTTCTTGGCGGGCAGTGGCGATGATCGTCTCGATGCAGGTTTCGGTCATGACCTTGAGCTTGTCCTGCGGCAGGTCCAGCCGCCGTGCACGCATCGCCACCTGCTGCTGCGACTCCTCGCCAGTAACGTACAAGGCCGGGAAGCGTTGGGCGATGTTGCACAGGGTCTGCAGTAGGATGGTCGATTTGCCGATGCCTGGGTCACCACCGATCAGCACCACCGAGCCATCGACCAGGCCGCCGCCAAGTACCCTATCCAGCTCACCGGAAGCGGTGGAAAAACGCGGAATTTCCTCGACACTGACCTCAGCCAGGGTCTTGATATTGGCCTTGTCGCCGGCCCAGCCTGTGCGACCGCTGGGCGTAGCGCCCTCGACCACGGTTTCCACCAGGGTATTCCAGGCGCCGCACTCGCCACACTGCCCGGCCCACTTGGGAAAGGTGGCGCCACACTCGGTGCAGCCGTACATGCGTTTTGCCTTGGCCATGGGGAAATAGTCCTGCCTGTTGAGCGAAGGCTGGAACGATACCGAACTACTGGATAGATTTACAGACCACCGACACAGACCTTCACCAGGGAACACCATGCAGATCGAACTGCTACCCACCACCACCGAGCAATTACCGCTGATCCGCAATCTTTATCAGTTCTACTCCTACGACAGCTCGGACTGGGAGCAGGAGGACGTCGAGGTCGACGGTCGTTTCTACATCCATGAGGAGCACCTGCAGCGCTATTGGCAAGAGCCGGGCTGGAGCGCCAGCCTGATCCTGGCTGATGGATTCATTGCCGGTTTTCTGCTGGTCGAGCGCAGCGAACTGCCCGCCATCGATGCACCGGAATTCGCCGACCTGTTCATCCTCAAGCGCTACCGCCGACTGGGTATCGGTCGTGCACTGGTGCAGCAGGCGATGGGCGACGGCAGCACCTGGTTGTTACGCTTCTACCGCCAGGACGAGGTGGCCCTGGCTTTCTGGCAACAGTTGATGAGCGAGTTGCCAAGACCGCCGAGGGCGGTCTGGACGGAAGATGAGGCAGAGGGACTGCTGACCTATCTGATCAACCCGCCCGTGCATTGAAAGCGTTTGGCCGTAGGAGCCCGCTTGCGGGCGATCAACCGTTCACAAATATCGCTGGCAAGCCGGCGCCTACACTCACCCCTTGCAACCGTTGCCACAGCCACAGCACTGCCCGGAGGCACGCTTGAGCTGACGAGCAAGTTCGTCCTTGAGCGCAACACGGTTGAGTTTCAGCGCGCTGAGGGTGACGTCATCGAGCAGCTCGATACCGTCTTCTATCCGGCAGATGCGCTTGTCCAGCGCTTCGTACTCTTCGGCCTGGCGAGAGAACTGTTCATCGCTCTGGCGCAGGCGCTGTAGTTCGTTGCGCAGTTCGGGGAAGTCATGAACCAACGGATGGTGGTCGACGTGCATGATGAAGCCTCTGACAAGGAAGATGGCTCCAGCCTAGCGCTGCACGTCGACCGTTCATTTGATCCGGATCAAGCACTGCCCGCCTTACGCAGCAGATCGGCGATCTCGTCCTTCAGGCCCACACGCTGCAGCTTTAGCCCCTGCAATGTCAGGTCGTCGGCAGCCTCACGGCCGTCCTCTATTTCGTAGATGCGCTTGTCCAGTGCCTCGTACTCGCCAGCCAGGCGAGGGAAGTGTGGGTCACTTTGCATCAGCTTGCGCATGGTATCGCCTTGCTGAGGGAATTCGCGGGTCAACGGGTGATGTTCAAGCGGCATGGAGGACCTCCCCAAAGAGTGTCCCTTTAGCCTAGTCGAAGCTGGGCCGCGTGCCGCCAATGAGCGATCAGCGAGCCAGCCGTCAGTCGACGAGCACTGCCTGCGCCCACACTTCGAAATGAAATGTTGCAGCTTTTCTGCTTTTCCTACCGCTCTTGCGCTAAATTTGCCAACCCTTGGCCACTTATCCCCCTACATGACACTCCTGATAGCGTTCGCTGTCCTCTCCATTCTGGTTTCGTTCATCTGCTCCATCCTCGAAGCCGCCCTGCTCTCCCTCACGCCCAGTTACATCGCTCAGCAGAAGGTCGAAAAACCTCAGCTGTACGAAAGGCTGAAAGAGCTCAAAGACAAGATCGACCAGCCGCTGGCGGCCATCCTGACTCTCAATACCGTGGCGCATACCGTTGGTGCGACCGGTGTCGGTGCGCAGGTGGCAATCGTCTTCGGCGACGGTTACCTGGGTATCGCCTCGGCGGTCATGACCCTGCTGATTCTGGTGCTCTCGGAGATTCTGCCGAAGACCATCGGCGCCCGTTACTGGCGCGCCCTGGCCCCCTTCCTGCCGAGCCTGCTGCGAGCGATGATCCTGCTGCTCAAGCCGTTCATCGTGCTTTCAGACCTGATCATGCGCCTGTTCGGCGGCAAGGAGCCGGAGCATGACATTCGCCAGGAAATCAAAGCGCTGACCCTGCTCGGCCGCGAAGTGGGCAAGCTCGACGAAGACGAGCATCGGGTGATCAGCAACATCCTCGACCTGCACGAGATTCGTCTGCGCGACATCATGACGCCGCGCATCGTCTGCGAATCCGCCGCACCGGATGAATCGATCGCCGCGTTCAAGACCCGTGCCCGCGAGAGCCAGTTCTCCCGCTACCCGGTAATCGGCGAGGACGAGTCGCCGCTGGGCGTGGTGTTCCGTTATGACGCCCTGGCCGCCGAGAACGACGCCGAACCGATCACCCAGATCATGAAGCCGCTCAAGGTCGTGTCGGAAAGCATGAACGTGGAAAACCTGATGACCCTGCTCATGCAGGAGCGCCAGCACATGTGCCTGGTGTATGACGAATTCGGTAGCTGGCGCGGTCTGGTGACGCTGGAAGACATCATGGAAACCATCATCGGTAAGCCGATCCTCGACGAGACCGACGACATCCCCAACATGCGCCGCTTCGCCAAGCGCCGCTGGGAGCACCGACTCAAGGCGATCCGCGAAGACTGATCACCAGTAGTTTTCGACTGCCACCTGACCCGGCCGCCGGGTCAGGCTCAGGTTCAGACCGCGCGCCTTCAGGCGTTGACGAATGTCGTCGATCATCTGTGGGTTGCCGCAGATCATCACTCGCGAATGCTCAGGCGTCAGCTCAAGCCCGGCGGCCCGTTCCAGCTCGCCGCTGTCGAGCAGCTCGGTGATGCGCGCACTCAGGCAATCCGGCGCCTGCTCACGGGTGACCACCGGCAGGTAGGTGAGCTTGTCGGCGAACTCGGCCAGGTGCTCCAGCTCGGCAAGCCCCCGGATCAGCGGCTGGTAAGCCAGCTCGGCAGAGGTTCTTGCGCTGTACACCAGCACGATGCGCTCGAAGCGCTGCCACACCTCGAAGTCCTGCAGGATCGACAGGAACGGTGCGATGCCGGTGCCGCTGCCGAGCAACCACAGGTCGCTGCCGTCGACGAAACGATCCAGGGTCAGGTAGCCGGTAGCCATCTTCTCAACCAGCAGGGTGTCGCCAACACGCAGCCGACTCAACTCGCTGGTGAACTCGCCATCCGGCACCACGATGGAGAAGAACTCGAGAAACTCGTCGTGCGGCGCCGAAACCAGCGAATAGGGTCGCCAGACCACCGAACCGTCTGCCTTTTCCACCCCTAGACGCACGAACTGCCCGGCGCGAAAACGAAAACCGGCATCACGGGTGGTACGCAAGGTGAACAGGCTTGGTGTCAGTGTCTGTACGTCGAGCAGGCGCTCGCGTTTGAACTTGTCATCGCTGATGGTCATGTGCAACTCCTGAGCGAATGATGCCGGCAGTGTCGCGCAAAAGCCGCGCGACAAAAACCGGCAGATCGCAGGGGCATCAGACCACGGTCATGCGTCCATCCGGCTCACGACGCAGGGCAGCGGCCAGCCAGCGGGCGATGTTATCCACCTGCTCGTCCTGGCCCTGAGCGACGATGAACTGGGTGCCGACACGCAGGGCATAGCCGCCAGGCGTGGTCGGGTCGTTGCAGGTGCCGACCAGAATGCCCTCCTGCTCCAGCGCCTTGATCGTGGCAGCTGCATCCCTCACCGCGCTCATCGGCACCAGCACCTGATGCGTGAAAATCTGACCCTTGCCAGGCGCGATCACTGCCACGTTCAGCTCGCGCAGCACCTTGGCGAAGGTTTCGCTTGCCCTGCAGATGCGCCGCGCGTAGGAGCCTTTGTCCGCCTCGGCCTGTTGCAGGGTGATCAGAAAGGATGGCAGCTTGCCGGCATCGTAGTTGGCCAGTAATGCGCGGTCGATGAAACGCGCCAGACGCTCGCCATCTTCGGTATGACGACCGGCGATCAGGCTGTGTGGGCGACCCGGCAGGGTCTTGTAGGTGGAGCTGGTGAGGATATCGACGCCCAGTTCCAATGGGTTGGGGAAGGTACCGCCAGCGATCAGCCCGGACACGTGCGAAGCATCGAAAATGGTTTTTGCCCCCACTTCGCGAGCGGCAGCTACCACCGGCTCGACATCGTCCGGCGTGATGACCACCGAGCGGCCGAGCATCACCAGAGTCGGCCGCAGCGTACGCACCTGCTCAGCGGCGGCCTGTGCGTCCAGACGGCAGGCGCGGCTGTCGAATGGCAGATCGGCCACGCGCAGCCCGGCCAGTTCCGGCGTGCCGCCGCGGCGCTGACTGAGGTGCCCGCCATGGGCCGCGGCAGGCGCCAGCAGCAGGTCACCCGGCCGGCTGAAAGCGTGGAACACCGCTAGGTTGGCGATGGTACAGCTGGGCAGGCGCGGCTCAGCCCAGGCCGCGCCGAACAGGCTGCAGATGCGCTCGCGCACGGCCACTTCGAGGCCAGAAACCAGATCGGTATCCGGTTGTTCCTTGGTATAGCTAGGCCCCATCGCCGGGTAGGCGCTCAGCTCGGGCGCATAGGCCTGCTGCGACTCGGCGCTGGGCAGGTTGGCACCGGCGTAAAGCACCACGCGACCATCACGCAGCGCCGCGCCGCGCGCAGCCGCCATCGCCAGCAGTTGCTGTTCGTTGGGCATTTCCATGATCTTCGTCCGGCGTTAGTGAGAGAGAATTTTCGACAGGAATTGCTGGGCGCGGTCGGAGCGGGCGTTGATGTCGCCGAAGAATTCTTCCTTCGGGCAGTCTTCGACGATCTGTCCGGCGTCCATGAAGATCACCCGGTCGGCGACCTTGCGCGCGAAGCCCATCTCGTGGGTCACGCACATCATGGTCATGCCTTCGTGGGCGAGCTGCACCATGACGTCGAGCACCTCGTTGACCATTTCCGGGTCGAGCGCCGAAGTCGGCTCGTCGAACAGCATCACCACCGGATCCATGGCCAGGGCGCGGGCGATGGCGACGCGCTGTTGCTGGCCACCCGAGAGCTGGCCGGGATGCTTGTGCGCGTGCTCCTTGAGGCCGACGCGTTCGAGCAGTTGCAGGCCCTTCTTCTCGGCCTCGGCCTTGCTGCGACCGAGCACCTTGATCTGCGCCAGCATCAGGTTTTCCATGATCGACAGGTGCGGAAACAGCTCGAAATGCTGGAACACCATGCCGACGCGCGAGCGCAGCTTGGGCAGATTGGTGTCCCTGGCCGTGACGCTGATGCCATCGACAGTGATCTCGCCGCTGTCGATGGGCTCCAGCGCGTTGACCGTCTTGATCAAGGTGGACTTGCCGGAACCGGAAGGCCCGCACACCACCACCACCTCGCCCTTGGCAACGGTGGTCGAGCAGTGCGTCAGCACCTGGAACGAACCGTAGGATTTGCAGACATCGCTGATGGTTATCATGGCGAAGGCACTCTTAACGAATGATGGCGACGCGCTTTTGCAGGCGGCGTACGGCATAGGAAGCGAGCAGGGAGATCACGAAGTAGATGAGCGCGGCGAAGACGTACATCTCCAGCAGGCGACCGTCACGCTGAGCGATCTTCGCCGCGGCGCCGAGGAAGTCGGTGATCGAGAGGATGTAGACCAGCGAGGTGTCCTGGAACAGTACGATGGTCTGCGTGAGCATCAGCGGCAGCATGTTGCGCAGTGCTTGTGGCAAGACCACGTAGAACAGGCTCTGGCGGCCGGTCATGCCCAGCGCTATCGACGCCTGGGTCTGGCCCTTGGGCAGCGACTGGATACCGGAGCGGATTATCTCGCAGAAGTAGCAGGCCTCGAACAGGGTGAAGGTGATCACCGACGACCAGAACGGGTCGATGCGTACCGGACGCGGCGCACCGGTGATCCACTGCACCACGAAAGGCACCATGAAGTAGAACCAGAAGATCACCAGCACCAGCGGCAGCGAGCGCAGCAGGTTGACGTAGCCACCGGCGAACATCGACAGCGCGCGGTAACGCGACAGACGCATGATCGCCAACAGCGAGCCGAAGAAGATGCCGCCGATGGTGGCGAACAGCGTGAGCGTCAGGGTGAAGCTCATGCCGGTGTAGAACAGATAGGGGAGCGAGTCGACCACCACTCCCAGGTCGAAACTGCCAAACATGTTCAGCTCTCCTTCCGCAGGCCGTAGCCCGGCACAGCGGCCTTGCGCTCGACGGCGCGCATGGCGAAGACGATGATCAGGTTGAGCACCAGATACAGGGTGGTTGCCGCCGTGAAGGCCTCGAAGGTCTGGAAGCTGTTTTCCTGCATCGCCCGAGCGCTGCCGGTCAGCTCCATCAGGCCGATGGCCAGGGCAACCGAGGTGTTCTTGGTGCAACTGAGGAATTCGGAGGTGATGGCCGGTACCACGATGCGATAGGCCATCGGCAACAGCACATAACGGTAGGTCTGCACCAGCGTCAGGCCCATGGCCAGCCCGGCCATGCGTTGCCCACGGGACAGACTCTCGAGCCCGGCACGCACCACTTCGGCCATACGCGCGGCGTGGTAGCAGCCCAGGCAGATCACCGCCGTGTAGAACGCGGCGTTGGGCAGTTGCTTGAACCAGCGCCCCAGGTCGGTGGGCAGCAGCTCCGGCAGCACGAAGTACCAGAGGAACATCTGCACCAGCAGCGGAATGTTGCGAAACAGCTCGACGAAGCCGGTACCCAGCGCACGCATCCAGGCCAGCGGCGAGGTGCGCGCTACACCGACCAGCGAGCCGAGCACGATGGCGATGGTGAACGCGCCGAGGGCCGTGGCGACCGTCCAACAGGCGCCCCAGATCAGCGTCATCAGGTAGGTATTGGTGCCATCGAGCGAAGGCTCGAAAAAGATCCACCAGTTCCAGTTGTAACTCATGGCCTAGCCCATCCAGTACATGTCATGGCCCGGTCGGCGCAGGGCACCGACCGGGTTGGCGCCACTCGATCAGCGATACAGCTCGGGGGTCGGATCGTCGGTGGGCTCGGCAATGACCTTCTTCAGCTGGCCGGACATCGGGAAGTTCATGTTGATGCCACGCGGCGGAATCGCCTGAACGAACCACTTGTCGTAGATAGCGTTGATTTCACCGCTGGCATACAGCTCGTCGAGGGTGGCGTTGACCAGTTCCTTGAAGTCATCGTCACCACGGCGCAGCATGATGCCGTATGGCTCGACCGACAGCGGCTCGGCGGACATGACGAAGTCTTCAGGGTTCTTCGAGGTCGCGGCGGCGCCGGCAATGGACACATCGTCGAAGATCAGCGCCACGGCGCGTTCGGTCTGCAGGGTCAGCATGCCTTCGGCCAGGTCCTTCACGCTCAGCACGTTGAGGCCGAGGTTCTGCGCGGCATTGATCTCACTGATGACCTTGACGCTGGTAGTGCCGGCCAGGGTGACCACGGTCTTGCCCTGGGCATCGGCCATGGTTTCGATCGGCGCGCTCTTCTTGGAGAGGATGCGCACGCCAGCAACGAAATAGGTGTTGGAGAAACTCACCTGACGCTGGCGCTCGGCATTGTTGGTGGTGGTGCCGCACTCCATGTCGATGGTGCCGTTGGCCAGCAACGGCATGCGGGTGGCGCCGGTCACGGGCAGGTAGCTGACCTTCAGCTCCGGCTCGTCGAGTTTGAGCTTGATCGCATCGACGACCTTCGCGCACAGGTCCATGGCATAGCCGATGGGGCGCTGCTGATCGTCGTAGTAGGAAAAGGGCACGGCCCCATCACGGTGGCCGACGCTGATCTCCCCCAGCTCGGCAATCTTCGCCAGTGTGCCTTCCTGTGCCGACACTCCCGCTGCTGCGAACATCAGCATCATCGACGAAGCCGCAAAAATCTTCTTCATGGTTTTGCCCCCTGTTTTGTTATCGCGCAACGGCTCCCTTTCATGGGGTGCCGGCGTGCCCTAGCAAGCATCGCCAGGCCACTCTGCGGGACGGTAAAGGGCACCGTCAACAAAAAAGAATAATAAATAATGAATTCATTTTAATTGCACGAAGATAGGGCAATTTTTCGCGCAGATGCTCGAATATCGGGCGTAAAAACGCCTAGCAAGAGAGGGATTTATGCAGAAGGTAAGCGACTATTCTTGATCGCTGACGAGCGCCGAGTCCTGCAACTCGTCGATGGAATGACGCACCGTACGCGCGGTGTTCATCACGTGCTGACGCATGATCTTGCCGAGCCGACTGCCATCACGAGCAGCAAGGGCCTGCAGGATCTTCTCGTGGTCGCTCACCGCCTCTTTCCAATCCCGCGGGGCCTGACGCACGGTGTGACGGATGTTGCGAATGCGCAGTTCCAGGTTGCGGTACAGCGCCAGCAACGACGCATTGTCGGCCGCCTCGAAAATGGCGAAATGGATGGCTCGATTGAGCCGCGAATACTCCAGCGAACGTGACGCTCGGTAGGCCTCGATCATGTCCTCGTGCATCTGGCGGATGGCGTCGATCTGCGCGTCACTGATCTTCTCGCAGGCCAGCTCGCCAGCCAGCGCCTCGATGCTGGCGATGATCGGGAACAACTCCTGCAACTCCTCATCGGTGATGGTGACCACGCGGGCCCCACGCTGCGGCAACAGTTCGATCATGCCTTCGGCCGCCAGCGCCTTGAGCGCTTCACGCAGCGGGGTGCGCGAGATATCGAAGCGTTCACACAGGGCTTTCTCAGGGATTTTCTGACCCGGCTCCAGCTCGCCGCTGACGATCAGCTCACGCAGATGGTCGACGATTTCACTGTGCAACGTTCGGCGTCGGATGGGTCTAGCTTCGGAAACGCTCAATCTTGTCTCTCGCTCATGCCTTACCAAGGTCTGCCGGCAGATCGCCCGCCAGACCGCTGGGTGAGACTTAGCCATTGGCGCACACACTTGTCCAGCGGCACATGTGGCTACCTTCAGGAATGTTGGGGTGCAGCGACGCCAGCGGCTATGATGCGCCAGCTCCACACGCCTCCGGAAAACGCCTGCCATGCCGTCACTCGTCACCCCATTCGCCGACCTCGACCTGATTCGCCAGCCCGAACAGCAGAACGAACCTCTGCAGGCCTTCGATGCTGCCGACGAATACCTGTTGAGTCATGTGCACGAGCAGGGCATCGACGCCACAAGCCGGGTGCTGGTGCTCAACGATGGCTTTGGCGCCCTCGCCTGCTCACTGGCCACGCACTGCCAGGTGAGCAGCAGCGGCGACTCGAACCTCGGCCACCTGGCACTGCAGAAGAACCTGGCGCGCAATGGTGTGGCGGTGGAGGCGGTCCGCTTCGTGACGTCCAGCGAAACGCCGCAGGGACCGTTCGACTGGGTACTGATCCGCGTGCCAAAGACTCTGGCCCTGCTGGAGGAACAACTAATCCGTCTGCACGACCAGTTGGCGCCGAATGCCCGTGTGGTGGCTGGGGCAATGATCAAACACCTGCCGCGCGCCGCCGGTGATCTGCTGGAGCAATACATCGGCCCGGTGCAAGCCTCGCTGGCGGTGAAGAAAGCCCGGCTGCTCGTGGCCACGCCTGAAACCAAGGCGGCGCCGCACTCGCCCTACCCCACTCGCTACAACCTGGATAAACCGGCGCTGGAGTTGATCAATCACGCCAATGTGTTCTGCCGCGACGGCCTGGATATCGGTACACGCGCCTTTCTTCCGCATCTGCCACGCCACCTCGGCCGCGTCCGCGTCGCCGATCTAGGCTGTGGTAACGGCGTACTCGGCATCGCCTATGCCCTGGGCAGCCCACAAGCGGAACTGACGCTGGTGGACGAGTCGTACATGGCCGTGCAATCGGCGCAGGAAAACTGGCGGGCGGCACTCGGTGAGCGACCGGTGACCATACGCGCTGGCGATGGCTTGGCCGAGCAGCCGGCTGACTCGCTGGATCTGGTGCTGTGCAATCCGCCCTTCCATCAGCAGCAGGTGGTCGGTGACTTCCTCGCCTGGCGCATGTTCCAGCAGGCCCGCGCGGCGTTGGTCACCAGTGGTGAACTGTGGATAGTCGGCAACCGCCACCTGGGCTACCACGCCAAACTGGCACGGCTGTTCCGCGGTGTCGAACAGGTGGCGGCCAATCCGAAGTTCGTGGTGCTCAAGGCGAGAAAATAGATTCTCTACAAGGTCAGAGTAAACCGCGACAGCAGCGCGCCCGGCAAAGCCATCGAGCCCGTCTGCCTGGCGCCGTAGGTCCCGCCCGGCAGCAGCAGCTCCGGCTCACGGGTCAGGTCTTCCAGTTGCAGGCCGAGGAAGTCGAACAGCGAATCGTCAAAACGCATGGTGTCGACTGGCGCCTGGATCTGCCCATCCTCGACCCAGAAGGTGGCGAAGCGGGTCATGCCAGTCAGGCGTGCCGCGGGCAGGTCGGAGAAATTGCCGTACCACAGGTTACCGATGTACAGCCCGGTGCCGAGCCGTTGCAACACGTCCTGCTCGTCCAGCTCGCCGCCATGCACCTGCAAGGACAGCGGGTATTCGCCGCTGCACGCGCCATTGGCGATCAGGCCATATTCTGCGGCACTGCGTGAGCTGACCAGGCGCTCGCCGGGTCGCCCCTGGCTGATCAGGCGCAACGGCCGACGCGGCCCTTCCGCGGTAAAGGCCGGCGCCAAACCACCCTCGATGCGCTCGTCCATGGTCACCAACGGACTGAGCTTGGCTTTACCGTTGAACAGCCGCTGCAACGGGCTGCCACCCGACGCCAGCGCCTGGGCGCCGAAGCCCCAGCAGCACAGGCTGACCAGTTCTTCCAGCGCAGCCGGTGCCAGGTAGGCGCGATAAGCCCCCGGCTCCAGCGCCTTGGCCGGCCGACCGAGAAATTCCAGCTGTTGCCGCGCGCGGTCCAGCTTGCGAGCGAACGCCTGAGTGTCCCACTGCTCACTGGCATATGCACTTTTCACTGCCTGGCCGTTGCCGTGAAACAGGCTGAATTCGAAGTTGAAACTACTCGCGGCGTACCAGCCAAAGGCGCCCCAGGAGCTGGCGAAACCCTGATACTGAGGCCCCACGGCCAGAAAGCCAACCAGATCCAGACCAGCAGCCGCAGCGACGATCTGCTGCGCCATGACCGCACCGTCGAGCGAACCTGCTTCACTCGCCACCTCGCTGCGCCAAGCCTCACGGTTCAAGCGCAGATAAGGGTCATCACTCAAGGTTGGCAGCACGCCTCGCAGGCGCTGCACTATCTGCTGCAGACGCGGCAGATCCTCGTCGAGCACACCGCTGAGTGCCAGTTTGCTCTCGGCATGTCGCTGTCCCTGGTACAGCGAGAGGGTGACGTAGACCTGCTGCACATCGCCGGCCTGGCGCACATGACCCTGATTGAAACGGATGAAGCTGGACACCTCGGCGCCATAGGCCAGGGTGAAACCCTCCTCGCCCACGACTTGCGCCTGCAGATGTTCGAGCAACGCGCTGAAATGCTGACGTGCATTCATCAGGCCGCCCCTCCGAAAACGTCGATATCGGCGAATACGCAGGCTGGCGTAGCGTGCCCCACGCGAATCACCTGATTGGGTTCACCCTTGCCGCAATAGGGTGTGCCCATCACCTCGAAGGTGCTGGTGTCCCCCACCGCACGCAGGTTGCGCCAGAACCGTGAGCTGATGCCTCGGTAATTTGGGTTCTTCACCACGCCTTTTAGCTCGCCGTTCTCGATCAGTTGGCCCCACTCGCAGCCGAACTGGAATTTGTTGCGCGCGTCGTCGATCGACCAGGAGCGGTTGTTGCTCATCAGAATCCCGCGTTCGATACCGCCGATCAGTTCGGCCAGCGGCTGATCGCCTGGCTCCAGATTGAGATTGGCCATACGGTCGATGGGCGGCCGATTCCAGTTGCAGGCGCGGCTGTTGGCCACGCCTGGCAAGCCGCTGCGCCATTGCGACAGCGCGCCGCCGAGCGGACGCTGAAGGATGCCATCTCGGATCAGCAGCTGCCGTTCGGCCGGCGTGCCGTCATCGTCATGGCGGTAGCTGGACAACTCTCCAGGCACATCCGGATCGAAGCTGACATTGAGCAGCGGCGAGCCATATTGGTAATGCCCGAAATCGCTCTGACGGACAAAGCTGGTGCCGGCGAAATTGCGCTCGTCACCGAGAATGCGGTCCAGCTCCAGCGGATGGCCGATGGACTCGTGAATCTGCAGGATCATCTGGTCTGGCATCAGCAACAGATCGCGCGAACCATTCGGGGTGTTGGGCGCCAGCAGCAGTTGCAATGCTTCGTCGGCGATGCGCGCGGCGCTGCCGATCACACCCAACTGCTGCAGCACCTCGGCGCCGCCCTGGCGCGCCAGATGCGTGCCGCCGAAGCTGCGGCTCTGGCTGTCGTGTTCGTCGCTGGCGGTAACGCCCACCTGCGGGAACACATAGCGCTGGGCGCGCCGCAGGCAGGCGCCCTCGCTGTTGAGAAATATCTGCTCATGGCAGGTGAACGTCAGCCCGACGTGGCTATCGACCAGACGCGCATCCTGGGGAATCAATGCCGACTCTGCCATCAACAGCTCGAACCAGTGGGCAGCACCCGCCAGCGGCTGCTCGTAGCCTGGCATCACATCGTCGTTGTGTTCGGTGGGGTACGGCAGACTGCCGAGATCCAGCAGGTTATGCCCAGCCAAGGTGCGCGCCATCTGCTCGGCGTGCTCCAGTGCAGCCTGCAAGCCAGCCTGACTGAGATCGCTGGTGGCCGCATAGGCTTCGACACCGGCGATACGCACTGTGAGCATGGCACCACCATCGTCGACGAAGGAAGGCGCCTGCGCCACACGCCGCCGCACCCAGTAGGACTCCCTGCTCTCGCGCACATGGCGCAGCGACCAGTAGTCGGCAGTGGATTTCAGCGCGGCGAAGCGGCGTTTGAGGGTATCGCTGAGGGCGAACATCGAGCCTCCTTGGCGTGTGAACAAAGGAGGCCAGTATGGGAACAAGCACGCGCCGGGATCAACCGCGTGCTCAGCCCGGCGTCCCCAACCCCGCCGCGCTCATGAACTGGCGCAGCAGCCAGGCCACGATACCCAGCGCGGTGACGCTGCAGGCCCAGATCAGCACCAGCCAACCCAGACGCTGCCACAGCGGCTTCTTCTCTTCGGTTTCGGTCATGGCTGCGTTCTCAGTGGTAACCATCATCCACCGTCACCTTGCCTCTGAACACGTAGTAGCTCCAGGCGGTGTACATCAGGATGAAGGGGATGATGAACAACGCGCCCACCAGCATGAAGCCCTGACTCTGCGGCGGTGCGGCGGCCTCCCAGATGCTGATCGACGGCGGAATCACGTTCGGCCACAGGCTGATGCCCAGGCCGCTGTAGCCGAGGAAGATCAGCGCCAGGGTGAGCAGAAATGGCGAGTAGTTGCGGTTGTTGGCCACCGAGCGCAGCAGTGCGTATGTGCACAGCAGCACCAATACTGGCACCGGCATGAACCAGAACAGGTTCGGCAGGCTGAACCAACGCTCGGCGATCGCCGGGTGCTCGAACGGTGTCCACAGACTGACGATGCCGGTCACCGCCAGCACCACGAACACCAGTGGCCGCGCCATGTCATGCATCTGCTGTTGCAGGCGACCTTCGGTTTTCATGATCAGCCAGGTGCAGCCAAGCAGCGCATAGGCAACGATCAGGGCCAGGCCGCAGAACACCGAGAAGGGTGTCAGCCAGTCGAAGGCACCGCCGGCGAAACTGCGATTGACCACCTCGAAACCGTCGATATAGGCGCCCAGTGCCACGCCCTGGAAGAAGGTGGCAGTCAGCGAGCCGCCGATGAAGGCCTTATCCCACAGATGGCGCTTGGCGGCCTTGGCCTTGAAGCGAAACTCGAAGGCCACACCACGGAAGATCAGCCCCAGAAGCATCAGGATCAGCGGCAGATAAAGCGCGTCGAGTACCACCGCATAGGCCAGCGGGAAGGCGCCGAACAGGCCGGCACCGCCGAGTACCAGCCAGGTCTCGTTGCCGTCCCAGACCGGTGCGACGGTGTTCATCATCACGTCGCGCTCGCCGTCGTCACGGACGAAGGGAAAGAGGATGCCGATACCCAGATCGAAGCCATCCATCACCACGTACATCATTACGCCAAAGGCGATGATCACCGCCCAGATCAGCGGAAGGTCGATACCCATATTCAGCTCCTCTCCGGCAAGGTGTCGGTTTCACCATCTTCCAGGCCTTCTTCAGCCGCCGACAGCGGACGCGCTGGCGTACGCGGCTGGCCTGGCCCACCTTCGGACGTTTCCTTGCCCTCGTCGATCTTCGGCCCCTTGCGCACCAGGCGCAGCATGTAGCCGATCCCCGCACCGAACAGCACGAAATAAACCACCACGAACAGCGCCAGGGTAAAGCCCAACTGCGCCGCGCTATGCCCTGACGAAGCATCGGCGGTACGCATCAGCCCATGGATGATCCACGGCTGACGGCCGATCTCGGTGGTGTACCAGCCGGCGAGGATGGCGATGATCCCGCTCGGCCCCATCCACACCGCCAGGTGCAGGAACGGCCTGCAGGTGTACAGCCGCTCGCCGCGGCGCAGCCAGGTGCCCCACAGGCCGGTGAGGATCATCATCAGGCCCATGGCGACCATGATGCGGAAGGTCCAGAACACGATGGTGGAATTGGCGCGGTCTTCCGGCGGGAAGTCCTTCAGGGCCGGCACCTGTTTATCCAGGCTGTGGGTCAGGATCAGGCTACCGAGCGCCGGGATTTCCACCTTGAAGCGGGTTTCCTCACGCTGCATATCCGGCCAGCCAAAGAGAATCAGCGGGGTCGGCTCGTCGCCGATGTTCTCCCAGTGGCCCTCGATGGCGGCGATCTTCGCCGGTTGGTACTTGAGCGTGTTGAGACCATGCAGGTCACCGATGAAGGCCTGCACCGGTGCCACCAGCAGGGCCATCCACAGCGCCATCGAGAGCATCTTGCGGATCGCCGGGTTGTCACGCCCGCGCAGCAGGTGCCAGGCCGCCGAAGCGCCGACGAAGAAGGCGGTGGCAAGGAACGCCGCGGTCGCCATATGCGCCAGGCGATAAGGGAACGATGGGTTGAAGACCACGGCGAACCAGTCCACCGGGATCACCCGGCCATCAATGATCTCGTACCCCTGCGGCGTGTGCATCCAGCTGTTGGAGGCGAGAATCCAGAAGGTCGAGATCAGCGTGCCGATGGCCACCATCACCGTGGAGAAGAAGTGCAGGCCAGGCCCGACGCGGTTCCAGCCGAACAGCATGACGCCGAGGAAGCCCGCTTCGAGGAAGAACGCGGTGAGCACCTCGTAAGTCAGCAGTGGCCCGGTGACCGCCCCGGCAAAGTCGGAGAACGCACTCCAGTTGGTGCCGAACTGATAGGCCATGACCAGACCGGAGACCACGCCCATGCCGAAGTTGACCGCGAAGATCTTCGACCAGAAGTGGTAAAGATCGCGGTACAGCGTATTGCTGGTCTTCAACCACAGACCTTCGAGCACCGCCAGGTAGCTGGCCAGACCGATGGTGATGGCCGGAAAGACGATGTGGAAGGAAATGGTGAAGGCAAACTGGATTCGGGCGAGATCAAGCGCCTCTAGGCCGAACATGTCACATCCTCATTCAGGGTTATTTCGGCCCCAGCACGCAAAGCCGATCCATAGACTCCTGGTGTTGGAGTCAAACGAGCTGAAATTGTTCTTATGGAAGTGGTGTGCAGCCGAGAAGCTGCTGGGTAAAGCGCGAAAAGGCGTATTGATCTGGATCAATGCGCACTGAAAGACTAGCCGCTAAAGGCCTAACTGGCGCTGTGGTGATTTGCCGCGCGACAGGCCACCGCAGCGCTGGCCAGAAAAGCTTCGCCCCGGGGCGGGGCTCCTACGAAAAGCTGTGGCACCTACCTGTAGGAGCGGCGCCCCGCCGCGAACCTACGCGCAAAAAAAGAGCGGCCACGCGCTACGCGGGCCGCCCGAATCACGGAGTTGCTTACATCGAGTGATCGCGATGACTTGCGACCACCCGTATTGGATTACCGCTCGAGGATTGCGGTCACACCCTGACCACCTGCCGCGCAGATGGAGATCAGGCCGCGCCCCTCACCGGCCACCGACAGCAGCTTGGCCAGGTTGGCGACGATGCGTCCACCGGTGGCCGCGAACGGGTGACCGGCAGCCAGCGAGCTGCCCTTGACGTTCATCTTGCTGCGGTCGATGGACCCTAGGGCGGCGTCCAGGCCCAGGCGCTCCTTGCAGTAATCGGCGTCTTCCCAGGCCTTGAGCGTGCACAGCACCTGGGCGGCGAAGGCCTCGTGAATCTCGTAGTAATCGAAGTCCTGCATAGTCAGGCCGTTGCGCGCCAGCAGGCGCGGCACCGCGTAAACCGGCGCCATCAGCAGGCCCTCCTTGCCCTGGACGAAATCCACCGCGGCCGCCTCGCCATCGCGCAGATAGGCCAGCACCGGCAGGCCGCGGGCCTTGGCCCATTCCTCGCTGGCCAGCAGCACCAGCGAGGCGCCATCGGTCAGCGGCGTGGAGTTGGCCGGGGTCAGCGTGCCGCGCGGCCCACGTTCGAAGCAGGGCTTGAGGGTCGCAAGCTTCTCCGCGCTGATGTCCGGGCGCAGGTTCTGGTCGCGAGTCAGACCGAGAAACGGTGTCATCAGGTCATCGTGCCAACCCTCGGCGTAGGACGCCGCGAGTTTCTGGTGACTGGCCAGTGCCAGCTGATCCTGCTCGTCACGCGGGATGGCCCAGCGCTGCGCCATCAGCTCGCAATGCTCGCCCATCGACAAGCCGGTGCGCGGCTCGCCATTGTGCGGAATGTGCGGCGCCAGGTGGCGCGGGCGAATCTTCAGCAGGCTCTTGATCTTGTCGCCGGTGCTCTTGCTGCGATTGGCCTCCAGCAGAATCTGGCGCAACCCCTCGTTGACGCCGATGGGCGCGTCGGAGGTGGTGTCGACACCACCAGCGATGCCGCAGTCGATCTGCCCGAGGGCGATCTTGTTGGCCACCAGTATCGCTGCTTCCAAACCAGTACCGCATGCCTGCTGCAGGTCGTAGGCCGGCGTCTCCGGCGCCAGGCGCGAGCCCAGCACGCACTCGCGGGTCAGGTTGAAGTCTCGCGAGTGCTTGAGCACGGCACCGGCCACCACCTCGCCGAGGCGCTCGCCATGCAGATTGAACCGCTCCACCAGCCCTTCGAGGGCGCTGGTCAGCATCTCCTGATTGCTCGCCCTGGCGTAGACGGTGTTGGAACGGGCGAACGGGATACGGTTGCCGCCTACGATGGCGACCCGGCGCAACTGGGTCATGAGGACTCCTTGCTGGTCGAGAAATCGAAGAAACCTAAGGCGAACTATCGTCCGTCAGCTGGTTCCCAGAAACATGAGAATTACACTGTAGCCTTCTGGCCGCACAGGCTAAACCTCAAACAGGTGCGAACATTGGCCGCCTTGCCGGCATGTGAGGCAACAGAGTCAATTGCGCTCTGCCAACTGCCGCGTACAGTGACACGACTTTCGATTCGCCCGCAGGAGCCCTTCATGTCCGATCGTTACCTCGCTTTCGCCAACTCCTCCACCGGCCGCCGCCTGGTTGGCGCCCTCGGTCTACCGGCGCCGGTGCGCCTGGAACGCTGGATGGCCGGCCGCGTACGACCGATCGATGGCGCCCTGCTGTTCGGCGGTGAAGGCGACCTGGTCAAGGCCATCAAGCCTTTCGCCAGCAAGTTCACGGATCAGTTGTTCGCCGCGCGCGATGGCCAGTTCGACCTGCCCCGCTGGACCGCCGAGCACGGGCCCAAGCTCAAGGCACTGGTGTTCGACGCCAGCCACCTGATCCGTTTCGAACAACTGATCGAACTGCGTGATTTCTTCCAGCCCGCCCTCAAGGGTCTGGCCAACAGCCCTCGTGTGGTAGTGCTGGGGCGTGCGCCCGAGTCGCTCAAAGACCCAATCGCCGCCAGCGTGCAGCGCTCACTGGAAGGTTTTACCCGCTCTCTGGGCAAGGAAATTCGTCGCGGCGGGAGCGTGCAGTTGTTGTATGTCGGCAAGGGTGGCGAGCAGCAACTGGAAGGCGCGTTGCGCTTCTTCCTCTCGCCGAAGAGCGCTTACGTTTCCGGCCAGGTGCTGCGGCTCGGCGCCTGCAGTGCACAGGTCAGGGACTGGACGCGCCCGCTGGCCGGCAAGAAAGCGCTGGTCACCGGCGCCTCGCGCGGCATCGGCGCCTCCATCGCTGAAGTGCTCGCCCGTGACGGCGCCGAGGTGGTGCTGCTCGATGTGCCACAGGCAGCCGATGCGCTGCAGGCGCTGGCGGCGCGCCTGGGTGGACGCGCCGTGACCCTGGATATCTGCGCCGAGGATGCGCCGCAGCGCCTGGTCGAAGCCTTACCCGACGGCCTCGACATCGTCGTACACAACGCCGGCATCACCCGCGACAAGACCCTGGCGAAGATGAGCGACACATTCTGGAACTCGGTGATCGACGTCAACCTCAAGGCGCCGCAGGTGCTGACCCAGGCGTTGCTGGACGCCGAAAAACTGCACGACAACGGCCGCGTGGTGCTGATCGCCTCGATCAGCGGCATCGCCGGCAACATGGGCCAGACCAACTACGCGGTGAGCAAGGCCGGCGTGATCGGTCTGGCTCAGGCCTGGGCGCCGGCCCTGGCGAAGAAAGGTATCAGCATCAATGCGGTGGCACCTGGCTTCATCGAAACCCAGATGACCGCCGCCATTCCGCTGGGTATCCGCGAAGCCGGGCGACGGATGAACTCGATGAACCAGGGTGGCCTGCCGCAGGACGTCGCCGAAGCCGTGGCCTGGTTCGCCCAGCCGGGTTCCGGCGCAGTGACTGCGCAGGTGCTGCGCGTGTGCGGGCAAAGTTTGTTGGGGGCTTGAGACCGTTGCGAGGGTGGGCTGAAGCGGATCGCCGCCCAGCCCACCCTACTGCCAGAGCGATTCGTGTAGGGTGCGCCGCGCGCACCGAGGTCAACCATTCATCCGGCGGATGCGTGGTGCGCACGGCGCACCCTACGACTTCAGGCTTTGCCGCGCTTGCGAAATTCCACTGGCGTTTCCCCGACCCAGCGCTTGAACGCGCGGTAAAAGGTGCTCGGCTCGGAGAAGCCGGTGCGTTCGACGATCACTTCGATACGCTCGTCGGTCTTGAGCAACAGCTCCTTGGCCAGGCGGCAGCGGTAATCGGTGATCAGGTCGTTGAAGCGAACCCCGGCCATGGCCAGGCGCTCGCGCAAGCGCCGTGCCGGCATGTTCAAGCGCGCCGCCACCTGCTCCAGGGTGGCGCCGCCATCGACCAGCAGTTCGGCAATCAGCTCGCGCACCTGGCGCACCAGGTCCAGCCTCTCCACTTCCGCCAACTGCCGCCGCGCCAGCGACTCGTGCATGCGCAGCAATTCCGGGGCGGCGTGGCGCGAGGCCTTGTCCAGCACTGCAGCGTCGAACAGCAGCGCACAATCCTCGGCGCCCAGACTTACCGGGCAACCATAGACAGCCTGGTAGCGCTCAGCAGGCGCGCCCTCGGCATGCATGAAGCGCACTTCACGCGGGCGGAAATCGTTTTCGGTCAATGCCGCGAACAGGCGGATCACCGCCCCTGCCAGCATCTCCGGAAAGTGCCGCGGCGTATCGGCTTCCAGTCCCAGGGTCAGCACGGCCACGTCGCCCTCCACGTCCAGGCGCGCGCTGAGGGTGTCGGAGAGCAGGCGCACATAGCGCAGCGCATGGCGCAGGCCAACGCCAAAGGTTTCGCTGGAGAGAAACAGGTATTCCAGCAGCAGGCCATGGAAGGCGGGCAGGTGCTGGGCCAGGTACAGCCCGACATGCTCCTCGCCACACTCTTCGCTGGCGGCCTTCCAGAATGGCGCCTGGGCGGCATGAGGAAAGCGGCCAGCCGGCAGCCCACCAGGCGGCAGGCCAACGCGCACCAGCACGCGGTCAGGATCGGTTCCGCTGGCACGCAGGGCATCGATTACCGGGCGCATCAGCGCCACATCGTCGGTCAGATCACGCATGATTCCTGCTGTTCTTCTTATTAGTGAGCATTATTCGTGAACGGCGCCATCTTAGGGTCAGCGAGCCACCGCGCGCAAACCGCGTCGCAGGTCGGATTGACTGGCCTGCACACAAGCTGGGCAGAACAGCCAATGCCAGCGTGGGTCTGAGGGTTAAGCTGCTGTCATTCATTCGCCAAGGAGTTCGCCAATGGCCATCGACTGGCTCGACCTCGATACACCACCGGCCCTGCCCGGCCTGTTCCTGCGCGCAGCCCTGCGCCGCAAGGTGACCGGCCGCCAGCTACCCAATATCGGCCTGCGCTGCCGCGTGGACGTGGCCCCCAAGCACCTGGCGCGCTATCGCCAGGTCTGCGCCATCGCAGACAGTCCCTACCTGCCACCGGTCTATCCGCATGTGCTGGCTTTCGGTTTGCAGATGCAATTGCTCACCGACCGCCGCTTTCCGTTCCCGCTGCTGGGCCTGGTGCATCTGGAGAATCGTATCCGCGTATTGCGCCCAATGGGCGGGCTGGGGCCGTTCCAGATCAGCGTGCAGGTGACCGACCTGCAGCCGCACGACAAAGGCGCCACGTTCAGCCTGATCACCCGCCTGGAAGATCAGCTCGGCCTGCTCTGGGAAGGTGACAGCCGCATTCTCTGCCGCGCTCTGCGTCTCGACGGCCAGGCGCCGCTACGCGCCGAACAGCCGCCGCTGGAACTGATGCCACTGGCCGACTGGGCCGCCCCTGCCGATACAGGCCGGCGTTACGCGCGTGTGGCCGGCGACTACAACCCGATCCACCTCTACGCCGTAACGGCACGTCTGTTCGGTTTCCCACGCGCCATCGCTCATGGCCTGTGGAACAAGGCGCGAAGCCTCGCGGCCTTGCACGCCCACCTGCCGCAGGCCGGCTACGCCGTGGACGTACGCTTCCAGAAGCCCGTGCTACTGCCCACCCACGTTGCTTTGCAAGCCAGCGAGCCTGGCGCCAGCGGCCAGTTCCGCTTGATCGGAGAAGGTGACACCCCGCATATGGCTGGGAGCTGGCAGCCGCTAACGGTCTGACGTAGTCCGGTGTCATCCGGGAGCTGATATCGAGAACATCCGCCCCGGATTGCATTCTGCGTTGCCGTAGGAGCGAGCTCTGCTCGCGAACCTGGCCAGCGGAAAAGCTTCGCGAGCAGAGCTCGCTCCCACCAAAGTCGCTGCTCTGCCGACCTCTTCCCGCCAACGACTTGCGGTCGCCTCCGTTCGAGCCGAAGCTATGCGGCTCGAACGGAGCCACACCATGAACCTCGCTGAACTCACCGCCCGCATGCACGCCATTCGCGATCACAACGATTGGCGCCGTTACCAGAGCCCGAAGAACCTGGCCATGGCCGCCAGCGTGGAAATGGCCGAGCTGGTGGAGATCTTCCAGTGGCTGAGCGAAGAGCAGTCGCGCCAGCTGTCTGCCGACCAGCTCGCCCACGCTGGGCAGGAAGTAGCCGACGTGGTGCTCTATCTGCTGCAACTGTGCAGTGAACTGGGCATCGACATGAACCAGGCGGTGCTAGACAAGCTCGCCGACAACGAACGGCGCTTCCTCAAATGAGCGACCGCCACTTCGACGAACTCGCCACCCGTTTCGCCGAGAAGATCTATGGCGGCGCCAAGGGCGCCATCCGCCTCGCCGTGCTGCAGGCTGATCTCGCTGAAGCGCTGCCGGATCGCCCGCTGCGCGTGCTGGACGTCGGCGCCGGCCTGGGCCACATGAGCCTGTGGCTGGCCCAACGTGGCCATCAGATCACCCTCGCCGAGCCAGCCGAACCCATGCTCGAAGGTGCTCGCCAGCGCTTCGCCGAGGCAGGCCAGAATGCCACCTTCATCCAGGCGCCCTGGCAGGAGATGCTCGGCCAGTTGCAGGAGCCCTTCGATCTGGTGCTGTGCCACGCCGTGCTGGAGTGGCTGGCCGAGCCGGCGGCCATCCTGCCGGTGCTGCACCAGCTGACGGCCAAGAACGGTTGGCTGTCGCTGGCCTTCTACAACAAGGACGCGCTGATCTACCGCAACCTGCTCAAGGGGCATTTCCGCAAACTGCGCAAGGAACACTTCGCCGGCGAGAAACAGAGCCTGACGCCACAGCAGCCGGTCGACCCGCGCGAGCTGAGCACGCAACTCGCCGCCGACTGGCAGGTCGAAAGCCGTAGCGGCGTACGCGTATTCCACGATTACATGCCGCAGCAATTCCAGACCAAGGCCGAACTGATCGACCTGCTGGAAATGGAGCTGGCGCACCGCCGCCATCCCAGCTTCGAGGGGCTCGGCCGCTACCTGCACTGGATCTGCCGACCACGCTGAGCGCGTTGGACGAAGCTGGCAGGCCGGCGTAGCCTGAAACCATCGGGGATGCCGCACGCGACCACGGAGACGACCATGCGCACCGCCATAGCCCTATTCATCTTGCCGCTGCTGGCCGCCTGCCAAAGCAAGAACCCTTACCAGGCCGAGTCGCTACCCATGCCACCGGCGCCGCCCGAAGCGGCCACCACCTTCGACCGCAGCGCCTACCCTGCCGCGCCGCGTGACTACGGCCGCTACCGCAGCTGGAGCTGGCTGGATGGCCGCGCGCCTGGCGGCGATCAGTTGGCCGACAGCGTCAGCGCCGGCCTCGACCAGTATGGCCTGCGCCCGGCGCTCAATGGCCCAGGCGACGTGCTGGTCAGCGCCCGTATCAGCCAGGAAACCCGTCTGCGCCAGTATCAGGACAACGTCGGTGGCTACTACGGCACCGGCAGCCACTGGGACCGCCGCTACGGCGCCTACGGCAGCGTCCCCATCGTGCGCACCTACGAACAGAAAGTGGCCGTGGTGCGCATCGAACTGATCGACCCACGCGACCGCCAGGTGGTCTGGTCAGGCAGCGGCGAAGCGGTGGCCGGCAAGGACCAGGCGGCGCAGGCCGATGCCATGCGTGCGGCCATCCGCAGCGCGCTGAACGGCTACCCACCCTATTGATCGACAGCCCTGGAGAGCACCATGCGTAACCTGTCCTACCTGATCGCGGCGCTGCTTCTCACCGGCTGCGCCAGCGTCAGCCTGGAGCGCGACTTCGATCCCAGTCGTGACTTCGGCGCCTACCGCAGCTGGAGCTGGATGGACGACAAGCTCGCCTACCAACCCGACGACGCACGCCTGAAGAGCGATATCACCGAAGCGCGAATCAGCCAGGCCGTCGCCGAGCAGCTCGAGCAACGCGGCCTGCGCCAAGCAGCTGACGGCAAGGGCGACCTGAAAGTGCAGAGCGTGCTGATCGTCGACGAGCGTCAGGACCAGATCACCACCCAGTACGGCGGTGGCTGGGGCGGCTATTGGGGAGGTTACTGGGGCGGCCCGGCCTTCACCGAAACGCGCCGTGTGGACTACAAGGTCGCGACGCTGCAGATCGACCTGTACGACGGCAAAGACGGCAAACTGGTCTGGCGCGGCAGCGGTGAGCAGGTGATGCGCAGCCAGCCACCGACACCGGCAGAGCGCGAACGGGCGATCCGCGAAACCGTCACCCAGGTGCTCTCTCAGTATCCCCCGCGCTGAACAAGGACCGCCCCGTTTGAACGCAAACCTGCAACACCGCCCGGCCACGGCCACCGACCTCGGTGACGTGGTCGGCTTCCCACAGAACGTCGATGAATTGTTCTTCTGCTACCCCAAGGCTATCTGGCCACTCAACGTCGGCCAGCTCGCTGCCGCCATTGCCGAGCGGCGTGAAAGCACCGTGGTGGAACTGGCTGGAAAAGTCGCCGGCTTCGCCAATTTCTACCAATGGCAGCACGGCGAATTCTGCGCCCTCGGCAACCTGATGGTGGCGCCCTGGGCGCGCAGCCAGGGCGTGGCTCAACACATGGTGGAAGTGATGGAGCAGATCGCCCGCGAGCGCTACAAGGCGTCGCTGATGAAGGTGTCCTGCTTCAACGCCAACGCTGGCGGCCTGCTGCTCTACACCCGTCTTGGCTATCAGACCGTCGGTATCGTCGAACGCCGCGCTCCGGATGGCAGCCGTGTCGCCCTGGTGCAGCTGGAAAAACGACTCTAGAGCTCGCCGGCGGTTTGTCCTACTGGCGGCTCGTTAGCGGGCATCGACAGCAACCGGCATGGATTTGAGCCATCCGCGCAGATCAAGAAAAACCGAGCGGGAGTTTCCCAGCGGTAGTAAACGACCGCGTTCGACATGACGAGCCGTACCAAGCTGATAGCGCAGCGTCTGCTCCTGACTAGCGATACCGGAGAATCTGCTCGTGCGCCAGTCGCTTGCCAACAATGCGGCGCTGTCATCCACGCCAGCATTGGCAGCGGCATGCAAATGGGCCGCGTCCTGCGCCAGCCAGAGGCTCAGGCAATCTTCACATTGCATCGGTTCGGCAAACGACTCGATGCGCCCGGCGTAAAGAACTTTGTTGCCTTGGGTCAGCCGAGCTTCAGTCACCAGACGCAACACTTGCATGCTGTCGCTGAAACGCACGCGTGGGACGATTCGCAGGCTGATATCTGCGGCCAGGGACGGCGCATAGCCTTGCTTGCTCAACTCTCGGCTGTACGCAAGGTGGTAATAATCGGCCCAGTCATGACCGCTCAGAGCCTGATCAACAGGATCGATCTGGCCCTTGGCGGCCCGCCGGGCATCCTGCTCGATGGCCGATTGCGACAGGTTGGCCAGCAGCATCGAGCCAATGACCGTGCCTACGACGGCTGCACCACCACCTGCTCCAGCGCCGGAGTTCGCGACGCCCTGCATGGTACCGCTGAGGTGCCTGGAAGTTTGCTCACCAGCCTCGGAAAGCCGAGAGCCATCGATCACTACATCCGCATTCAACCAACCATCTTCCGGGGTTTCGATGATCAGCTGAAAGCCCTGTGCCAGCTGCATCTCCAATGTGTCGCTGCGAGCAGGAGAGAGGTTTGCATCGGTCGCACAGCCTGACAGCGCAAGCCCCAACAGACCTGCGCCGAGCAGTTCAAGCCGCACGATTAGTTACTGGACAGCTGCTGCGCATCGAAAGGCAGCAGTATCTTTTGCTCGGCTTCGTCCAACGCCTTGTAAAACGCATTGGTCAGATTGGGGAACTCAGGCGATTCATCCCATTCGCCTTCCGCTGCACGACTTACAGCCGAGGGCTGGAAGTAGATCAGGCGGTTGTCATCCAGGTCGACAATGGTGGTGACCATCGTCACCACGGACACAGGATCGCT
Source organism: Pseudomonas sp. YY-1 (assembly GCF_002843095.1). Classification (NCBI taxonomy): domain Bacteria; kingdom Pseudomonadati; phylum Pseudomonadota; class Gammaproteobacteria; order Pseudomonadales; family Pseudomonadaceae; genus Pseudomonas; species Pseudomonas sp. YY-1. The sequence goes on along the minus strand of NZ_PJLX01000002.1, from coordinate 161,492 downwards.
GGTCGGGATCATGCCGTAATAGCTGCGAGTCGTGCCGTTAACGCCCAGCATGAGCAGCACCACTTTATCGATCCCTTCCTGAGCCTTGAGCGGCGTCATGTCGAGGTCGGCGTACCCCTGCTTGCGCTCGGCCTTTTTGAAGTCCTTGAAGTCGTAGGGCTTGTCCAGCAGCTTGACGGTATAGCCCTGAGCCTGCAGACGCTCGGCGACTTTCTGCTGCAAGCCGCGCAGGCTGGTGGAGTCCCAGCTTTCGACCTTCTTGGTCAGTCCTGAGGCCATACCCTTGTTGACGGCAACGTCCAGCAGACCCTGCTGCCCGGTCATCTGAACCGAAGGGGCTGGAATCTCGGTAATGGCGATGCCAATGCGATCCTGCTTCTCGGCCCAGAAAGCTTGATCCATGGCAACCGGCGGCTGGGGAGTGGCACAACCGGTCAGTGCAGCCAGTGCAACGAATACAACAGCCAGACCGGCACGAATTCCTTTCATAGTGTTCATCCATGTTTGTGTAAGTGAGCCTGGCACTAAGGGCCAAAGAGAGGCGCGCAAGGGTAATGCTATTTGGCCACCATGCAAAGCAGGCACATCACACAGAATCCAAATGGTTTTCACATACGTGCTGCAGTAGCCAATTCTGGATGGTGGTGATCAGAGTCACTGGACATACCCGAGAGTTGTCAGCTGCACCCTGCAGCAGAGCGCCGCATAATTACGCTCTTTAGTAGTCCTCGGAGCTCACCATGAACCACATCAGCGGCTGGCTGCTGGCCCTGCCCTTCCTCGCCGGCGCGGTGCTGCCTCTGCAGGCCGGTATCAATGGCCAGCTTGCCCGTCACCTGTCCAGTGTCTTCGCCGCCGCGCTGATTTCCTTTGCCGTTGGTAGCCTGGCGTTGCTGCTGATGACCCTGAGCCAGCGTGAAATGCCTGGCCTCGGTGCGCTCAAGGAGCTGACCTGGTGGCACTGGAGCGGCGGCCTGCTCGGCGCCTTCTTCATCGCCACCGCCGCCTTCGCCGGGCCGCGCGTCGGGGCACTGCTGTTCATGGTGCTGGTGATCGCCGGACAACTGGCCATGGCCATCACCCTCGATCATTTCGGCTGGGCCGGTTTCCGCGAAAATCCGATCACCTTCGGCAAGGTGGCAGGTCTGCTGTTGATCGTCGCCGGGATATGGATGATCCGTCGCGGCTGACGGGTGGCCGCGAATACTGGCAAATGGACACTCCAGGGATCACGAAAAGGCGCTATGCTCACGCATGCTCTTTCTGTGATCACAAAAAGCCCCGTGGAGAAGGTTCTGACGTCGCCTGCGACGGCCCGGAGGTGGCCGCCAGCGGTGACAGGCCGAAAACGATGACCGACGCCGAAGTACCGCGCCAACCCAATACCTTCGCCCTGTGGCGCGAAGTGGATGACACCCGCATCCGCACGCGCCTGGGTGGCTTCTTCTATTTTCTGGCCTGGTTGCTGACCTGGGCCTTCAGCGCAGCGCCCGGCAGCCTGATGTTCAGCGGGGTGCTGGGCTGCCTGCTGTTCGCCGCACTGCTGGCCGCGCGACTGCTGCACCGCCCTGATGGCCTCGAAAGCCCCGAGCAGTTGCAGCGCTGGCTCGACCGTCACTGGGGCCTGATTCTCCTGACCTCGCTGTGCTGGGGCCAGGCCCATGCTCTGGCGGTATACAGCAACGCCTACAACGACTCGGAAATGATCGCCACCCTGGCCACGGTGGCCTTCGCCACGGCGATGACCTTCAACTTCGCCATGCGCCGCGGCCGCGCACTCCTGGCGCTGGTCCTGCTCTATCTGCCAGGCCTGGCAGTGATGGCGCTGAACTGGCAGCAGAAACACACGATACTGGTCACCCTGATCTTCTACCTCAGCTATCTGGTGCTGGTTTTGGGGCGCAACCATCGTGAGTACCGCGCCACCCTCGAGCTGGAACTGAAGCTGCTGGAACAGCAGCGTCAGCTCGATCTACTCAGTCGCACCGACAGCCTGACCCAGCTCGGCAACCGCTATCAGTTCAATAACCTGTTTCCCAGCCTGGTGGCCAATGCAGTGCGCCAGGGCGAGCCGCTGTCGCTGGTACTGATGGATATCGACTTCTTCAAGAAGGTCAACGATGAACACGGCCACGCCGGTGGCGATGCCTGCCTGAGCGCCTTCGCCGAACGCATGCGCAAGGTATTTCGCCGCGATGCCGACGCACTGCTGCGCCTGGGTGGCGAGGAGTTCGGCGTGCTGCTGCCAGGCACCACCCTGGCCCAAGCCTGGGATCTGGCCGAGCACTTTCGTCAGGAGCTGGAGGTGGAAGGCCTGCAGTTGGACGATCAGCGTCTGGAGCTGACCACCAGTCTTGGCATCGGTTGCTTCAGCAACAGCCATGACGCCGATGCCGACGCCTTCTTCAAGCGCGTCGACAGTGCGCTCTACCGCGCCAAGCGCGAAGGCCGCAACCGCCTGGTTGCGGCAGATCACTGAGGATTACAGCCGGAACTTGCCCATCTGCCCAGTCAGATCATCGGCCAGGCGGCTCAAGGTCTGACAATCCTCACGGCAGGCGCGCACCTCGCCGGCCGTGGCGTGGGCCAGGTCGGCGATGCCCTGCACATTGCGGTTGATCTCCTCGGTCACCGAACTCTGCTCTTCGGTCGCCGAAGCCACTTGAGTGTTCATGTCGCTGATACGCTCGATCTGCTCGGTAATCGCGCCGAGCGACTGCCCGGTGCGCTGACTGGATTCGACGCCAGTGCCGGTGGCCGACTGCCCCGCGTGCATGGAGCTGACGGCCGTTTCCGCGCCCTGTTTGAGGCGTTGAATCATTTGCTGGATCTCGTCCGTCGACGCCTGGGTACGGCTGGCCAGCGTGCGCACCTCATCGGCGACCACGGCGAAGCCGCGGCCCATCTCCCCGGCGCGCGCGGCCTCGATGGCCGCGTTGAGCGCCAGCAGGTTGGTCTGCTCGGAGATACCGCGAATCACTGCCAGCACCTGGTCGATGGAAGCAACCTGCTCGGCCAGCTCGGTCACCGCTCCGGCCGCGCTGCCAATATCGGCAGACATGCGTTCTATGTGGGCGATGGACTGGCCCACCACCTGGCGCGCCGTTTGCGCCTCTTCGCGCGCACTGCGCGAGGACTGCGCGGCGTTGCTGGCGTTACGCGCGATCTCCTGCACGGTCAGGCCCATCTCGTGCACGGCGGTGGCCACCATATCGGTCATTTCCTGCTGTTGGCCGGCGCGCCCTGCGGTGTTTTCCACCACCCGAGCTACCTGAACGACCGCCGTACGTAGCCGCTCACTGGTGGCCAGCACATCGCCGATCAGGTCGCGCTGACTGGCGAGAAAACGGTTGAAGCCTCGTGCCAGGTCGCCTAATTCATCGGCTCGCGATTCATCCAGACGGCGCGTCAGGTCACCACCGCCGCCACCGATTTCCACCAGTGCCTGAGTCACCTGACGGATCGGTCGCACCAGACCGCGAGCCAGCAGCACTACCAGGCCAAGGAACAACAGCGCCACGGCGACGCCAATCAGGCTGGTCATCAGCAGCGCCTGGCGCGCTTCAGCATAGACTTCAGCCTCGGGCACTTCGCTGACCAGCAGCCAGTCGATACTGGCGAATTTCTGCGCCACGGCGAGAAAGGTCTCGCCATCGCGCTCGAAACGTACTGCCCGGCTATCGCCCACAAGCACCTGACGGCTGGCATCGGCGCCGAAGAGCTCGCCGAGCTTGCCAGTGCCGCTCAGCTCCGAACGCGGATGCACCTTGACGTTGCCCTGGCTGTCGATGAGAAACACCTGGCCGCGCTCGCCGAAACGGAACTCGCTGATCATCTTCGACATGTCCGCCAGGTTGTAGCCGAGCCCGGCCACACCGAGGGTCTTGCCGCCCTGCTTGATGCGTTGGTTGATGAACAGCGTGGGCAGCCGAGTGGTCTTGTCGATGTCGATTTCCAGCACCCGGTCACGGTCGCTGTCGACCAGGCGGTAGAACCACTGGTTCTCCGCCTGGCTGCGGTCGAGGGTGCGCATCAGCCCTTCACCGGTGGTGTAGTTGCCACTGGTCAGGGCGACGATGGAGGTGGTCATGGCGTTCTGCTGGGCACGCACACCCTCAAGGTAGCGCGCGAACTCATCACGCCGGGCCGCATCCTCACCAGCGGCCAGCCAGTCCTGCACCAGGCTGTTCTCGGCAATCGAGGCGTTGGCGGTAATCGGCGCAGTCAGCACCCGCTCCAGATCGTTACGGATAGCCAGCACCCGTGCTGGCAGCGCTTCTTCGATCAGGTAGCGCTCTGTCAGGCGATTGACTACCGCCGAGTAGATGCCGACGACGATCAGAATGCTGGCCAGCAGGGCGGCGCCCATGCTGAGGATCAATTGCCACTGAATACTGCGTTGCCAGAGGCGCATGTAGGCTTCTCCTGGTGGTGGTGTGGAGTTTGGCCAGGCAATTGGATACAAAAATGTACACAAATTGCAATTAGGTTACCGCCAGAATTCATATCGGCGGATCACGGCCAAGCTTTATTACCTCCAGCCAGGATCATTCGTAGCCATGATCAGGCCCTCAGCCCAGAGCTGCCGGCGCCTACAGAGTGGTAGCCGATTGCCCTCAGGGCCCGACGCTGAATTCCAGACGAGCGGTCTGGCCGCCTTCGTCGAGCACACTCAGTTGATGCCGGCCACTGGCGAACGCGTGGTTGAAGGGAGCATTCTGAGTGCTCTCTCCAATAGGTTGGCCATCGAGGAACCACCAGCGCCGACCGCTGCCGCCCAGGGCCGAAAGATTGAGCCTTAGCGGTTCTTGACTGCCTTGCGGCCGACGCAAGCGATCGCCATTGCGCACACCGACGATGGACAGCGGTGACACCTGACTGCTCTGTGGTGGCGGGCAGCTCGCATCGATATGTGGCAAGCGCGCGGTACGCCGCTCCCGGCGCGGCAACCAGGGCTCCAGCGGTGCCGGCCACAAGGCCAGTTCACGCGCTTCGGCCCCGGCACAACCGGAACCGACGCGCAGCCCTTGGGCATTGACCCAATAGCGCTCGCGCAACCCGCTCCCCAGTGGCTGATCGGCTGCCAGCAGCGTGGGTGGCGTGGTGCCTTCGAGCGTCCAGGCGAAACGCAGGCGTCGGCAGTTGGGGTCGTCCCTGCTCATCGGCTGCCCCAATGGCCAGCAGATGGCCGCCACACCCACCTCGGCAGGTTGTGGATCGGGCGGTGTGGCAATGCCGCGCTGGCTGTCGCGGTTGACCAGCAGATCGTGAACCTGCAGCAACAGCGGCGCGGCGGAGGCCAGTCCGAACTGGCCAGGCACCGGCGTGCCGTCCGGGCGACCGATCCAGATACCGATCAGGTGACGCGGGCCGACGCCGATGGCCCAGGCATCGCGAAAGCCGTAGCTGGTGCCGGTTTTCCACGCCAGGGTCGGGCGCTGCGCCAGGTAGGCGCGCGGGTCACGTTCAGGGCGCGCCTGACCGCTGAGAATGCGCCTGATGATCCAGGCCGAGCCGGGTGACAGCAGGCGCCGCTCGCGCAATTCATCACTCGGCTGCAGGCGCGGCTTGGCCGCCATGCCACCGCGCGCGAAGGCGCTGTAGCCTGCCACCAGCGACTCCAGGCGCGAGCCGCCGCCCCCGAGGATCAGTGCCAGATTCGGCTCGGCCAGCGCAGGCAGGCGAATAGGCACACCGGCACTGCGCAGCTCACCGGCAAAACGTTTCGGCCCGTAGGCTTCGAGCAACTGCACGGCCGGCAAATTGAGCGAGGTGGCCAGCGCCTCGCTGGCCGATACCGGACCGACGAAGCCGGCGGCGAAGTTGCCGGGCCGGTAGTCGCCATAGTGTCGCGGCACATCCTGCAGCAGCGACTCGGAATGAATCAGCCCGGCATCCAGGGCCATGCCGTAGAGAAAGGGCTTGAGCGTCGAGCCGGGCGAACGCAGAGCGCGGACCATGTCGACATGACCGAAGCGCGAGGTATCAGCAATATCCACCGATCCGAGATAAGCACGTACCGCCATGCTCTCGTGCTCGACCACCAGAATCGCCGCCGAAGTGCGCTCTGGCAGGCGCGCGCGCCAGCCCAGCAGCAGGTCTTCCAGGCGCAGCTGCAAGCCGGCATCGAGAGTGGTGCGAATCAGCGGTGGGCTGCCGGCACGGTTCAGCCGCCGCGCCAGCAAGGGCGCGAGGCTTGGCTCACGGCGCGGCGCGAGAAACACTGGTTCCTCCAACGCTTCGTCTACCTGGGACTGGGGCCACACCTGAAACTCGCCCAGGCGCCGCAGCACCTTGTCACGTGCGGCCTGGGCGCGCTCAGGATGGCGGTCCGGACGCAAGCGGCTGGGCGCCTGCGGCAGCACCGCGAGCAACGCGGCATCGGCACGGGTCAGTTGGCTCGGCGGCTTACCCAGGTAACTCCAGCTGGCCGCCGCCACGCCCTCGAGGGTGCCACCGAAAGGCGCGCGGTTCAGGTACAGGGTGAGGATTTCGTCCTTGGACAGGTGCCACTCCAGCTGCGCGGTGCGCCACAGCTGCTTGAGCTTGCCGGGCAGGTCACGCCCATGCGGATCGAGCAGCCGCGCCACCTGCATCGACAGCGTACTGCCACCGGACACCACGCGCCCGCCCGTGAGGTTCTGCCAGGCCGCGCGCCCCAGCGCCAGCGGATTGACCCCAGGGTGCTGGCGAAACCAGCGGTCCTCGTAGGTCAGCAACGCTTCCAGGTAATAGGGCGAGACCTCTTCGGGCGTCACCGGATAGCGCCATACACCATCACGGTCGGCGAAGCGCCACAACGGCGTGCCGTCCTCGGCCAGCACCACACGCGCCAGATCATCCTCGGGCAGGGGTAGTGGAAAGAGTTGGTCGGCTAGCCAGAGCAGGGCGAGGGGAAGCAGGAGGATCAGCAGCCAACGCCGCCAGCGTTTGAATGGCATGGTCAGTACAAGCTCCCGGATTCATCCGAGCTACGCAGACTGTAGCCCAAATGAATCCGGGATCGCTTTTAGCGCCCCCTCACCACCAGACTATCCGGCGCACTACCCAGTGCCTGCCAGCTCGGGCGGTACATGGATTCGACCTGCGGTGGCGGTACGCGGTAGCTGCCCGGCGTCACCGCACGGGCCAGGTAGAGCAGATGGGTGGTGCCGTACTCCTCCACATCCACGGCGGCCACGTAGCGGTCGCCACGATATTCCTGGTGTTTGATCCGCGCGTTCTGCATGGAGCGGCGCCATTCCTTGACGTTGCTGCCAGCGTCATCGAGGCTCGCCGCGCTTTGCGCCAGGTTCTGGTTCTCCAGCTCCAGGCCAGCCGGGAGCAGGTCGACGACCAGGGCGTCCGGCACGCGCTGCTTGGCCCGCACGGCCAGGTGCACCAGCACCAGCTCGCCGCTGCCCAGGCGCTGCAGATCGAGCGGGCGACCATCCATACCGAGGTACTCGCGCTCGATGCTGAGGTTCTCACCACCGGCACGCGGCGCCTGGCTCGGGTAACCGGACAGGGTCAGCTGCTGATACAGCGTGGCGCTGCCGGCGTTGCTCACGCTCAGCGGTTCGGCCAGCTCGCCACGCTCCAGCTTGATGCCGGGCTGCTGGTTGCTCAGGTCGAACTGGAAGGCGCCGCTGGCCAGCTTGGCGCTCCAGCTTTGCTCGGGTTTGCCGAGAATGCCGCGACCGGCGAGGAACAGCGAGTTGCGCTCCTGGGTCGACAACCAGCGCTGACCGGCCAGCTCATCGGCCAGGTTGAACAGACGCTGCTCGCGCTGGCCCGCAGCCAGATCATGCTCCTCCAGCAGGGCGAGAATCAGCGCCTGATCACGTAGCGGGCTGCCATAGTCAGCCATCCAGCGTTCGCCATCGCGTTGTTGGATCAAGCCCTGGTTCAACGCCTGCTCGGCACGCGGTGCATCGCCCATCAGTTTCAATGCGGCGGCCAGTTGCACCAGCGGCAAACCAGAGCGCGCATCGTTACGACGGTCGAACAGGCTGCGCAGCGCACCCAGCGGCGCCTGTTGACTGCGCGCCAACACGTAGCCAGCGTAGGCCTGCACGGCGAAGCGAGTGTGAGCGAAGTCCTGGCTGTAGCTGGCTTCAATCAGACTGCTCTGCTGCAGGTAGCGCAGCAGGCGGTCGTTGGCCTTCTTCAGGGCCTCTGGCGGTACGCCAAAGCCCTGCTCGCGAGCACGCAGGAGGAAGTCGGTGACATAGGCGGTGAGCCAGTATTCCTCTTCGCTCTCGGCGCTCCACAGGCCGAAGCCGCCACTGTGACGCTGCATGCCGAGCAGACGCTCGATACCCAGCTCGATGCTCTTGCGCCGTTGCTCGTCCGGCTCGCCTTCCAGGCCGAGGCGCTTGAGGCTCGCGGCGTCAGCGTAGAGCGACGGATACAGGCCGCTGGTGGTCTGTTCCAGGCAGCCATAGGGGTATGCCTTGAGCGCACGAATCTGCTCACCGAGGTTCAGCGGCGGACGGCTCGACAGCGCCAACACGGCCTCCAGCCCGGCAGGTTCGAACTGATTGAGAGTGCCCGCCGGCATGCTCCACGGCTCGCCCTCCCCCAGTACCGCACGGAAGTGCTGCAACTGCGCCGGATAGGCCGGACGAATACCCAGCGTCCACTCGCGGCTGAAGTCGGCCAGATCCTCGTTCGGCAGAGCCAGGCCCTGCACCTCGACATGGATACGACCCTGGCCCAGGCCACCTTCGGCGCGCACCGGAATGCGCAAGGTGGTACGCTGGCCATCCTTCAGGCTGATCGGCGACTCACCCTTGCCGAGCAGGCGCAGCTGGCCCTCGACACCCAGTTGCACATCGAGCTTCTGCTCACTGCCGGACAGGTTGGTCAGATCCAGCGCCAGGGTGGTTTCGTCACCACCGGCAAGGAAGCGCGGCATCGACAGTTCGGCGATCAGCGGCGCGGCCACCACCGTCTTGGCCTCGGCCATGCCGAAGCGCTCGTCGGTCCAGGCCTGCGCCATCAGGCGCAGCTCACCGTTGAAGTCGGGGATATCCAGGCTGACTTCGCCCTCGCCCTTGTCGTTCAGCTTCAGCGCATCGCTCTGCAGGGCGACGATCAGCACGCTGGTATCCGGACGCTTGCCACCGGCGGCGAGGCCGGCGTCACCGCCGAAGGCCAGGCTGGCGACACGCCCCTGCGCTTCGATCAGTTGGCCGTAGATATCCAGCTGGTCAGCGCCATAGGCCTTGCGCCCGAAGAAATTGGCGAAAGGATCGGGGGTGGCGTAACTGGTGATATTGAGGATGCCCACGTCGACCGCAGCGACCAGCACATGCACCTTGTCGGGGATGCTTCCGTCGGCATTGCGCGCGCTGACCTTGACCTTCAGCGGCTGCTTGGGACGCATTTTCTCCGGTGCTTCCAGGCTGACTGCCAGCTTGCGCGGAGCGCGCTCCAGCGGCAGGTGCAGCAAGCCGACGGCACGCTTGGGCGTGACCTGCGCCTTGCGCTCGCCGGGACGAACCACCAAAGCACTGAGATAGAGGTCATGACGCGCCCATTTCTTGTCGATGGGCAGCTCGAAGGTCTTACCCTCGGCCGGCACGCTGATTTCCTGCCACCACAGCGGCCCCTCGCTGGACTCGACCAGCAGGTAGCCATTGCCGGCAGCCGGCGGGGTGACGGTGATCTTGGCCACCTCGCCCGCGGCGTAGGCAGGCTTGTCCAGCGCCAGCTTGACCTGGTCCGGGCGCACCGCGCCGCCATCGGCGTTGTCCTGCCAGCGGTAACCCGCCCAGAAACGCAGGCTGCTGACCAGACCGGTCTGGCTGTCCACAACCTCGACCCGATACGGGCCCCACTCCACCGGGAAGCTGACTTTGGCAGTCCCACCGGCAGCGATCTTCAGCGGCTCGTCGCTGAGGGTGAGGAATTTCTCGTTGTAGTTGTGACGCCAGCCTTCACCGTCGGAGAAGCTCCAGAAGTAATCGCGGCGCTCACGCACCAGACGCACGTTGAGGTTGTCGGCCGCCAGCTTGTTGCCAGCAGCATCGGCTACGAGGATTTCGAACTCGGCCAGGCTATCGGCGTCGACCTCCTCGCCGTCGAACAGGCCACGCAGGCCCGGCAAACGCTCGGCCGGCCATACCGGCTGGATGATGCGGCGAGTGATCGGGCGACCACCGGACTCTTGCAGGCTGGCCTGGAGGATCAGGCGCAGCGGCGACTTGGCGTCGCTCCAGCGATTTTCCGGGCGCAGCACGGCGCGGCCCTGGTCATCCAGATTATGCTCGTCGAGTTCCTGGTCCTGGCTCAGGTCGGCCTCGGTGATGTCGCCGAACTGATAGCCCGGCAAGCTCGCCACCGCCTCACGCAGCGGACGCACGTAGAGTTGCCCGGTCAGGCGGTTGCCAGCGGCCGGGGCACCGTAGAGGTAGCGGCCAGTCACGGCGAACTCGGCACTGTCGCTCGGCGCGTAAGGCTGCTCCTGGCCCTTGAGCTCCAGAGCCATACGTTCGGGCAGGAAGTCCTCGACGAGGAATTCGTAGAGCTGCGGATTGCCGTCACCCAGGTCGAGCAACAGTTGCCAGCGGCCTGTCGGGGCCTCTTCGGCGAGCGGCAGTTGATATTGATAGAGACCGTCATCGCCTGCGTTCCAGACGAACTTGCGGCTGATCTGCTCATCCGGGCGACGCACCTCGACGCTGACCGGCTGAGCCTTGACCGGGCTGCCGTCGGCATCACGCAGCAGGCCATTGAGCAGCACGGTTTCGCCAGGGCGATACAGATCGCGCGGGCCGAACACGAAGAATTGCAGGGCATGTGCCTTGGGCCCGGTGATGTCGAATTCGGCCAGGTCCAGCGCCGGTGTGTTCAGGCGCAGCAGGCTGGTCTGTTCGTCCTGCTTGGCCACGAGCACCTGAGCCTTTTCCGGTAATGGCAGCTGCGCATGGCCAGCCGAATCGGTCTTGCCTTCAGCCAGCAGCGCACCTTCACCATCGAGCAGCTCGAGCTGCACGCCGGACTGCGCCTTGCCACCTTCCAGCGCCTGGGTGAACACGTCGAGGCGGTCGCGATAACGATGCGCGGACAGGCCGATATCACTCAGGGAGAACAGCGTCGCCGGCTGCGAGTAGCTGTAGCTGCCGGCCTCACGCATCACCGCCAGGTACACGCCCGGCTGCTTGAACGGCTCCAGGCCGGCGATGGGCAGCAGCAAGGTTTCACGGGTATTGCGCGCCGGATTTAGATCGAAACGCCCGCCATAGACCAGATCGGCCATCGGCAGCAGCTCGCGGGCTTCCCAGGTATCCAGGTTGCTGGCCCGACCCCAGCGGGACAGAAAGCGCGGCAGCGCCTCGGGCTTGATGCGGAAGAACTCGACGTTGACCTTGTCGACGTTCAGCGCGATCACCGGCAGGCCTTCGGCCAGTCGGGTCGGCAGCAGCGAGCCACGGCTGGCGAAACCGACGCTGGCCTGCAGATCGCGGGTTTCGAAGCGGCTGACCTGCTCTTTGGCGAGCTTGCCGCCATTGATCGATTTCAGGCCGGCATCGATGGTCAGCACCAGCTTGCGCTGCGGCTCCAGGTGGCGCAGGCGCAGCTCGCTGAGGTTGTCGGTCAGCTCCCAGGCGCCGTCGACCTTGCCGGCAGTGCTGTCGACCAGATGCACGCGTTCGGCGAATGGCTGGTCGGGGTCCAATGGGATGGAGAAGGTCACCGACAGTGCACTGGCACCGTCGAGCTGCACCTCGGAAACGTCGACCACTTCCAGCTCGCGTCCGGCATAGCGCTTGGCCAGCGCGTCGCGGTCGACTGCTGGTTTGGGCGCCTGCGGCTGCTGCGCAGCAGGAGCGGCGGGGGTCACCGTGGCAGGGGGTTCAGAAGAATCACAGGCGCTGAGCAGGCTCAGCACCAAGGCCAGAAGCAGTCCTTTGTTCGGCATTGCGGGCTCCGGAGAGTAGGGGCGCGAAGGCCGATACTATAGCCGAGCGGCTACTGCGCCGACGAGGCGAAGCGACGAAATCCGCCAAGCTGCGCACAGTCCACCCTGTGCCTATAATCGGCGCTTTGCTGGAACGGAAGCCCCCATGCACGCCCTGTTCGAAGCCTGGCGCCACGCGCCGACCCAGAGAAAGGTCTGGGCCCTGGCCGCCCCGATGATTCTCTCCAACCTGTCAGTGCCCATGGTGGCGCTGGTCGATACCGCCGTGGTCGGCCACTTGCCGCATGCCCACCAGTTGGCGGCCGTAGCGGTAGGCGGCAGCCTCTATACCCTGCTGACCTGGGCGATGGGTTTTCTGCGCATGGGCAGTACCGGCTTCGCGGCCCAGGCCGCAGGACGCGAGGACGGCGGCGCCCTGCGCCAGGTGCTGGTGCAGGGGCTCGGGCTGGGCGTGTTCATGGCATTGCTGCTGGGCCTGCTGGCACTGCCGTTAAGCGGTGCGGCGCTGAGCCTGATGCAACCCTCCGCCGAGCTGGATCAGTTGGCGCGCCAGTACTTTCAGATTCGCCTGTTCGGCCTGCCCGCCAGTCTGGCGACCTACGCCCTGATCGGCTGGCTGCTGGGCACGCAGAGCGCGCGAGGCCCGCTGGCCATTCTGATGACTGCCAACCTGATCAACGTGGCGCTCGACCTGCTATTCGTGCTCGGTCTGGAATGGGGCGTGGCCGGTGCGGCCTGGGCCTCGGTGATCGCCGAATGGAGCGGCGCCCTGCTCGGCCTGTGGCTGGCCCGCAGCGCGCTGGCACGCTATCCCGGCCGCCTCGACAGCAGCGCGCTGAAACGCTGGAGCAACTGGCGCCCACTGCTGGCAGTCAACCGCGATATCTTCATCCGCACCCTGGCACTGCAACTGGTGTTCTTTCTGATCACCGTGAAAGGCACGCGCCTGGGCGATGCCACGGTGGCGGCCAACGCACTGCTGCTCAATGGCCTGACGCTGACCGCCTACGCCCTCGACGGACTGGCGCATGCCGTCGAGGCCCTTTGCGGCCACGCGCTTGGCGCGCGTGATCGCGATGCGCTGCGCCGTTCGCTGCTGGTGGCCGGAACTTGGTCGCTGCTGGCCAGTGCCGCTTTCGCGCTGTTCTTCCTGTTTGGCGGCCACTGGTTCGTCGGCATGCTCACCAACATCGCCGAAGTACGTGAACTGGCGCTGACCTTCCTGCCGTACCTGGCCGTGCTGCCGCTGCTGGCCGTGTGGAGCTACCTGCTCGACGGCCTGTTCATCGGCGCCACGCGCGCCCGCGAGATGCGCGACGCCATGCTCATCGCGCTGGCCCTGGCGTTGCCGCTGGCCTGGTGGCTGCAAAGCCTGGGCAATCACGGGCTGTGGTTGGCATTTCTGGCATTCATGGGGCTGCGCAGTCTGGTGTTGGCTGTCTATGCTTGGCAACTGAGCCGTCGCGACCTGTGGTTCCCTTCCCCCACTTAAGGAGAGATCGCCCCATGCTCAGCGTCCCGCTGCCCGCCAATGAAACCGAACGCCAGCAGGCCCTCGATCGCCTGGAGCTGCTCGACACCCCTGCCGACCCCTACCTCGACACCCTGACGCGCCTGGCCCATGACCTGTTCCAGGTGAAGATGGCGCTGGTCACGCTGGTCGACCGCGACCGCCAGTGGTTCAAGAGCCGCCAGGGCCTGGACGCAGCGGAGACGCCACGCAGTCTGTCCTACTGCTCCCGCGCGATTCTCAGTGACGAGCCACTGATCGTCGAGGACAGCCAGGTAGACAAGCGTTTCGCCGGCACCGAGCTGGCACGTAACACCCCCGATGTGCGTTTCTACGCGGGTTGGCCACTGCACGACGCCAATGGCCTAGCACTGGGCACCCTGTGCCTGGCGGACCCGAAACCCCGTTTGTTCAGTAGCCAGGAGAGAGACCGACTGCACGACCTGGCCTACCTGACCGAGAGCTACCTGCAGTTACAGCACAACTCGCAGCAGGCCGATGACCTGCGCGACGCCCTCAGCCGCGAGCAGCGCAAGGGCATGCTCGACCCCCTGACGCAACTCTGGAATCGCGCCGGTCTGCTGCATTTTCTGCCGCTGGAACAGGCCACAGCCGAGCGCCAGCAGCTGCGCCTGGGCTTGATCTATTGCGACCTGGATCATTTCAAGCGGGTCAACGATACCCATGGCCACGATGGCGGCGACCACGTGCTGTGGGAGAGTGCACGGCGCATGAGCGGCGCGGTGCGCCCGCAGGATGTGGTGACCCGCAATGGCGGTGAGGAGTTCGTCATCCTTACCCGGGTGCATGATGAGCAGGAATTACTGCAGATCGCCGAGCGCATCCGCCAGGCCATCGCCAGCCAGCCCATGCAACTGGAGCACGCCGAGTTGCACCAGACCGTCAGCCTCGGCTGCGCCCTGCTGGGCTCCGACGAGAGCAGCGCGAATGCGCTCAAACGCGCGGATCAGGCGCTTTACCGGGCCAAGCACGGCGGCCGCAACCGCACCGAGTTCGCGCCCTGCCACCAATGAGAGAAAGTACTTATGGCTGCTGCGTTCGTCGCCTATCTGCACTACCTGTCGATCTTCGCTCTGTTCGCCTTGCTCAGCATCGAACACGTGCTGTTCAAGGCGCCGCTGGATCTGTCTCGTGCACGCAGCCTGATGATCACCGACCTGGCCTATGGCATCTGCGCCGGCCTGGTGCTGGCCACGGGAGTCGCGCGCGTACTGTGGTTCGGTAAGGGTGCCGCCTACTACATGGGCAATAGCCTGTTTCATGCCAAGATCGGGCTATTCGTGCTGGTCGGCCTGCTGTCGATCCTGCCCACGGTGGTGTTCATCAAGTGGCGCAGCAGCGTGAAGGCAGGCCAGGTGCCGGAGCCAAGTGCCCGGCAGGTACGGCTGGTGACCTGGAGCATTCGCCTGGAACTGCTGGCATTGCTGTTCATTCCGTTGCTGGCGACACTCATGGCGCGCGGCTATGGCGTGATCGCGGCGGGCTAGCGATCACAGACGCATGCCGATAGCCAGCCGGTTGAGACCACTCATCAAGGCCACGGCGATGGTCAGATCGGAGATTTCCCGGGGCGAAAAGTGCGCCTCCAACGGCCAGTAATCATCATCGCCGGCGTGGCTGCTGGCGATCTCGCTCAGTGACTCGGCCCAGGCCAGTGCCGCCTTCTCCCGCGCGTCGAAATGACGACTCACACGCCACCCTGCCAGGCTGTCCAGCTTGATCTGTGGCACACCCTCCTCACGCAGCGACTCACTGTGTTTCTCCAGGCAATAGGCGCAGCCGTTGACCTGCGATACACGCAGGTAGAGCAACTCCACCAGCGCCTTGCCCAGCGGGCCACGCTCCAGCGCCGCCTTGGTGGCAAGCAGGCCCTGCATCGCCTCGGCGGATAATTCGTAATAGGGCTGACGCAATGCGCTCATGACGCTTCTCCTTGAGGCGCGAGATGGAGGTTAAAAGCCAGTTGCTCGCGCGCCTGCGCCAGCATCGTTTCGGCATGCTCCTGCCCCCGCACCAGTCCTTGCAGGTGAATGAACTCCAGATCGTGAATGCCAATAGTGCTCAGCACATGGCGCAGGTAGGCGGTGAGAAAATCCGGCTGGCGAGCCAGCTCGCCACGGTAGTAGCCGCCCGAACTGACCACCACGAAGGTCGGTCGATCCGCCAGCAGCCCAACCTTGCCAGCCTCGTTGGCGGCAAAGCTGCGACCGATGCGCAGCACGTAGTCGATCCACAGCTTGAGCGCGGCCGGCACCGTGAAATTGTGCATTGGTGTAGCGATCACCAGGCAATCGCTGTTTTCCAGCTCCTGGATCAGGCGCTCGGAGACATCCAGCGCCGGATCATCGTTCGGCGCTTGCCCCACCAGTGCTCCGGCGTATTCCGCCGTCAGCGCCGGCAAGGGCTCTCGGGCCAGGTCACGCTCCAGCACTTGCGCAGCGGGATGACGCTGACGCAAACGCTCGACCAACTCCTGAGCCAGGCGACTACCACGACTCTGCTGCCCATAAGGGCCGCACTCCAACAACAGAATTCGCTGCATCTCAAAGCTCCCGACGAAAATGTATGCCAATACCCAGCAAGCCCTGACGGTAGTAGAAACGCTGCCCGCGTGCGTTACCCAATGCGGTATCCAATACGAGGTTGGCGCAGCCGAGGCGCAATGCCTCTGTACGCGCCTCGACCAGCAGTCGTTCACCAATGCCCTGGCTGCGCAGATCCTCACGGGTGATCAGGTCATCGACATAGAAGAAGCGCCCATGCAGCAGGTTCTCCTGCAAGCGGCAGCCGGCCAGGCCCAAAACCTGATCTCCGACCCGCGCCGCCAGCAGGCGATAACCTTGCTCGGCCTGACGTTGCAGGCGCTGAAGGAAATCATCAGCGTCGTTCAGGTGCGGGCGCAGAACACGCATCAGGGGGGAAGCAGGCGCGTAACTCGTCCGGGGCGGCGAGCCAGTCGTAACGACAGTCAGTGGCAGTGGTCATGGCGGTTCTCCAGCGAAGATGCCGTCACTCTAGGTAGAGACCGGCATAGCTGACAGAGCCAAAACCTTTCAAAATCACTAGGACAATACCACTCGCCCAGCACCGCCCTGCCAAGCAGGAAGACCAGCGAGTCCTGGCTGCCGGGATGGCTAGTCAGGACGTTCGGACTGGATGCAGTAGCGTACTTGCGGGGGCGGATTACGGCTGATGCTCAACACCAGCGCCAGCGCCGAGCAAGCATTGCACCTGACTCGACGATTGGCGACGGCAATCAGCTGAGGATCAGGACGCCAGGTAGGAAGAGCGGGTCAGGCCCAGGCGCAGCGCATCGAGGAACTGCGTGCGCTCACGGGCACTGATCTTGGCGCTGGCGACCTTGTCGCGGTAGTGGGTCATCAGCTCCTCGGGCGACAGGTGCACGTAGCGCAGCATGTCCTCGATGGTGTCATGGGTCTCGATACCGGCGTGCACCACGCTGCCATCGGCGGCCTGGTAGATATTCACCGAATCGGTGTCGCCGAACAGGTTGTGCATGTCACCGAGGATCTCCTGGTACGCGCCCACCAGGAAAATGCCCAGCACGTAATCCTCGCCTTCGCGCAGCTCATGCACCGGCAGGCTGGTCTCGATGGACTGCTCGTCGACGTACTGACGGATCTTGCCGTCGGAGTCGCAGGTCAGGTCCTGCAGCACCGCGCGGCGCAGCGGCTCCTCGTCCAGACGCGACAGCGGCAGGATCGGCAGGATCTGGCCGATGGCCCAGGTGTCCGGCAGGCTCTGGAACACCGAGAAGTTGCAGATGTACTTGTCGGCGAGCTTGTCGTTGAGTTCGTCGAGCACCGCGCGGTGCGAGCGCTGGCGGGCCTTGAGCTGGTTGTGCAGGCGGCGGCAGATGGCGAAGTAGCACTGCTCGGCCAGCGCCTTCTGCGCCAGGCTGAGCTTGCCGGACGAATACTGAGCCGCCACTTCCTCGATGTAGTGGGTGGCGCGCCAGTAGGTTTCGGCGACCATTTCCGGGTCGCTGTCGTCGAGCAGCTCGATCAGCACCTGGAGGATTTCCGGCTGTTCGACGCTGGCGTCGATCTCCGGCACCTTGTCGTTGTGCCGCTCGACGTCGGTCACCTGCACCAGCAGCACGGCGTGGTGCGCAGTCATCGCCCGGCCGCTCTCGGAGAAGATGTGCGGATGGGGGATTTCCTGGCGGTCGCAGAATTCCTTGAGCATGTCGACCACGGCATCGGCGTAGTCCTGCATGTCGTAGTTGATCGAGCTGGCGTTACGCGAGTGGGTGCCGTCGTAGTCCACACCGAGGCCGCCACCGACGTCGATGTGATCGACCGGTAGGCCCATGGCGCGAAGCTCGCCGTAATAGCGGATAGCCTCACGGAAGCCCTTGCGGTAGTCGGCGATGTTGGCGATCTGCGACCCCATATGGAAATGCAAGAGCCGGATGCCCTGATCCAGCCCGGCCGCGCGAAAACGCTCGACCACGGAGAGGATCTGCGCTGCGGACAGACCGAACTTGGACTTCTCGCCACCGGTGTCGGCCCACTTGGAGGATGCCAGCGAGGACAGGCGCACGCGCAGACCGATCTGCGGCGCGACCTTGAGCTCGGCCGCCTCCTCGATCACCAGAGCAACTTCCGACTCCTTCTCGATGACGATGAATACATTGTGGCCGAGCTTCTGCCCCATCAGTGCCAGACGGATGAACTCGCGGTCCTTGTAACCGTTGCAGACGATGGTGCCGCCCTTCGGCGCCAGCGCCAGCACCGCCAACAGCTCGGGCTTGGAGCCGGCTTCGAGGCCGATGGAGACATTCTGCGTGGCGATGATGTTCTCGATCACCGCCTCCTGCTGGTTGACCTTGATGGGGTACAGCGCGGTGTAGCGGCTCTGGTATTCCAGGCGCTCGATACTGGCGTCGAAGGCACCGGTCAGACGGCGCACGCGATCTTGCAGAATGTCCGGGAAGCGCACCAGCAGCGGCAACGACAGGCCGCTCTGACGCAGCTCGTCGACCTGCTGATAGAGGTCGATGGGCTGGCTGTCCGGGCCGTTGGGACGCACTTCGATACGCCCGGCGTCGTTGATCGAGAAATAGCCGGCGCCCCAGTGGCGAATGCCGTAGACACTGCGGCTATCGGCTACGGTCCATTGGCTGCCGTCGTCTTTGCGGGTGCGTCGTGCGGACATCGGGTTCTCCCATGAGAAAAGCCTGACCTTGCTGGCGGCCAGTTTAGAAATGATGAAAGCAAGATGACGTTTGCTCGGCGGTTGACCGTAGTAACGTCATCGAAGTTTAGAAAAGGGCTTATCAGCCGCCGGACTTCTTCGCGGTAAACCCGCGCTTACTCAGCTCGGCCAACAACAGCTCGACGTGATCACCCTGGATCTCGATCACCCCATCCTTGAGCGCGCCGCCGGTGCCACAACGCTTCTTCAGCGCGCTGGCCAGCTCCTTGAGCGGCTCCTCGGCCAGCGGCACGCCGCTGACGGTGGTGACGGTCTTGCCGCCACGGCCCTTGGTTTCCCGGCGCACACGGGCAATACCGTCGCCATCGGGAATGCGCGTCTGTTTGCAGATGCAGGCATCCACCGCCTGGTTGCAATCCGGGCAATGGCGACCACCATCGGTGGAATAGACGAGACCGCTCAGGGCGGAGAATGAAGAGGCTTTCTTGACCACCGGCTTGTCCTCGTAGGGGTCAGGATAGCGACTGGCTGAACGGATTCAGCCGCGAAGCCCCACTCAGGCAGGGGCAGCGCAGGCGGACAGACGTCCGCCGAAAAGGCCGCGCAGTTTAACGACAAAGGCCGGGCTTGCTAAGACCAAATTTGCGTCATTGTTCGGTACTTTGGCGACGCTGTTCGTCATCGTGCACGGAGCGCTCGGAATCAACGACGCCGTAGGGTGCGCACCGCCTTTACATCTGAGTCGGAGCTTCGGTGCGCACAGCGCACCCTACGAACTCGATACAACCACCCTCTCCCGCCCTTCGGGCACCCTCTCCCATAAATGGGAGAGGGTCATCGGAAGGCCGTAAGCGGCCGGCTCATATAGCGTTCCAGCGCCGCCAACGAGTCCGGGCAGTAAGGTAAGCGGTGAGTTTCCTCCAGCGCCTGCTCAATGCTGATGAAGCGCGCCTCCAGCACTTCTTCCGGCTGCAGCTGCAGTGGTGCATCGGACACCGCCGAATAGGCCATGCACCACAGACGGCTTTCCGGGGCGTCGTAAAGAAAGTGCGCATGCTCGATCAGTTCGGCATCGACGATACCCAACTCCTCGGCCAGCTCACGCTCGGCAGAGAGCCGATAGTCCTCACCTTCGAGCACCATGCCGCCGGCCGCTACGTCCCAATAGCCGGGATACAGCGCCTTGCTCAGAGTGCGCCGGTGCACGCACAGCAGCCCAGCCGAATTGAACAACAGGATGTAGGTGCCGCGTCCGATCAGGCGCTGCTCGCGTAGCTCGGCACGGGAAACGCCGCCCAGTGGCTGATCATGCTCATCGACCCAAGCCACCCGCTCCTGATCGGAAGCGACGCGATGCGCCGCTTCCGCTGCCGAAATCGCGACCATCAACCCTGGCTCAGCAGCTGACGCAGATCAATCATGCCGGCATTGGCACGGGAGATGTAGTTGGCCATCACCAGCGAATGGTTGGCGAGGATGCCGTAGCCACTGCCGTTGAGGATCATCGGGCTCCACAGAGTGGCTTGCGCTGCTTCCAGCTCACGAATGATCTGACGGACGCTGACGGTGGCGTTCTTCTTCGCCAGCACGTCGGCGAAGTCGACCTCGATCGCGCGCAGCAGGTGAGCCAGCGCCCAGGCCTGACCGCGAGCTTCGTAGAACACGTTGTCAATCTGCAGCCACGGCGTCTCGTACACGCCATCTCGCCCTACCAGTCCGGACTCTTCGGCGTCGTTGCCCACCTGCAGGTTCTCGTTCAGGCGCACCTGGCCGACGCTGGCCGACAGGCGCTGCGACAGCGAACCGAGACGGGTACCAGCATCGCCCAGCCAGTTGTTGAGGTTGTCGGCACGGGCATAGAACTGCGCATTCTTCTGCCCAGTATCAGACAAGCGAGCCAGATAGCGATCCAGCGACTTGATGCCCTCGCGGTATTCGGACTCGGACGCCGGCAATGCCCAGCTCTTGTTATCGAAGTGGAAACGCGGCTCGGCCTTGGCCAGGTCCGGGTCTTCGGTCGACTGCGACTGCGAGCGGGCGAAATCCTTGCGCAGCGCACGAGAGAAATCACGCACCTGCACCAGTACGCCGTATTCCCAGCTCGGCATGTTGTCCAGCCACAGGCCGGGCGGCGCGAGGTCGTTGGACAGGTAGCCGCCCGGCTTGTCGAGCAGCGTGCTGGCGACCTGTTTGAGGGTTTCCACCGTGGTGTAACCGGTCACCATCTGGCGCTGCGCCTGCTGCGCCGCGCTCTGAGCATGCTGCTGCACCTGAAACGCAGACGGCTCCTGACTCCAGTACCAGCCGACCACCAGGGCGATCAGCAGATAGACACCGATCAGGCCGCCCAGTGATCGAGCGATCAGGTTGCCACCGCTGCGGTCGCGCCCTGAGGCCTTATCGGCGCTGCCCTGCGAGTTCGTCGAACGATTCTTCCAGTCCAGCATGACAGTGTCCCTTTTTAAGCGAATTCGAGTGTTCGACCACAACCTGGCCAACGGGTTGCGACCTGTTCAGCACTATAAGGCAAGCCCACTGCAAAACGCAGGGCGCAGGCGCAAACTTACCGCTGGTACGGGAAAACTACATTTCTGTCGCTTATTCGACAGAAATACGGCCGTCAATTGATCGACGGCAATGCCAGCGCCATCAGCAAGTGATAGCATCAAGCCACCACTGACTTAACCACCTATAGAAGTCGGCCCATGACCGAGCATCTGGATCCCAGTCGCGATCGCCTCAAGCATCACTTCGCTCAGCGCGTGATTCATCAGGCGCGCCAGGTGCTGGAAGTCTGGCAACGCCTGCAACGCAGTGAGTGGAATGACGCCGGCATGGCCGAGCTGACCGAGGCCAACCTGCGCCTGCTGCGCTACGCCGAGCGCTTCGAGCAGATCGAGCATGCGCAACTGGCGCAAAACATCGGTGCCAGCCTCGACGACGTCGTGGAAAATCGCGGGCGTCTCAACAGTACCCTGATCGCCCGGCTCAATCAGGCCATGCAACGTCTTTCGCGTACCGGCCTGCGCCATAGCGATGCCTTCGAACAGACGTTCCTGCCGCCGCTGCGCAAACCGGTCTACCTGGCTCTGCAGGATACCCAGCGCGCCGAGCGCCTGGCCCAGCAACTGGAATTCTTCGGCCTGGCGGCTCAGTCACTGGACGATGCCCAGGCATTCCGCGCCGCCATCGCCGAACGCCATCCGGCGGCCATCGTCATGGATGTCGACTTCGCCGGAGCCGGCCTGGAGCTGGCCGAATCGGTACAACAAGGGCTGGAGCAGAAGATTCCTCTGCTGTTCTTCAGCCATTGCGACACCGATACCCCGACCCGCCTCGCCGCCGTGCGCGCGGGCGGCCAGGAGTTCTTCACCGGATCACTGGACGCCTCCAGCCTGCTCGAGCGCATCGAGGTGCTGACCCACGTCGCCCAGTACGACCCGTACAAGGTGCTGATCGTCGATGACTCCAAGGCCCAAGCCACGCACACCGAGCGCGTACTCAACAGCGCCGGTATCCTCACCCATACCCTGACCGAGCCGATCAAGGCGATGGACGCGCTGGCCGAGTTCCAGCCGGATCTGATCATCCTCGACATGTACATGCCCGAGTGCAACGGCGCCGAGCTGGCCAAGGTGATCCGCCACAACGACCGCTACGTCAGCGTGCCGATCATCTATCTGTCAGCCGAGGACGACCTCGACAAGCAGCTCGATGCCATGAGCGAAGGCGGCGACGACTTCCTCACCAAACCGATCAAACCGCGCCATCTGATCGCCACCGTGCGCAACCGCGCAGCCCGTGCGCGCAACCTCAAGGCGCGCATGGTGCGTGACAGCCTCACCGGTCTGTACAACCACACCCACACCCTGCAACTGCTTGACGACGCCTGCTACCGGGCGCGCCGCGAAGAGCAGCCACTGGCCTTCGCGATGCTCGACATCGACCACTTCAAGAAGGTCAACGACACCTATGGCCACCCCATGGGCGACCGCGTGATCAAGAGCCTGGCGCTATTTCTCAAGCAACGCCTGCGCAAGACCGATCACATCGGCCGCTACGGCGGTGAGGAGTTTGCCGTAGTGCTGCCGGATACCGACGAGCAATCGGCGCTCAAGGTGCTGGAAGAAATCCGCCAGCGCTTCGCCGAGATCCACTACCCGGCCCAACCGCAGGATCTGTCCTGCACCTTCAGTTGCGGTATCGCCATGCTGCAACCAGGCCTGGATGGCAATACGCTGTCCAAGCACGCCGACGAGGCGCTATACAAGGCCAAGCACGGCGGCCGCAACCGGGTGGAACTGTACCGCGGCGACTGATCGCGACCCAGGCAGAATGTGACGCAGCTCACCGCGTCATCAGGCTGTAACCGAAACGCAATAACCTCGAGCGCATCGTTCAGTCGTCGATCGAGCCTGCCATGCGTCTCAAGCTGCTCACCAACCTCAACACCCTGCTGCTGGTTACCGTCTGCATCGCCCTGGCGGCAACCTTGTGGTGGTCGCAGCGCGCACTGCAGCAGCCGGTGCAACTGATGGAGCGCTACCTGACGCTATCCCAGCAGTTTCAGCGCGAGGTGGCCGACAACATCCAAGCCTATCTGGCCAGCGGCAATGCCATGCAACACAGCGCCGCAACCCAGGCCATCGACGCCTTCGACGAATCCATTGAACAACTGCCGCAACAACTGACCGCCGAACTGCGTCCCAGCCTGGAACAACTGCGCGACTTCAGCGCCAATCAATTGCTGGCCGCAGGCAAGCTGGCTGGCGATCCGCAGGGTCTGCTGCTGCAAGCCGAGCGCGAGATGCTCGCCGCTTTGGAACAGCTCAACCAGTACGCAGCCAGCGGCAGCGGCCCGGCAGCCAGCGACTATCGCCAGCCGCTGCAGGACGCGAGCTCGCGCCTGCTGAAGCTTGCTCACGCCCGTGAACGCTTCATCAGCCAGAGGCGCAGTGAACTGCTCGGCGATGTCGAGCGCGAACTCAAGGCCCTTGCTCAGCAGGTCGAGACGCTGGATAAGCTGCCGCTACTTGGCGTGCCACAAACCGACAGTTCTGCCAGCGTCGGCTTCGCCGCGCTGCTCGGGCTGGACGACACCCAACAGGAGCAACAGGCCCAGGATCGCGGCATCGAACTGAAACGTGAACTGGGCACGCTGGTGCGCCGCTACCCCAGCGAACTGCAACGCACCCGCGAGCTGGTTGAGCAACGCCAGCAACTGGCCGTGACCACGACCGAGCGCGTAACCCAGGTGCAGCAGGCACTGGCGGCGCTGGAGCCGCTGGTAAAAGGTGAGTACGCGCGTATTCAGGGCGAGGTAAGGCTGACTCAGGGCCTGATGATCGGCCTGATCCTGCTGATCGCCCTGGTTATCGACCGCATCCAACGGCGCCTGGCACAGGTGCTCGGACATCTGGTGCCGGCGCTGTCGCAGTGGGCCAGCGGTGATTTCGCGACGCCGATCAGCATCCACTCCCGCACTCGCGAGCTGCGCGATATCGAAGACTCGCTCAATCACCTGCGCGGCTATCTGGTAGAGCTGGTCGCCAGCATCCGCGGCCATGCCGAGCATGTTGCTGGTTCAAGCCGCACCCTGGCCGACCTCAGCGGCGGCCTGCACGGCGGCGCCGAACGCCAGGCCGGCGATACAGCACTGATCCGCGACGCGCTGGGCGAGCTGGAAGCGACCATCGGCCAAGTCGCCCAGGACGCCAGTCAGACAGCCGACGCCAGCCGCGACGCCGACCGCGCCCTGGCCCAGGGCCAACAAGTCATCGGCCAGAGCCTACAGGGGTTGCACGCGCTGGTCACCGAGGTTCAGGGCAACGCCCAGGCCATCGAACGCCTGGCCGACGAAACGGTCACCATTGGCGGTGTACTGACGGTGATTCGCGGTATTGCCGAACAGACCAACCTGCTCGCCCTCAACGCCGCCATCGAGGCTGCTCGCGCTGGCGAGGCTGGCCGTGGCTTCGCCGTGGTCGCCGACGAAGTGCGCTCACTGTCGCAGCGCACCGGCAGTGCCACGGCGGAAATCCAGGACGTCATCGGTCGCCTGCAACAGGCTGCGCATCAGTCGGTACAGGCCATGCGCGCCCAGGTCGAACATGCCGAAGCGACCGCAGGCAAGGCCGAGGCCGCGGATGGTGCGCTGGACGAGATCGTCAGCGCCATTCGCACCATCGCCAGCATGGCCGAGCGCATCGCCGAGGCTACCGCGCAACAGAGCGATGCGGTCAGCGAGATTCGCGAGCACGGTGAACGCATTCACCAACTGGGTGATGACAACCTCGGCCTGATCGCCAGCGGACGCAACGAAAGCGAGCGCCTGCTGCGCCTGGGCAGCCAACTACATAGCGCCGTACAGGCGTTTCGCGTCTAGCAGGCTGTTGAAAAACTACCTACGTTTTTCAACGGCCTGCTAGCCAGCTGCGACATGGCAGCGCAGGCAGCAACCGCCCGGGAACTCGACAAGGCCGGCTGTCTCCAAGGTTCCGCTCATCCCAGGCATTCGACGCTCCGGCGCAGCGACGGCGATGCGGGTGGGCGCTTTCCGGTATCATGCCGCCACCTATCGCCGAGATATTCGCCCGATGTCACTGCGTCGACTGCTGCTTCCCCTGCTTCTGCTCTGCCTGAGCCTACCCGCCAGCGCCAACCTCTTCGATAAGCGCCCGGCCGCCTCGCCGCTTGGCACGCCGCTGAACAACAGCAGCGACTTCCTACCGGTGCGCGAAGCCTTCAAGCTGAGCCTGGTAAACAGCGATGCACAGGCAGTGACGCTGCGCTTCGTCGCGACCGAGGGCTATTACCTTTATCGCCACCGCCTCAACTTCAGCGTCGAGCCGGCCGATCTGGCGCTTGGCGACGCCGAATTGCCAGCAGGCGAGGCCAAGCACGATGAGTTCTTCGGCGATGTCGAGGTGTACTACGGCGTGCTGGATATCCGCCTGCCGCTGG
This sequence comes from Pseudomonas sp. YY-1, assembly GCF_002843095.1. Classification (NCBI taxonomy): domain Bacteria; kingdom Pseudomonadati; phylum Pseudomonadota; class Gammaproteobacteria; order Pseudomonadales; family Pseudomonadaceae; genus Pseudomonas; species Pseudomonas sp. YY-1. The sequence continues at coordinate 135,909 of NZ_PJLX01000002.1, read as the reverse complement.
AGAACCCGGACAACCGCCCGCTGCGCCTGCAGGTCGGCTACCAGGGCTGCGCCGACAAGGGCCTGTGCTACCCGCCAGAGACAGAGTTCATCGAGATCGGTGATATGCCTGCTGCCAACAGCAGCGATGCGGCCTCGGTGGCAGCCGGCTGGAACTGGAAAGAGCTGGCGCTGTTCTTCCTCGGCGGCCTGGCGCTGACCTTCACGCCTTGCGTCCTGCCGATGCTGCCGATTCTTTCCGGGGTAGTACTGCGCGGCCAACTGGGGGGCGTACGCAGCCTGACCCTGTCACTGGCCTATGTCCTGCCGATGGCCGCCTGCTTCGCCATTCTCGGCACGCTGATGGGCCTGTTCGGTGCCGGTCTCAACCTGCAGGCGCGCCTGCAGTCGGCCTGGGTGTTGGTACCGTTCGCCGCGTTCTTCGCGTTCTTCGCCCTGGCCATGTTCGGCCTGTTCGAACTGCGTCTGCCCCGTTTCCTCAGCGAACCGCTGGATCGTCTGGCCGGCAAGACCCACGGTGGTTCGCATCTGAATGCAGCTCTGCTCGGGGTGCTATCCAGTCTGTTGGTCAGCCCCTGCGTCTCGGCGCCACTGGCCGGCGCCCTGCTTTATATAAGCGCCAGTGGTGATGCGCTGGGTGGCGGCCTGAAGTTGCTCGCGCTCGGCCTCGGTATGGGTACGCCGCTGGTGCTGTTCGCCGTGGGCGGTGGTGCGCTACTGCCGAAAACCGGCACCTGGATGGTCACGGTGCGCAATGCCTTCGGCGTGCTGCTGCTGGCCGTTTCGGTATGGCTGCTCGAACGCGTGCTGCCGGGCAACCTCAGTCTGGCTCTGTGGGGGCTGCTGGCTGGTGGCGTGGCGGTGTTCCTCGGGGCGCTGGAGTTTGGGCCCAAGACACATCGGCAGAAGCTCAGCCAGATCGCCGGCCTGGCGCTGTTGGTTTACGCGCTGGCCGCCTGGGTCGGTGCATTGCAGGGTGCGACCGATCCGCTCAAGCCGCTCGGCCAGTTGCAGGCCGGTGCCAGCCAGAGCAGCGCCAAGAGCGGTGCCTGGCAAACCCTGAGCAGCCCCGCCGAACTGGACGCCGCACTGGCCGAGGCCAAAGCCAGCGGCCAGCCGCTGCTGCTGGACTGGTATGCCGACTGGTGCATCAGCTGCAAGGTCATCGAGCGCGAGGTATTCGGCAATGCCGAAGTCGGCAGCAAACTGGCCGGCTGGCGCCTGATCCGCTTCGATATCACCGAAAGCAACGCCGCCCAGCGCGCCCTGCTGGACCGTTACAAGCTGTTTGGCCCGCCAGCCATCCAGCTGTTCGCCGGCAATGGTGACGAATTACTCGATCTGCGTGTCGTAGGTGAGGTCAATGCCGCCACCTTCGCAGGGCGCCTGGATCAGGCCAGCAATCGCCAGGCAGGTCGTTGAACGCTGGCAACACGATCCTCGCCCGTTCTTTGCAAATGCTCCGGCAACGACCGAAACCAACGCTATAGTCATATTTCTGCCGCAAACAGCAGGCATCGTGTCGACTATTGCTGACATCGCGCAGCTGCGGCATAGTCCTGCGCAGCCCGAACAACAAGGAACGCGACTATGGCCACCCTACTGGTGCTACACGGCCCCAATCTGAATCTGCTGGGCACCCGTGAGCCCGACAAATATGGCGCCACCACCCTCGCCGAAATCAACCAGGATCTGGAGCAGCGCGCACGCGAGGCTGGCCATCATCTGCTGTACCTGCAGAGCAATGCCGAATACGAACTGATCGACCGCATTCACGCCGCAAAGGGTGAAGGCGTCGACTTTATCCTGATCAATCCCGCCGCTTTTACCCATACAAGCGTCGCATTACGTGACGCATTGCTGGCAGTGAGCATCCCATTCATCGAAGTGCACCTGTCCAACGTGCACAAGCGTGAACCTTTCCGCCATCACTCCTACTTCTCCGACGTTGCAGTAGGGGTGATCTGCGGCCTTGGCGCCAGCGGTTATCGGCTGGCCCTGGAAGCGGCACTCGAACAACTGACCGGGCGCGCCTGACGCGTAGCCTGGTAGACAAGTCCTACCTCACCTCTGGGAGTTGACCATTCATGGATATCCGTAAAGTCAAGAAACTGATCGAGCTGCTGGAAGAGTCCGGTATCGACGAGCTGGAGATCAAAGAGGGCGAAGAGTCCGTACGCATCAGCCGTCACAGCAAACAACCGGCCTATGCCCCGCAGCCGATGTACGCACCAGCCCCAGCTCCGGTAGCAGCGCCTGTCGCCGCAGCCGCTCCGGGCGCTGAAGCAGCTCCGGCCGCCGCACCGAAGCTGAACGGCACCGTTGCTCGCTCGCCGATGGTCGGTACCTTCTACCGCGCCGCTTCGCCGACCTCTGCCAACTTCGTCGAAGTCGGTCAGACCGTGAAGAAAGGCGACATCCTCTGCATCGTCGAAGCGATGAAGATGATGAACCACATCGAAGCCGAAGCCAGCGGTGTGATCGAATCCATCCTGGTGGAAAACGGCCAGCCGGTTGAGTACGACCAACCCCTGTTCACCATCGTTTGATGCACGGGGAGCCTGCAATGCAGAAGCTGGAAAAAGTCCTTATCGCCAACCGTGGCGAAATCGCCCTGCGTATCCTGCGCGCCTGCAAGGAGCTGGGTATCAAGACGGTGGCCGTGCACTCCACCGCCGACCGCGAACTGATGCACCTGGGCCTGGCCGACGAGTCCGTCTGCATTGGTCCGGCACCTGGCGCACAGTCCTACCTGAACATCCCGGCAATCATCAGCGCCGCTGAGCTGACCGGAGCCACGGGCATCCACCCGGGCTACGGCTTCCTCGCCGAGAACGCCGACTTCGCCGAACAGGTGGAGAACTCCGGTTTCGCCTTCATCGGCCCGACCGCCAGCGTGATCCGCCTGATGGGCGACAAGGTGTCGGCCAAGAACGCCATGATCAAGTCCGGCGTACCGGTGGTTCCCGGCTCCGACGGTCCGCTGCCGGAAGACGAGGAAGAAGCCCTGCGTATCGCCCGTGAAGTCGGCTATCCGGTGATCATCAAGGCCGCTGGTGGCGGTGGTGGTCGCGGCATGCGCGTGGTGCACAAGGAAGAAGACCTGATCAAATCGGCCAAGCTGACCCGCACCGAAGCCGGTGCAGCGTTCGGCAACCCGATGGTCTATCTGGAAAAATTCCTCGGCAACCCGCGTCACGTGGAAGTCCAGGTGCTGTCCGACGGCCAGGGCAACGCGATTCACCTGTATGACCGTGACTGCTCGCTGCAACGCCGTCACCAGAAGGTGATCGAAGAGGCTCCGGCCCCGCTGATCGACGAGAAGGCCCGCGCCGAAGTGCTCAAGCGCTGCGTCGATGCCTGCGTCGAGATCGGCTACCGTGGCGCCGGCACCTTCGAGTTCCTCTATGAAGACGGTCGTTTCTACTTCATCGAGATGAACACCCGCGTACAGGTGGAGCATCCGGTCACCGAGATGGTCACTGGCATCGACATCGTCAAGGAGATGCTCAGCATCGCCGCTGGCAACCCGCTGTCGATCAAGCAGGAAGACGTGAAGATCCTTGGTCACTCGGTCGAGTGCCGGATCAACGCCGAAGACCCGGACAACTTCATGCCCAGCCCAGGCAAGGTCAAGCATTTCCATGCTCCGGGCGGTAATGGCGTTCGCGTCGACTCGCACCTGTACAGCGGCTACAGCGTCCCGCCGCACTACGACTCGCTGATCGGCAAGCTGATCACCTTCGGCAAGGACCGCGACGAAGCCATGGCGCGCATGCGCAATGCCCTGGACGAGATCGTGGTCGACGGCATCAAGACCAACGTGCCACTGCACCGCGACCTGACCCGCGACAAGGGTTTCGTCAAAGGTGGCGTCAACATCCATTACCTGGAAAAGAAACTGGGTATGGACAAGCACTGAGTCCATGACCTGCTGCGCGTCGGCGATACGGCGTTAAAAACGATCTCGGCAAGCTGCTTGCAGCTAACGCGCTTTAGCGCGGCCCGAAGGGCGAGTGGAACGAGTAATGCTCACTTACAAATGTAAGCTCCGCTCCCTCGACCGTTTTTGCCTTGTCTCGCTCTAGCTCGCGAGGTCATGACTGAAGTGCTACACAAGGGCTGCCCTCGGGCGGCCCTTGTCGTTTCCGGCCGATAGCCGAACTGGCCGGCCGGCCATCCGTTCAAGTAAGCTGCGCGGCCAAACCGTTCCACATGCTTTCGAGGTTTCTCATGCCCTGGTTACAAGTCCGTCTCGCCATCACACCTGAGCAGGCAGAAACCTACGAGGACGCCCTGCTGGAGGTCGGCGCCGTGTCGGTAACCTTCATGGATGCCGAAGATCAGCCGATCTTCGAGCCGGACCTGGGCACCACGCCGCTGTGGTCGAACACCCACCTGCTGGCCCTGTTCGAAGCCGACACCGACGAAACCGCGCTGCTTGCCCACCTGCAACTGCTGTGTGGTGGCGCACTGCCGGAGCATCATGTCGAGCGTATCGAGGATCAGGACTGGGAGCGCAGCTGGATGGATGGCTTCCAGCCGATGCGCTTTGGCCAGCGCCTGTGGATCGTACCGAGCTGGCACGCCGCCCCGGAACCGGATGCGGTGAACCTGCTGCTCGATCCGGGCCTGGCCTTCGGCACCGGCACTCACCCGACCACCGCACTGTGCCTGGAATGGCTCGACAGTCAGAAGCTCGATAACTGCAGCGTGATCGACTTCGGTTGCGGCTCAGGCATCCTCGCCATCGCTGCCCTGCTGCTCGGCGCACCGCAGGCAGTGGGCACCGATATCGACCCGCAGGCCCTGGAAGCTTCGCGCGACAATGCCTCGCGCAACGGTATCGACCCTGCCCGCTTCCCGGTCTATCTGCCCGCCGACATGCCGCAACAACCCGCCGACGTGGTCGTCGCCAACATCCTCGCTGGCCCGCTGGTTTCCCTGGCACCTCAGATCACCGCGCTGGTCAAAGGCGGTGGACGCCTGGCGCTGTCGGGTATCCTCGCCGAACAGGCCGAGGAAGTCCGCGCCGCCTACGCAGGTGCGTTCGACCTCGACCCAACGGCCGTCAAGGACGGCTGGGTGCGCATCAGCGGCGTCAAGCACTGAACCGCGCGCAGTCGTTGCGTTAGACTAGCTGCTTGGATTTTCCGGACCCGCGCATGAGCGAAAGCCACGTCACCCAGTGCCCCAATTGCCGCACCAGCTTCCGCGTCAGTCAGGCGCAGCTGGCTGCTGCCCATGGCGCCGTACGCTGCGGCGCCTGCCTGCACGTGTTCAACGCGGCAGAGCAATTGTTCGGCCACCGTGCGAGCACACCTGCGCCAGCGGCAGCGGCAGCTAACGTGGTAAGTGCTCCGCTCAAGGCCCAACCCGACACCAGCAAGCAGCCAGCGACCAAGCCTGCCGACGATACCCTGTGGATCCATGACGATCTTGATCTGGACAGCCTCGACCTCGATGAGGAACTGGCCAGACTGGAAGAGCAGGAACAACAGCTGTCACAACAGTTCCTCGCACTGGAACAGGCGCCGCGCTATGCCGAGAACTTCGGCAGCCGCGCGACAGATGAACACGAAGATGCGCACGACGAAGCCTGGGCCGAAGCCCTGCTGCGCGACGAACCAGTCAAGCGCGAGCGCGACAGCTTCGAATTGCAGCCTACCGAGGAACAGCCAGAGCCCGCACTTGCACCGGAGCCCAAAGCCGCCATTGAGTTCACCCCCGCCACACCCCGCAAGCAGCAGCCCATCGCCGACGACCTCGACGAAGCCGACGAGCCGCGCCTGGGTGATCTCGATGACGAGCAGGACGAGCCGGAGCGACAAGACGAAGACCAGCGCACGGAACGTGAAGACCCCAAGGTAGCGCGTAACGAGCCGGGCCTGCGCGAGGAGCGCCTGTTCGAACTGGACGACGAGCCCTTGCAACTCGACTGGCGCCAGCCACAGGGCACGTCCTGGGGTCGCGTGTTCGGCTGGGGCCTGCTCAATCTGCTGGCGGTGGGCGGCCTGCTCGCGCAGTACGCGGCCTACAACTTCGACGAACTGGCACGCCAGGACCGTTATCGCCCCTGGTTCGAACAGCTGTGCCCGAACATCGGTTGCAGCCTGCCGTCGAAAGTCGACATCAGCCAGATTCGCAGCAGCAACCTGGTAGTGCGCAGCCACCCGGAGTTCTCCGGCGCGCTGATCGTCGACGCCATCCTCTACAACCGCGCGCCGTTCGCCCAACCCTTCCCGCTGCTGGAAATGCGCTTCGCCGACCTGGGTGGGCAACTGGTCGCCAGCCGTCGCTTCAAGCCCAGCGAATACCTTGCCGGCGAGCTGGCCGGGCAGAGCGAAATGCCGCCGCAGACGCCCATTCACATCTCGCTGGACATCCTCGACCCCGGCCCTCGCGCGGTCAATTACAGCCTCAGCTTCCACTCGCCCGAGTAGCCCAAAGACGGCGCGACCAGTGGTCGCAGGCCGCCCATCTAACTACTGGCGATAAGCCCATAGCTGTTCAGAATTTGTTCAAAACGACCTTTATCCGGTCATCCAGAGCGGGTATCATGCCCACCCTTTCGCGAGCACCGAACCACCATCGTTTCCCCTGAGGACACAGTGGAGGCCAGGTGTTGATCGCCCTTTGTCTCAACTGCGCACCAACAAGCAGGGACGCCCCATGTCGGCCCCACGTATTGGCCCCTACACATTGCCCAATCGGTTGATCCTGGCTCCCATGGCCGGCGTCACCGATCGTCCGTTCCGCCAACTGTGCCGCCGTCTCGGCGCTGGCCTGGTGGTGTCGGAGATGGTCACCAGCGATGTGCGCCTGTGGAACAGCCGCAAGTCCAGCCTGCGTTTGATGCACGCCGGTGATCCCGAGCCGCGTTCGGTACAGATCGCCGGCGGCGACCCGCAGATGATGGCCGACGCGGCGCGCAAGAACGTCGAGTTGGGCGCGCAGATCATTGATATCAACATGGGTTGCCCGGCCAAGAAGGTCTGCAACAAGGCCGCCGGCTCCGCGCTGCTGCGTGACGAGCCCTTGGTACGTGAAATCCTCGATGCGGTAGTCGGTGCGGTGGACGTGCCGGTGACCCTGAAGATTCGCACTGGCTGGGATCGGCAGAACAAGAACGGCATCACTGTAGCGAAGATCGCCGAAGATGCTGGCATTGCTGCGCTTTCCGTCCACGGTCGTACCCGCGCCGATCTGTATACCGGCGAAGCCGAGTACGACACCATCGCCGCCATCAAGCAGGCGGTATCGATTCCGGTGTTCGCCAACGGCGACATCGACTCCCCACAAAAAGCCAAGGCCGTGCTCGACGCCACCGGCGCCGACGCCCTACTCATTGGCCGTGCCGCCCAGGGGCGGCCATGGATATTCCGTGAAATCGAGCACTACCTGCGTACCGGCGAAACCCTGCCGGCACCGAGCCTGCTCGAAGTGGAACGCATCCTGCTGGAACACCTGGCCGCACTGCACGCCTTCTACGGCGAATTGATGGGCGTACGCATCGCCCGCAAGCATGTCGGCTGGTATCTCGCAACCCTGCCGGGCGCCAGGGAGTTTCGCGCCCAGTTCAACCGTCTGGACAGTACGGACGCACAGTGCGCCAACGTTCGCGAGTTCTTCAGCGAACGGCATAACGATGGAAACGAGGTGGCCGCATGACGTTGATGACAGAGACCCTAGTGAGTGGAATTGCACCCGTGAGTGACAACACCAGCCTTAAACAGCACCTGAACACGCCGAGCGAAGAGGGTCAGACCCTGCGCGGCGCCGTGGAGAAGGCGCTGCACAATTACTTCGCCCACCTCGAGGGCGCGGACGTCACCGACGTGTACAACCTGGTGCTCACCGAAGTCGAAGCGCCGCTGCTGGAAACCGTCATGAATCACGTGAAAGGTAACCAGACCAAGGCTTCCGAGCTGCTCGGCCTGAACCGTGGCACGCTGCGCAAGAAGCTCAAGCAGTACGATCTGCTGTAACCCCGAACTCCCGAAAAGGGCGGCCCGCATGAGCCGCCTTTTTTGCTGATATCCCCGCTCTGATGGATAGTGAAATGACCGACCAGACCACCCTTCTGCCCGTGCGCCGCGCGCTGATCAGCGTTTCCGACAAGACTGGCGTCCTCGAATTCGCTCGCGAACTGGCCGCCCTCGGTGTCGAGATTCTCTCCACCGGTGGTACCTACAAGCTGCTCAAGGACAACGGCGTAGCCGCAGTGGAAGTGGCTGACTACACCGGTTTCCCGGAGATGATGGACGGCCGCGTGAAGACCCTGCACCCGAAGATTCACGGCGGCATCCTCGGTCGTCGCGCCCTGGACGGCGCAGTGATGGACGAGCACGGCATCAAGCCGATCGACCTGGTGGCGGTCAACCTCTACCCCTTCGAAGCCACCGTGGCCAAGCCTGATTGCGACCTGGCCGACGCCATCGAGAACATCGACATCGGCGGCCCGACCATGGTCCGTTCGGCGGCGAAGAACCACAAAGACGTGGCCATCGTGGTCAACACCGGCGACTACGCTGGCATCGTCGCCTCCCTCAAGGCCGGCGGTCTGAGCTACGCCCAGCGTTTCGACCTGGCCCTGAAGGCCTTCGAACACACCGCGGCCTATGACGGCATGATCGCCAACTACCTGGGCACCATCGACCAGGCAGCAGATACCCTGTCTACCGAAGGCCGTGGCGCCTTCCCGCGCACCTTCAACAGCCAGTTCATCAAGGCGCAGGAAATGCGCTACGGCGAGAACCCGCACCAGAGCGCGGCGTTCTACGTCGAGGCGAAGAAAGGCGAGGCCAGCGTGTCCACCGCCGCGCAACTGCAGGGCAAGGAACTGTCGTTCAACAACGTCGCCGACACCGACGCAGCGCTGGAGTGCGTGAAGAGCTTCGTCAAGCCGGCCTGCGTCATCGTCAAGCACGCCAACCCGTGCGGCGTGGCCGTGGTACCGGAAGACGAAGGCGGCATCCGCAAGGCCTACGACCTGGCCTACGCCACCGACACCGAATCCGCCTTCGGCGGCATCATCGCCTTCAACCGCGAACTGGACGGTGAAACCGCCCAGGCCATCGTCGAGCGTCAGTTCGTCGAAGTGATCATCGCCCCGAAAATCAGCGCTGCCGCTCGTGAAGTGGTGGCAGCCAAGGCCAACGTGCGCCTGCTCGAATGTGGCGAATGGCCGGCCGAGCGCGCTGCGGGCTGGGACTTCAAGCGCGTCAATGGCGGTCTGCTGGTACAGAGCCGCGACATCGGCATGATCAAGGCAGAAGACCTGAAGATCGTCACCCAGCGCGCGCCGAGCGAGCAGGAAATCCACGACCTGATCTTCGCCTGGAAAGTGGCCAAGTTCGTCAAATCCAACGCCATCGTCTACGCCAAGAACCGTCAGACCGTCGGCGTCGGCGCCGGCCAGATGAGCCGTGTCAACTCCGCCCGCATCGCTGGCATCAAGGCCGAGCACGCTGGCCTGCCGGTACCGGGCGCGGTGATGGCCTCGGACGCCTTCTTCCCGTTCCGCGACGGCATCGACAATGCCGCCAAGGCCGGCATCACCGCGGTGATCCAGCCGGGTGGCTCGATGCGCGACAACGAGGTGATCGCGGCTGCCGATGAAGCCGGTATCGCGATGGTGTTTACCGGCATGCGTCACTTCCGCCATTGATTGGCTGGTGGATGGCTTCGGCCATCCGCCCTACGCCAACCTTATTTCGTAGGGTGGATAGCGCTTTTCCTATCCACCAAGCGGGCCACCGGCCCGCCTCCATTGGGAGAGACTTATGAACGTATTGATCATCGGCAGCGGCGGCCGCGAACACGCCCTGGCCTGGAAAGTGGCGCAGGACAAGCGCGTCGAGAAGGTCTTCATCGCCCCGGGCAATGCTGGCACCGCCACCGAAGCCAAATGCGAGAACGTCGCCATTGACGTACTGGCCATCGAACAGCTGGCCGACTTCGCCGAGAAGAACGTGCAACTGACCATCGTTGGCCCGGAAGCGCCGCTGGTCAAAGGTGTGGTCGATCTGTTCCGCAGCCGTAAGCTGGACATCTTCGGCCCCACCGCTGCCGCCGCCCAGCTGGAAGGCTCCAAGGCCTTCACCAAGGACTTCCTGGCGCGCCAGCAGATCCCCACCGCTGACTACCAGAACTTCACCGAAATCGAGCCGGCGCTGGCTTACCTGCGTGAGAAAGGCGCACCGATCGTGATCAAGGCCGATGGCCTGGCCGCAGGCAAGGGCGTGATCGTCGCCATGACCTTGCAGGAAGCCGAAGACGCAGTGCGCGACATGCTCGCCGGCAATGCCTTCGGTGAAGCCGGTTCGCGCGTGGTGATCGAAGAATTCCTCGACGGCGAAGAGGCCAGCTTCATCGTCATGGTCGACGGCGAGAACGTGCTGCCGATGGCCACCAGTCAGGACCACAAGCGCGTTGGCGACGGCGACAGCGGCCCGAACACCGGCGGTATGGGCGCGTACTCGCCTGCGCCGGTGGTCACCGCCGAGGTGCACAAGCGCGTGATGGACGAGGTGATCTACCCGACCGTGCGCGGCATGGCCAGCGAAGGTAACGTCTACACCGGCTTCCTCTATGCCGGTCTGATGATCGACAAGGCCGGCAAGCCCAAGGTCATCGAGTTCAACTGCCGCTTCGGCGACCCGGAAACCCAACCGATCATGTGCCGCCTGGAAAGCTCCCTGGTGCTGCTGGTCGAGGCCGCCCTGGCCAAGGCCCTGGACAAAGTCGAAGCCACCTGGGACCCACGTCCGACCGTGGGCGTGGTACTGGCTGCCGGTGGCTACCCGGGCGACTACGCCAAGGGCGACGTGATCGAAGGCCTGGATGAAGCCGCCAAGCTCGACGGCAAGGTATTCCACGCCGGCACCGCGCTGAAGGACGGCCAGATCGTCACCGCCGGTGGCCGCGTTCTGTGCGCCACCGCCATCGGCGCCAGCGTCGCCGATGCCCAGCAGCAGGCCTACCGCCTGGCCGAGAAGATTCGTTGGAATGGCATGTTCCATCGTAACGACATCGGCTATCGGGCCATCGCCCGCGAGCGCGGCGAGAGCTGATCGTTTGAGCGAAAATGCGGCACAAACAAGGCAAAATCGCTGTTTGTGCCGTATTCGCTCGAGCAAATGCTTGGCTATAATCCGGCCACTCATTTAGAAGGATTTTGCCCGTGCGCCGGCTCAGGATTGCCATCGGACTACTCGCCAGCTTGCTGTTGCTTGGCCTTGCCCTGACAGCCACGGCGAACACAGCCCCTACCGGCACGCACAGCTGGTCCTATCTGGTCGACGCCAGCGCCCGCCTGGGCCTGGAAGAGGTCCGCGCCCAGCGCCAACAGTTCAAACCCCTCAGCAAACAGTCCTTTACTTTCCCGCCCAGTGATCACGCTGTCTGGCTGCGTGCCGAGTTCGCACCGCAGCAGCAACCCGCCTGGCTGTGGATCTTTTCACCACGGGTGCAGTACCTCGATTACTACCTGCTGAGAGATGGCCAGCTGGAGCAGAACCTGCACACTGGCGAGGCCATGCCGCTGGATTCGCGACCGCTGCCGTCGCGCTTCTACCTGATGCCGTTGCCCAATGACGGCCAGGCCCGCGTCGCCTATGTCCGCCTGACCTCCAACCACCCGCTGATGACCTGGTTCAAGGTGATGGATCAGGCCGAACTGGTCAGCCTGGAAAAACCCGCCTACCTCTACGGCATGCTGTTCGGTGCTCTGCTGCTGCTGACCCTGTACAACCTCATCCGCTTCATCTACAGCCGCAGCGCCAGTGGCCTTTGGCTGGCCGGGGTTAACATCGGCCTCGCCGTGTGCTCCTCGGCCAACCTCGGCATCTTCGCCCAATGGCTGCCCAGCCTGGGCTACAACCAGTCCCTGATCGCCGACCTCTCTGCCCTGTTCGCTGCCTTCAGCGCCCTGGCCTTTGGCCTGAGCTTCATGCACGGCACGCCAGTACAGCACAGCCCCCTGAACCGCCTGCTGCGGGGTAATGCTCTACTGCTCCTGGGCTATGCGCTGTGCATCGTCGTCACCGGTCTGTTCTGGTACAGCTCGCTGGTCTACCTGCTGGTGGCTCTGAGCGCGATCAACCTGCTGCTGGTAAGCGGCCTGCACTGGCGCGCCGGTTACCAGCCGGCACGCCTGATCGCCTTAGGCATGCTGGTGTTCAACATGGGCTTCGGTTTCTTCGTGCCGGTGCTGCTCGGCTTCGATCAGCTCAATCCGGGCTGGCTGGTGCTGGGCGTATTCAGCGTTGCCACCCTGGCCGGTCTGATCCTCAGCGTGTCGCTGACCGAGCGGCAGCGGCAGATCCAGCGCGACACGCTCCAGGAAAGCACCGCCCTCGCTGCCAGCAGTGCCGAGCTGAAAGCCAAGGCCGAGTTCCTGGCCAAGATCAGCCATGAAATCCGCACGCCAATGAACGGCGTGCTGGGTATGACCGAGCTGCTGTTGGGCACACCGTTGTCGGCCAAGCAGCGCGACTACGTGCAGACCATCCACAGCTCGGGCAACGAACTGCTCACCCTGATCAACGAAATCCTCGACATTTCCAAGCTCGAGTCCGGACAGATCGAACTGGACGATGTGCAGTTCGACCTCGGCGCGCTGATCGAAGACTGCCTCGACATCTTCCGCGCCAAGGCCGAACAACAGCGCGTGGAGCTGATCAGTTTCATCCAGCCACAGGTGCCACGGGTGATCAGCGGTGACCCGACACGCCTGCGCCAGGCCCTGTTGAGCCTGCTGGACAACGCCTTCAAGCAGACCGACGAGGGCGAGATCCTGCTGGTTGCCGCCCTCGACAGCAGCGACGGCCAACATCGTCTGCGCGTCGCCGTACAGGACAGCGGTCGTCCACTGCTGCCAGAGGAACGCGACGCCCTGCTCAACGCCGAACTGCAGAGCCGCGACTTCCTATCCGCCACCCGCCTGGGCGGGCGCCTCGGCCTGATCATCGCGCGCCAGTTGGTGCGTCTGATGGGCGGCGAGTTCGGTATACAGGGCAGCGGCAACCAGGGCACGACCCTGTGGCTGACCCTGCCGCTGGACGCCGCCCGTCTGGAACAACCGGAAGCCGACCTCGACAGCCCGCTACAGGGCGCGCGCCTGCTGGTAGTGGACGACAACGACACCTGCCGCAAGGTGCTGATGCAGCAATGCAACGCCTGGGGCATGCAGGTCAGCGCCGTGCCCTCCGGCAAGGAGGCTCTGGCCCTGCTGCGCACCAAGGCGCACATGCGCGAGTACTTCGATGCGGTGCTGCTCGACCAGGACATGCCCGGCATGACCGGCATGCAGCTGGCCGCCAAGATCAAGGAAGATCCGAGCCTCAACCACGACATCCTGATCATCATGCTCACCGGCATCAGCAACGCGCCGAGCAAGGTGATTGCACGCAACGCCGGGATCAAGCGCATCCTGGCCAAGCCGGTGGCCGGCTACACGCTCAAGACCACCCTGGCCGATGAACTGGCCCAGCGCCCCAACGACACTCCCGCCCAAGCAGCGCCAACTCCGGTCAGTACGCCGCTGAACGTGCCGGCCGACTTCCGCATTCTGGTGGCCGAAGACAACAGCATCTCCACCAAGGTGATTCGCGGCATGCTCGGCAAGCTCAACCTCAAGCCGGACACTGCCAGCAACGGCGAGGAAGCCCTCAGCGCGATGAAAGCGCAGCCCTACGACCTGGTGCTGATGGACTGTGAAATGCCGGTGCTCGATGGTTTCTCCGCCACCGAACAGCTGCGCGCCTGGGAAAAGAGCGAGAAACGCCCGCGTACACCGGTGGTAGCACTGACCGCGCATATCCTCAGCGAACACAAGGAACGCGCGCGTGCCGTCGGCATGGACGGCCACATGTCCAAGCCAGTGGAGCTGTCACAACTGCGCGAGCTGATCGAGCACTGGATTGCCGAGCGCGAGCTGCGTCGCCAGCGTGATGCGCTGCCACACTGATAGTCTTCTTTACCTTCACTGCCTTTCTGCGAGCCTGCCGCCATGGCGTCCGAGTTGTTCAGCCTGTACCTGAAGATGCTGGTGCTCTACAGCCCCTTCTTCGTCCTCTCCTGCTTCATCGGCCTCAGCCGCGGCTACACCCTCAAGGAGCGCAAGCGCCTGGCCTGGAAAGTGGCGCTGGCGACGCTGATCGCCAGCGTGCTGCTGTACCTGTTCGGCAAACACATCTTCACCCTGTTCGGCATCACCATCGACGCCTTCCGTATCGGCGCGGGATCGGTGTTGTTCATCTCCGCCCTCGGCATGGCCCAGGGCAAGTCGGCGGTGCAGACAGACAACGTGCAGCAGGACGTAACCATCGTGCCGCTGACCATCCCCCTGACCGTCGGCCCCGGCACCATCGGCGCCCTGCTGCTGATGGGCGCCAGCCAGCCACACTGGGACGATAAGCTGGTGGCCGTGGCGGCGATCTTCCTCGCCAGCCTCACCGTGGGCGTGGTGCTGTACCTTTCCAACCAGTTCGAGCGCCTGCTCGGCGACCAGGGCCTGCAGATCGTCAGCCGGTTGATGGGCCTGTTCGTCTGCGCCCTGGCCGCGCAGATCATCTTCACCGGGGTGAAGAACTACCTGGTGCCGTAAGACACCGAGCTTCGAGCCCTCGGTGCGCACGGCGCACCCTACCCCTCTCGATACCGTAGGGTGCGCTGTGCGCACCGCCAGCGCCAAAGAGCCTGCACCATTCGCTTGCAGGTCAGCCCCACCTCGGTGCAAGGCCTCTCGCCAAAGCCCCTGCCGCTGTCCTGAAATCCCCGAAAATAAAGGCCTGCGCAAAACTGGCACCGTCATTGCTCTAGCGATTCCAACTTGGATACAAGATGGAATCTCGAAGCATGTCCAACGCACCTATCGCTTTCACCCTCGCGCAATGGCAACAGGCCTACCGTGACGGCCAATCCCCTGCCGAGCTGCTGCACGCCCTGCGCCTGGAACTGCGCACTGATGACAGCGCCTGGATCGCCCTGACCAGCGAAGCCCAGCTAGACGCTCAACTCGATGCACTGACTACTGCACTGCAAGGTGTAGACGGCGATATGAGCAAGCTGCCGCTGTACGGCGTACCCTTCGCCATCAAGGACAATATCGACGCCGCCGGCTGGCCCACCACGGCCGCCTGCCCCGAGTTCGCCTACAGCGCCGAAGTCGACGCCACCGTGGTCGCGCGCCTGCGCGCCGCCGGCGCCATCCTGATCGGCAAGACCAACCTCGACCAGTTCGCCACCGGCCTGGTCGGCACCCGTTCGCCTCACGGCGCGGTGCCTAACAGCTTCAACCCGGCTTATGTCAGCGGCGGCTCCAGCTCCGGTTCGGCCAGCGTGGTCGCGCGCGGTCTGGTGCCCTTCTCGCTGGGTACCGACACCGCGGGTTCGGGCCGAGTGCCGGCTGGTTTCAACAATATCGTCGGGCTCAAGCCGACCAAGGGCTGGCTGCCCAATACCGGCCTGGTGCCGGCCTGCCGCACCATCGACTGCATCTCGGTGTTCGCCCTGACCGTCAGCGACGCCCTGACCGTGGCCAATATCGCCGGTGGCTATGACGCCGCCGACGCCTACAGCCGCAAAAACCCGAACAGCGCCAAGGTCGGCATGCCGGCCAAGCCGCGCCTGGCCGTGCCGGCCAACCCCGAGTTCTTCGGCGACAGCCAGAACCAGGCCGTCTATGAGGCGGCACTGGGCAAACTGCGCGAACTGGGCGCCGAGCTGGTGGAGATTGATTTCGCGCCCTTCCAGCAACTGGCCGAGCAGCTTTACTACGGCCCCTGGGTCGCCGAACGCACCGTCGCGGTGGAAGGCGTGAACCCCGAACACATCAACCCGGTGGTGCGCGGCATCGTCGAAAACGGCCACAAGTACAGCGCCTGCGACGCCTACAAGGCCGAGTACATTCGCGCCGAGCTGAGCCGCGTGATCAACGACGCCCTGGCCGGCTTCGACGCCATGGTGGTGCCGACTTCGCCAACCATCCGCACCCTGGCCGAGATGGAGGCCGAACCGGTGCTGTTCAACAGCCAGTTCGGCACCTACACCAACTTCACCAACCTTGCCGACCTGTCTGCCCTGGCCGTGCCGGCAGGGCTGCGTGCCGACGGTCTACCGGCCGGCATCACCCTGCTCGCCCCGGCCTGGCATGACCAGGCACTGGCCGCTTTCGGCCAGCGTTGGCAGCAGGCTGTCGATCTGCCGCTGGGCGCCACTGGCAAGCCGCTCCCGGCTCAAGCAGCGAGCGACAAACCGGCACCCGGCTGCATCCGTGTCGCCGTGGTCGGCGCACACCTGACCGGTATGCCGCTGAACTTCCAGCTCAGCACGCGCGATGCCGTGCTGGTGGAGCAGACCACCAGCACTTCCAGCTATCGCCTTTACGCCCTGCCCGGCACCGTGCCGCCCAAGCCGGGCCTGGCACGGGTCACCGAGGACGGCGCGGCGATCATCGTCGAGCTGTGGGACGTACCGCAGGCGCGCTTCGGCGAGTTCGTCGCCGAGATCCCGCCACCGCTCGGTATCGGCAACCTGGAGTTGGCCGACGGACGCTGGGTCAAGGGCTTTATCTGCGAGCCCTACGCACTGAATGGCGCGCGTGACATCACCAGCTTTGGTGGCTGGCGCGCCTATATCGCCAGCACCAAGGCCTGAACCCACTCATGCCACATGCCGCTGAGCGCCCGCAGAGCCTAGCTGAGCGTATCTACGCAAGGCTCAAGGACGACATCTTCGAGTTCCGCCTAATGCCCGGCGACCGCTTCTCCGAAGGCGAGGTCGCCGCGCGCATGGCGGCCAGCCGCACGCCGGTACGCCAGGCGCTACACCGTCTGCAGCGCGAGGGTTTTCTCGATGTGCACTTTCGCAGCGGCTGGCAGGTTCGCCCGCTGGACTTCGTGCAATTCGACGAATTGTACGAGCTGCGCATCGTCCTTGAACTCGTCGCCGTACGCCGACTTTGCCAGCGCCCCACGGACGAACATCCGCCTGCACTGCAGACTCTTGCGCGCACCTGGATGGTGCGAAAGGACGAGCAACTGCAAGACGGCAGCGCTGTATCGCGACTCGATGAAGCCTTCCATTGCCAGTTGCTGGACGCGGCCGGCAACCAGGAGATGGCCCGCGTGCACCGCGAGGTCAGCGAGAAGATCCGCATTCTAAGGCGGCTGGATTTCACTCAGGCCCGACGCATCGACCTGACCTATGCCGAACACCAGCAAATTCTCGAGGCAATCCTGACCCGTCGCTCAGAAGAGGCACAGCAATTGCTCAAGGGCCATATAGAGGTCAGCAAGGCACAGGTGCATTCGATCACCTTGCACAAGCTGTACGGCGCTCGCCAGCGCGTAGAGCCGATGCCGGAATAACCGAGCCATGACCTTCACTGCCACCAATAAAAACGCTGTCCACTTAATCACAATTGTGAATGGAGATCGCACCATGCAACGTCGCAGCCTGATCAAGGCCTTTACCCTTTCCGCTTCCATCGCCGCCATGGGCCTGTCCTGGTCCATCCAGGCCGCCGAGACCATCAAGGTCGGCGTCCTGCACTCGCTGTCCGGCACCATGGCCATTTCCGAAACCTCGCTGAAAGACATGGCGCTGATGACCATCGACGAGATCAACGCCAAGGGCGGCGTACTCGGCAAGCAACTGGAGCCGGTGGTGGTCGACCCGGCGTCGAACTGGCCGCTGTTCGCCGAGCGTGGCCGTCAATTGCTGACTCAGGACAAGGTCGCGGTGACCTTCGGCTGCTGGACCTCGGTATCGCGCAAATCCGTGCTGCCGGTCTATGAAGAGCTCAACGGCCTGCTGTTCTACCCGGTGCAGTACGAAGGCGAAGAGATGTCGCCGAACGTCTTCTACACCGGTGCGGCGCCAAACCAGCAGGCCATCCCGGCGGTGGAATACCTGCTCAGCGAAGACGGCGGCGCCGCCAAGCGCTTCTTCCTGCTCGGCACCGACTACGTCTACCCGCGCACCACCAACAAGATCCTGCGCGCCTTCCTCAACAGCAAGGGCATCGCCGACAAGGACATCGAAGAGGTCTACACCCCCTTCGGCCATAGCGACTATCAAACCATCGTCGCCAACATCAAGAAGTTCTCCGCAGGCGGCAAGACTGCTGTGGTCTCCACCGTGAACGGCGACTCCAACGTGCCGTTCTACAAGGAACTGGCCAACCAGGGTCTGGAAGCCACCGAAGTGCCGGTGGTGGCCTTCTCCGTGGGTGAAGAAGAACTGCGCGGCATCGACACCAAGCCGCTGGTCGGCCACCTGGCGGCCTGGAACTACTTCCAGTCCGTGGAAAACCCGGTCAACGAGAAGTTCGTTGCCGACTGGAAGGCCTATGCCAAGGCCAAGAAGCTGCCCAACGCCGACACCGTGGTGACCAACGACCCGATGGAAGCTACCTACGTGGGTATCCACATGTGGGCGCAGGCCGTCGAGAAAGCCGGCACCACCGACGTCGACAAGGTGCGCGAAGCCATGGCCGGCCAGACCTTCGCCGCGCCGAGCGGCTTCACCCTGAAGATGGACGAGAAGAACCACCACCTGCACAAGCCGGTGATGATCGGCGAGATCCAGGAGGACGGTCAGTTCTCCGTGGTCTGGGAAACCGAAGGCCCGATCCGCGCCCAGCCGTGGAGCCCGTACATCGAAGGCAACGACAAGAAAGCCGATACCCCGGTGAAGTCGAACTGATCCCACGGTTCTCACCCGCTGTAAACCTGTAGGAGCCGGCTTGCCGGCGATCCCCCTGATCGCCCGCAAGCGGGCTCCTACAGGCCATCAAGGACACCCTTATGCCCACTGCCCTTACCCGAATTCTCCTGAGCCTGTTGCTGTTGCTGCCCCTGGCGGCGCAGGCTGGCGAGGCCGACGATTTCGTCGCTGCCAACGCCAGCAAGCAGGCCAAACTGCTGCAGGACTGGGCCGCCGCGCCCAGCCCAGAGCGTATGCCGCTGCTGCAAGCCCTGCAGAAGGGCCGCGTCGGCAGCGATGCCGACAAACGCGCCTTCATCCAACAGGACGGCACCTGGCAGGCCGCCGATGGCGCAGCCGAGGCCAATGGCACGCCACGCAAACTGCGCCAGAACAACCGCCTGCGCGGCCTGGTCGCGTTCGCCGTGGCCAGCCATCAGTTGCTCGATGACGATGCCGCCGTGCGCCTCGCCGCCGCCAAACAACTGCAGCGCAATACGCCGCCGGCACTGCTGCCGCTGCTGGAAAACCGCCTGAGCGCTGAAGCCGACGAGAACGTGCGTGACGCCATCACCCTGGCCCTGGCCAACCTGCAGCTGGAGGCCATCGACCCTGCCGTGCGCCTGGCTGCCGTAGAGCGCCTGGGCAAGACCGGCGACCCGCTGGCCCGCACGCGTCTGCAAAGCCTGCTCGATGGTGAAGAAAGCGATGCCACCGTGCGCGCCGCTGCCGAGCAGAGCCTGGCCCAGGTGAAGAACAAACTGCTGATCGGCGAACTGCTCGGCCAGGCCTTCAGCGGCCTGTCGCTGGGTTCGATCCTGCTGCTGGCCGCACTCGGTCTGGCCATCACCTTCGGCCTGCTCGGGGTGATCAATATGGCCCACGGCGAGATGCTGATGCTCGGTGCCTACACCACCTACGTGGTGCAGCTGAGCTTCCAGCGCCTGGCCCCCGAATACCTCACGCTCTACCCGCTGGCCGCGTTGCCCATCGCCTTTCTGGTCACCGCCTGCATCGGCATGGCCCTGGAGCGCACGGTGATCCGCCATCTCTACGGCCGCCCGCTGGAAACCCTGCTGGCCACCTGGGGTATCAGCCTGATCCTGATCCAGCTGGTACGCGTCACCTTCGGCGCGCAGAACGTCGAAGTGGCCAACCCGGCCTGGCTGTCTGGCGGCATGCAGGTGCTGCCGAACCTGGTGCTGCCGTACAACCGCATCGTCATCATCGGTTTCGCCTTGTTCGTCGTGGTCCTGACCTGGCTGCTGTTGAACAAGACGCGCCTGGGCCTGAACGTGCGCGCGGTAACCCAGAACCGCAACATGGCCGCCTGCTGCGGCGTGCCCACCGGGCGCGTGGACATGATGGCCTTCGGTCTCGGCTCGGGCATCGCCGGCCTCGGCGGCGTGGCCCTGAGCCAGATCGGCAACGTCGGCCCGGACCTTGGCCAGAGTTACATCATCGACTCCTTCCTGGTAGTGGTACTCGGCGGCGTCGGCCAACTGGCCGGTAGCGTGCTGGCCGCCTTCGGCCTGGGCGTGGTGAACAAATTCCTCGAGCCGCAGATCGGTGCCGTGCTCGGCAAGATCCTCATCCTCGCGCTGATCATTCTGTTCATCCAGAAACGCCCGCAAGGCCTCTTCGCTCTCAAAGGACGGGTGATCGACTGATGACCATGCCACTCAATCAAACGTTGCTGGCCCGCGCCAGCGCCAAGCTCGGCCCGCAGGTTTCGCTGGCCATCGGCCTGCTGGTGCTGGCCGTGCTGCTCGCCATGCCGCTGCTGCACCTGTTGCCGGCCGACCACGCTCTGCACGTCTCGGCCTATTCGCTGACCCTGGTGGGCAAGATCCTCTGCTACGCCATCGTCGCCCTGGCGCTGGATCTGGTCTGGGGCTACGCCGGCATGCTGTCGCTGGGCCATGGCCTGTTCTTCGCCCTCGGCGGCTACGCCATGGGCATGTACCTGATGCGCCAGAGCGCCGGTGACGGCCTCCCAGCCTTCATGAGCTTTCTGGCCTGGAGCGAATTGCCCTGGTACTGGTACGGCACCTCCAGCTTCCTCTGGGCGATGTGCCTGGTGGTACTGGCTCCCGGCCTGCTGGCGCTGGTGTTCGGCTTCTTCGCCTTCCGCTCGCGGATCAAGGGCGTGTACTTCTCGATCATGACCCAGGCGCTGACCTTCGCCGGCATGCTCCTGTTCTTCCGCAACGAAACCGGCTTCGGCGGCAACAACGGCTTTACCGGCTTCACCCGCATCCTCGGCTTCGACATCACCGCACAGAGCACTCGCGCGGCGCTGTTCTTCGCCACCGTGGTGTTGCTGGTGGGTAGCCTGTACCTGGGCTTTCGCCTGGCACGCAGCAAGTTCGGCCGGGTGCTCACCGCCCTGCGTGACGCAGAGAACCGCCTGATGTTCTGCGGCTACGACCCACGCGGCTACAAGCTGTTCATCTGGGTATTGAGTGCAGTGCTGTGCGGCCTGGCCGGCGCGCTGTACGTGCCGCAGGTGGGCATCATCAACCCTAGCGAAATGGCACCGACCCAGTCCATCGAAGCGGCCGTATGGGTCGCCCTGGGCGGTCGCGGCACGCTGATCGGCCCGCTGCTTGGCGCCGGGCTGGTCAACGGTATGAAGAGCTGGTTCACCGTGGCCTTCCCGGAATACTGGCTGTTCGCCCTGGGCGCGCTGTTCATCGTCGTCACCCTGTTCCTGCCACGCGGCGTGGTTGGCCTGCTGCGCAAGGAGAAGGATCAATGAAAGCCACTCCGGTACCTGAAACCATGCTCGAAGCCGCTTTCGACCCCACCGGCCTTGCGCTGGACACCGGCAAGAACGTCGGCAAGGGCGTCAACGTCCGCCATGGCACCATCCTTACGCTGGAAGATATCAACGTCAGCTTCGATGGCTTCAAGGCGCTGACCAACCTGACGCTGTACATCGGCGTCGGTGAGCTGCGCTGCATCATCGGCCCCAACGGCGCCGGCAAGACCACCATGATGGACGTGATCACCGGCAAGACCCGCCCGGACAACGGCGTGGCCTACTTCGGCGAGCAGTACGACCTGACCAGCATGAGCGAAGTGCAGATCGCCCAGGCCGGCATCGGCCGCAAGTTCCAGAAACCCACGGTATTCGAGGCGCTGACGGTGTTCGAAAACTTGGAGCTGGCACAGAAGACCAACAAGTCGGTATGGGCCAGCCTGCGCGCCAGACTCAGCGGCGAGCAGAAAGATCGCATCGAGGAAGTGCTGACCACCATTCGCCTGGAAGCCTCGCGCAATCGTCCGGCTGGCCTGCTCTCCCATGGCCAGAAGCAGTTCCTGGAGATCGGCATGCTGCTGATGCAGGAGCCGCACCTGCTGCTGCTCGACGAACCGGTGGCGGGCATGACCGATGCCGAGACCGAGTTCACCGCCGAGCTGTTCAAGTCGTTGGCACGCAAGCACTCGCTGATGGTGGTGGAGCACGACATGGGCTTCGTCGGCAGCATCGCCGACCACGTCACCGTGCTGCACCAGGGCAGCGTGCTGGCCGAAGGCTCGCTGGAGCAGGTACAGAACGACGAGCGGGTGATCGAGGTTTATCTGGGTCGCTGAAAAGCCCCTCTCCCCCGGCCCCTCTCCCGCGAGCGGGAGAGGGGAGAAGGCTGGCGCTCCGTAGGGTGCGCCGCGCGCACCGCATGCTTAAGGACATCGATATGCTGCAAGTCCAACAACTCCACCAGTATTACGGCGGCAGCCACATCCTCCGTGGCCTGTCGTTTGACGTGAAGGTCGGCGAGGTCACCTGCCTGCTTGGCCGCAACGGTGTGGGCAAGACCACCTTGCTCAAATGCCTGATGGGTCTGATCCCGGCCAAGGACGGTAGCGTGCAATGGGAAGGCAAACCCATCACCGCTTTCAAACCGCACCAGCGCGTGCACGCCGGCATCGCCTACGTGCCACAGGGACGCGAAATCTTCGGCCGCCTGACCGTGGAAGAGAACCTGCTGATGGGCCTGTCACGTTTTCCCGGCAGCCAGGCCAAGGCCGTGCCGGAATTCATCTACGAGCTGTTCCCGGTGCTGCGCGAGATGAAGCATCGCCGTGGCGGCGACCTGTCCGGTGGTCAGCAGCAACAGCTGGCCATCGGTCGAGCCCTGGCCAGCCAGCCGCGCCTGCTGATCCTCGACGAGCCCACCGAAGGTATCCAGCCCTCGGTGATCAAGGAGATCGGCGTGGTGATCAAGAAGCTCGCCGCTCGCGGCGACATGGCCATCCTGCTGGTGGAGCAGTTCTACGACTTCGCTGCCGAGCTGGCCGACCAGTACTTGGTGATGAGCCGTGGCGAGATCGTCCAGCAGGGCCGTGGCGAGAACATGGAAACCGAAGGCGTACGCGGGTTGGTGGCGATCTGACCAGTCTCGTAGGGTGGACGACGCTTCATCCGTCCACCACTCTGCGATGCAATGGTGGATGAAAAACGTCATCCACCCTACGTCCTGATCCGCCTTGTGGGAGGGGCTTTAGCCGCGACTCGGTAACCGCCTCAGTCGCCGTTAAAGCGCCTCCCACAGGACTTCGCCGTCCTACTCAGCGAAATCCGATCCCTCGCGCAGCAACTGGCGTTTCACGCTCTCAAGATGCAGGTGAGCGCTTTCGGCGTTGCCCTGCTGCATCTGCCGGCACGCGGCACTGGCAATCGTCGGCGCCACGGCCTTCAACGGCCGACCGCTGGCCATGGCCTTGAGCTGCACCTCGGCGGCGCGCTCCAGGTAGTAGAGGTCGTCCCAGGCCTCGGCAATGCTCGGCCCCAGTACCAACGGGCCGTGGTTCTTCAGCATCACCACATCGGCATCACCTGCCGCACGGGCGATGCGCTCGCCCTCGGCATCATTCAGCGCAAGGCCCTGATAATCCTCATCCACCGCCAGACGCTCATAGAACTTCAACGCCGTTTGCCCGGCCCAGACGAAGGGCTCGCCCTCCAGCATGCACAGCGCCGTGGCATTGGGCATGTGCGTGTGGAAGGCTGCCGTGGCACGCGGGTTGAGACGGTGCAGCTGGGCGTGGATAAAGAACGCCGTGGCCTCCGGGCGGCCCTCGCCCAGCACCACGTGACCATCGAAATCACAGATCAACAACGATGACGCTGTGACCTCGGCGAAGGCCAGGCCATAAGGATTGACCAGAAACAACTCGGGCCGCCCCGGCACCACCACGGAAAAGTGATTGCAGATGCCTTCGCCCATGCCGAGCCGTGCCGCCATGCGAAAGCAGGCGGCCAGGTCGATACGCGCCTGGACGATCTCGGCGCTGTTCAGGCCCTCTGTGGACGCCAGCGGAGCGGTGTTGATTTCGAATGCGTGGGCCATGGTTTCACTCCTGAAAACGGATGCCTCCAGCCTAGCCTGTACACACCAAGCGCCTAGGGACAGTTGCCCGATGTCGGCGAGCCAGACGCGCTGACCCAGCCATTTCCGGCATCTGGCCCTACGGCACACGGCCGCTTTGTTCCTATGGTGCAGCCATCCGCAACGACCAGCCCGAGGTCATCATGAGCACACCGATCAGCAACCAGTACGTCCACGATCTGGATCGCCAGCACGTCTTCCATTCCTGGTCGACCCAGGGCGCCCTCAACCCGCTGGTGATTGCCGGCGGCGAGGGCTGCACGCTGTGGGACTACGACGGCAAACGCTACCTCGACTTCAGCAGCCAACTGGTCAATACCAACATCGGCCACCAGCACCCGAAGGTCATCGCCGCCATCCAGGAACAGGCCGGCAGCCTGGTGACCATCGCCCCGGCCACCGCCAACCTGATGCGTGGCGAAGCGGCCAAGCGCATCCTCGCCCGCGCGCCGGCCGGTTTCTCCAAGGTGTTCTTCACCAACGCCGGGGCCGATGCCAACGAGAACGCCATGCGCATGGCGCGCCTGTACACCGGTCGCGACAAGATCCTCTCCGCCTACCGCTCCTACCATGGCAGCACTGGCGCGGCCATCGTCGCCACCGGTGACCCGCGCCGTGTGCCCAACGAATACGCCCGTGGCCACGTGCACTTCTTCAACCCCTACCTGTACCGCAGCGAGTTCAACGCGGTAACCGAGGAAGAGGAATGCGCGCGCGCCCTGCAGCACCTACGCCGGGTCATCGAATGCGAGGGGCCGGGCGCCATCGCCGCCATCCTGCTGGAGAGCATTCCCGGCACTGCCGGCATTCTGGTGCCACCGAAGGGCTATATGCAGGGCGTGCGCAAACTGGCCGACGAGTTCGGCATTCTGCTGATCTGCGATGAAGTGATGGCCGGCTTCGGTCGCACCGGCGCCTGGCTGGCGCTCGAGCATTTCGGCGTGGTGCCGGATCTGATCGCCTTCGCCAAGGGCGTCAACTCCGGCTATGTGCCGGCCGGTGGAGTGATGATTTCCAAGCCGATCTGCGAGCACTTCGACACGAACTTCTTCCCCGGCGGGCTGACCTATTCCGGCCACCCGCTGGCCATGGCCGCCATCGTCGCCACCCTGGATGCGATGAGCGAAGAAGGCATGGTGGAGAACGCCCGTGATATCGGCGCACAAGTGCTCGGCCCGGGCCTGCAGAAGCTGGCCGGGCGCTACCCGATAATCGGCGAGGCGCGTGGCGTCGGCCTGTTCTGGGCGCTGGAATTCGTCAGCGACGTACAGAAGAAAACGCCGATGCCGGCGCCAGTGATGCAGGAAATGAAGGCGGCGCTGACCGCGCGCGGGCTGCTCAGCTTCGTGGTGGAGAACCGCATCCATGTGGTGCCACCGTGCATCGTCAGCGCCGCCCAGGTAAACGAGGCGCTGGCGATCTTTGATGAAGTGTTCGCCCTGTTCGCGCCGCGCTTTGGCTGATAACCGTCGCGGCTAAAGCCCCTCCCACAAATGCCCAATGGCTCTGTGGGAGGGGCTTTAGCCGCGAACGTCTTTCACAACCCCGCCAACACCTCACCCAGTTTCTGCACGCCCGGCCGAATGCGTTCGGCATCGATGGCGTGAAAACCCAGGCGCATGAAATTCTTCGGCGCCTCGCCATCACCGAGGAAGAACTGCGCCCCGGACTCGATCAACACGCTCTGCTGCGCCGCCGCCCAGGCCAGGTGCTGGGTATCGACGCCCGCCGGCGCGGCCAGCCAGCAGGCGCTGGCACCTGGGCTGCCCATGGGCTGGCAATCGCTCAGGTCACTGCGCAGCGCCTGGTAGAGCAGCTCGCGGCGGCGGCAATGTTCTTCGCGAAAGCGCCGCAGGTGCGCGTCGTAATGCCCCTGGGCGAGGAAGTCGGCGAGCATGCGCTGGTTGTTCAACGGCGGGTGGCGATACATCAGCCGGCGCAGGGCGCGGAGCTCGTCGATCAGTTCGGCGTCGGCCACCATGTAGCCGATCCGCAGCCCCGGCGAGAAGGCCTTGGACAGGCTGCTCAGATAGATCACCCGGCCGCTGCTGTCGCTGGCCTTCAGCGCCGGCAGCGGGTGGTTGTCGAGGTTGAATTCGGCGTCGTAGTCGTCCTCGATCAGCACCTGGTCGTGCTCACGAATCTGCCTCAGCAGTTGTTCGCGCCGCGCCGTGCTCATCGCCACGCCCGTGGGTACCTGGTGCCCCGGCGTCACGTAGAGGTACTGACAGTCATCCAACCGCCGGTCCACCACCAGGCCCTGATCGTCGACATCCTGCAGGTGCACCTTGGCGCCGTGAATGTCGAAGATGCTCGCCGCATCGCGAAAGCCAGGGTTCTCCACGCCAACGCGCACACCGCGCGCCATCAGCAGGCTGGCCAGCAGATAGAGCGCGTTCTGCGAACCGAGGGTCACCAGAATCTCGTCGGCACGCGCCCAGATACCGCGCTTGGGCAGCACGCGGGTGCGTAGCTGCTCGATCAGCTGCTCATCGTCACGGTCGAAACGGTCGCCCAGCCACAGCTGGTCGCGCTCACCGCTGAGGTTCTTGCGCGACACCTCTCGCCAGCGCTCCAGTGGGAACAGTTCGCTGATCGGCTGACCGTAAATGAAGGGGTAGGTGAAACGGCTCCAGTTGCTCGGGCGCAATACGCCGTGCTTCAAACTGGGCTGCATGCGAAAGCGCGCGGCCCAATCCGGGGCAGTGGCGGCGCTGCTGTCATCGGACGGTTCCGGCTTGCGCAGCGGCGTCATGCGCAATACGGCATCGGTCTGCCCGCAGTAATCGGGGTGCAGGTAGTAACCACTGCGCGGGCGGCTGACCAGGTAGCCGTTGTCGAGCAGGCTCTCGTACACCAGCGCCACGGTGTTGCGCGAGACCGACAGCTGCTGGGACAGCTTGCGGCACGACGGCAGTGGCTCGTCGGCCGGGAAACCGCCGCCAAGAATGGCCGACACCAGCGACTCGCGAAGCTGCTCCTGAAGGCCGCGCTGACGGTCGAAATCAAGATGGTAAAAGTGATCGATCATGGCGCCCTCCAACAGCCAAACAACCCTGTGATGTAGCAAGTAGCGCGCCACTGTCGCTGGCCAGAACAAAGGCCGGAACTGCCCCTATCGCCGGCTCGTCAGGCGTCTCTAAGGTGAAAACGAAACCGCCGCCGAGCGGCCTGGACAACCCTTGTCGACACCTCTGGAGCACGCCCATGAAGCCATCGAAAACCGATTCCAAACCCTTCGGCCTGCTGCGCAAGCTGGCCCTGGCCAGTTGCCTGGTCGGCGCCTCGCTGAGCGCCCACGCCGACCTCGACGAAATCAAGTCCAAGGGCGTGATGACTGTTGCCACCGAGGATGACTACGCGCCGTTCAACTTCATCGTCGACGGCAAACCGGAGGGTTTCCACAAGGAGCTACTCGAAGACCTGAAAACCTACGCCAAGGCGCAGGGCTTCGACGTAAAGCAGGAAATCCTGCCCTGGACCGGCCTGCTCGCCTCGGTTTCGTCCGGCCAGTACGACATGGCCTTCACCGGCGCCCTGGTCACCGACGACCGCCTGCGCGTGTTCAACTTCGCCCCGCCCTTCGCCTCGGCGCAGCACTTTTACGTCAAGCGCGCAGGCGATGACAGCCTCAGCGATATCGCCAGCCTGTGCGGCAAGACCGTCGGCCTGCAGGCCGGCAGCGCCCTGCTCGCGCGCCTGCCGGAGCTGAAGAAGATGATGGAGGCCGAGGGTTGCAAGATCGGCAAGGTCACCGAATACCCGTCCTACCCGGAGGCCTACGCCGACCTGGCCAACGGCCGCCTGGACTACGTGATCAACGCGCTGATTTCGGTCAACGACCTGGTCAAGACCCGTGGCGACACCTTCGCCAAGGGCATTGCCGTGTCCGGTGATGGTTTCGCCGCCTGGCCGGTACCGAAGAACAGCCCCGAGCTGCTGGAGTTCCTCACCGGTTTCATGACCGAAGTTCGCGACAGCGGCCGCCTGGCCGAGCTGCAGACCAAGTGGTTCGGCGAAGCCTTCCCGGCCATGCCCAAGGAGCCGATCACCAAGGTCGAGCAGTTCCACGAACTGGCCGGCATGTGACAGCGGGCTGCGGCCACGTCTCTGACATGGCCGCGTAGGGTGCACCGCGCACCAGCGTAAATGGTGCCAGCGCCTCGGTGCGCACGGCGCACCCTACATGCTCATCACCAACGCACTGCCGTCTATCAGGGCCAGCTCTGGCCCTGACCTTGCTTGCAACATCCCATCCCTTTCCCTGGAGCCCGACATGAACGGACAAGCCTGGTTATTGCTGCTCGAAGGCGCCTGGACGACTCTGTGGATCTCCTCGATCGCCATCGCCCTGGGCGTCGTCATCGGCCTGGGTATCGCCCTGCTGCGCATGGCGCGCATTCCCTTTGTGGAACAGGCGCTGGTGCTCTACGTCAGCCTTGCGCGCGCCACACCGCTGGTCACCCTGGTGCTGTTCATCTTTCTCTCGGCGCCAACCTTCGGCCTGGCCATGGATCGCAACACGGCAGCGATCCTTGCCCTCACCATGAATACCGCGGCCTTCAACGCCGAAGTGTGGCGCACAGCCTTCATCAGTTTTTCCCGCGAGCAGAAGGAAGCCGCACTGGCCTGCGGCATGACCAACGGCGTGTTCTTCCGCCGCATCATGCTGCCGCAGATGATCACCAGCAGCCTGCCCGGCCTGGTCAACGAGATGTCCTTCCTGATCAAGAGCAGCCCGGCCATCGCGGTAATCGGCATCGTCGATCTGACCCGCGTGACCAATCGCATCAGCGCCGTGACCTACGAGCCGCTGCCACCGATTCTCGCCGCTGCCCTGCTGTACATGCTGATCATCGGCGTGCTGCTCAAGGTGCAGGCCATCGCCGAGAAAAAAGCCAACCGACTGGCCATGTGAGGACGCGACCATGACCGAATGGAGCATCATCTGGGAGGCGCGCGACGCCTTCCTCAACGGCGCACTCAATACGCTGATCCTGTTCGTCCTGTCGGTGCTGGCAGCCTTCGTCATCGGCTGTTTCAGCGTCTACCTGCTGGAGGGCCGCACCTGGCTGTCGACCCTGCTGCGCGGGGCGATCAACCTGATGCGCATGCTGCCCTTTCTGGTACTGGCCTACCTGCTCTACTACGGGCTGCCGGCGCTTGGCATCAAGCCCAGCGCCTGGGGCGCGGGCCTGGTGGCCCTGGCCATCTATCACGCGGCCTACTTCGCCGAGATCCTGCGCGGCGCGCGCCTGGTGCTGCCGCTCGGCCAGGTCGAGGCGGCCAAGGCCCATGGCTTCCGCCCCGCTCGCCTGTACTGGCGAATCATCTTGCCGCAACTGGTGATCCGCACCCGCCCGCTGCTCGGCAATCAGCTGATCTACGCACTCAAGGACACCGCCTTTCTCACCATCATCACCGTGCAGGAACTGACCGCCGCAGCCAACTCGGTGCAGGCCACCTACTTCATCCCCACCGAGGCGTTCATCGTGGTCATCGCCCTGTACTGGATCATCAGCATCTGCCTGGAACTGGCGCTCAAGTGGGCGAGCCGGTTCGGCGCCAAACGAGGTTTCGAACATGCCTGAGGCACCTGCGGTACAGATCGACAATCTTTCCAAGAGCTTCGACGGCGTCGAGGTGCTGCGCGACATCTCGCTGACCGTGAACAAGGGCGAGGTGGTCAGCGTGCTGGGCTCCTCCGGCTCGGGCAAATCCACGCTGCTGCGCTGCATCAACTGGCTCGAAGAGCCGGATCGCGGCAGCATTCATATCGCCGGCCAGCGCATCGGCGTCGACACCCAGGGCAAGCGCATGAACAACCGCGACCTGGCGGCGATTCGCGCCAGAACCGGTATGGTGTTTCAGAGTTTCAACCTGTGGCCGCACCTGAACGTGCTGCAGAACGTCATGGAAGCACCGATGCAGGTGAAGAAGATGCGCAAGGACGAGGCCCGCGCCATCGCCCAGACGCTGCTGGAAAAAGTCGGCATGGAACAGAAGGCAGAGGCCTTTCCCTACACCCTCTCCGGTGGGCAGAAGCAGCGCGTGGCGATAGCCCGCGCGCTGGCCATGAGCCCGGAAGTGATCCTGTTCGACGAGCCGACCTCGGCACTCGACCCGGAGCGGGTCGGTGAAGTGCTGACGGTGATGAAGAACCTCTCCAGCGAGGGCTACACCATGATCGTGGTCACCCACGAAATGGAATTCGCCCGTGCGGTGTCGGATCAGGTGGTGTTCCTGGAAAAGGGCCTGCTGATCGAGAAATCCGCCCCGGAGAAGTTCTTCACCAACCCGGAAACCGAACGCGTGCGCAAGTTCCTCGAACTGTCCGCATGAATCCGCGGCCAGCTGTGGAGCACGGCCTTTAGCCGAACGCCTTACACTGGCGCCCAACCCTGGTAGGACCGCTCTAGCTGCGCCCGACAGAGGATGCAGGAGCAGGCCATGAACCCTGATAGCAAAACGAGGTTATCCATGAGCAAGGTGGCATTCATCACAGGCGCGACATCCGGTTTTGGCCGCGCCACGGCACGACGTTTCGCCGAGGCCGGCTGGGCGCTGGTACTCAGCGGCCGACGCCTGGAGCGCCTGGAAGAGCTGAAGGCCGAACTGCAGGACAAGGTGCCGGTGCATATCGCTGCGCTCGACGTGCGCGATGCGGCGGCGGTGAAGGCGCTGGTCGACGGCCTGCAGGCGCCCTTCGACCGCATCGACGTGCTGGTCAACAACGCCGGCCTGGCGCTGGCCCCGGAGGCCGCGCAGAAGGTCGCCCTGCAAGACTGGCACACCATGATCGACACCAACGTCACGGGCCTGGTCAACGTCACCCACGCCGTGCTGCCCAAGCTGCTGGAAATCGGCAAGGGCACCAGCATCATCAACATCGGCTCGGTGGCCGGCGAATGGCCCTACCCGGGCGGCCACGTGTATGGCGCCACCAAGGCCTTCGTCAAACAGTTCAGTTTCAACCTGCGTTGCGACCTGGTATCCACCGGCGTGCGCGTCACCGACATCGCCCCCGGCATGGCCGAAACCGAGTTCACCCTGGTACGCACCAAGGGCAACCAGGCTGCCTCCGACGCGCTGTACGGCACCACCACTCCGCTGACCGCCGAAGATATCGCCGAGCAGATCTTCTACGTCGCCACCCTGCCGGATCACATCAACATCAACCGCCTGGAAATCATGCCGAGCCGCCAGGCCTGGTCGCCCTTCGCCATCGACCGCGATTGAAGGACGCCCCAGACATGGCGCCTCGCAAGGCGGGTTACGGCGATCGCGACCGAACCCGCCCGTAGGGTGCGCCGTGCGCACCGCTGCGATCCCGCAGCAACGGATACTTATCGGTGCGCGCAGTGCGCCCTACCAGATCGCCTTCAGCAGGCTGCCCAGCGACAACAGCACCAGCAGCCCACCGACCAGCACCCGCAACGACAACGGCTGCCAGCGTGGATGCAGCCACTGGCCGAGCAGGTTGCCAGCCAGCGCCGGCAATGCCAGCTCCAGCGCCAGCCGCCATAGCGCGCCGTTCAGCACACCCGCAAGCCCCAACCCGATCAGCGCAGCGCTACTGCTGGCGAGGAAGAACAGCACCGCCGTGCCGCGTAACTGGCGTGTATCGAGGCCACTGCGCAACAGGTAGATCATCAAGGGCGGGCCGCCAGCCGAAGCCACGGTGGTCGCCAGGCCGGATGCCAGCCCTGCCAACCAGGCCATGCCCTGGCTCACCGGCGTGGCAACGGACGGCCGCCATAACACCAGCATGCCCCCGCACAGACAAAGCACCGCCACCAGCGGCGCCATGATGCGGGCCGGCAGCCACAGCAACAGCCAGGCGCCCAGCGGCACCGCCAGCAGCATGCCGACCAATAGCCGCCCCAGCACACGCCCATGCACGGCGCGCAACGCCGCCGGCCACAGCGTCACGCTGCAGGCCACATCGAGAATCAGCGCCACCGGCACCGCTTCCGCAGGCGGCAGTCGCAGCATCAGTCCGAGCGCCATCAACATGGCGAAACCGAAGCCGCTATAGCCGCGCACCAACCCGGCGGCAAAGGCGATAAAAGTGAACATGAGCGCTCCGCACGAATCGACGCCCCACTCTAGAGCCGGCCAGGCACGAGAAGGCAGAGCCAGATACGGCAGTGCGACTGGCCACCGCCGCAAACAACGTAATGCGCACCGAATTGGTTCAGGGCACGCCTCTTGCTTGCCCACTCGGTCAACTATCCTGCGGAAACGCTGCCCCACCATGAATCTGCCCGCCGCCCTGTTCACGCCAAGCTGGCCTGCCGAGCTGGAGCTGGCTTACGCACGCCACGGCGAACGCACCACACCAGTGCAGAGGCGCCACCTGGGCCCACTAAGAGTGCAGAAGCACCTGTACGCAGAAGGACCGGAAGTCTGCCAGCACATCATCGTCCACCCGCCCGGCGGCATCGCCGGCGGTGACCGCTTGGACATCAGTGCCCATGCCGGCGAAAACACCTGGGTGCAACTCACCAGCCCAGGCGCGGCCAAGTGGTATCGCGCGGCCGGGGTCGCTCGGCAGGATCTGCGCCTGCGCGTCGACGCTGGCGCGACCCTGGAATGGCTGCCGCAGGAAACCATCATCTACGCTGGAGCCCAGGCCGAACTGCACACGCAGATCGACCTGCACGGCGATGCTCGTCTGTTCTACTGGGACATCGTCGCTCTCGGCCGACCCGCTGCCGACGAGCGCTTTGCCAGCGGCCACTTCCAGGCCGCGCTGGACATCCGCCGCGACGGCAAACTGCTCTGGCACGAGCGCCAGCGCGTGAGCGGCGACGACGGCCTGCTCGACTCGCCCATCGGCCTCGACGGCCAACCGGTATTCGCCACCCTGCTGGTCAGCGCCGATGTAGACAGTGATTTACTGGAACGCTGCCGGGAGCTGAAGATCGATGGCGTACGCGGTGACCTCAGCCAGCTTTCGGGCCTGCTGGTCGCGCGCTGCCTGGCCAGCGAAGCACTCAAGGCCCGTGCCTGGCTGATCGAACTCTGGCGCCTGCTGCGTCCGGCGATGCTGGGGCGTGAAGCACGCCCACCCCGCATCTGGAGCACATGACGGCGGATGTAAAAAGCGACATCCGCCCTACCCCACGACGCATTCCGGCGATGCCTGGCATACGCCCCAATGGAGTAACACGATGGATCTGAGTCCACGCGAGAAAGACAAGCTGCTGATCTTCACCGCCGGCCTGGTGGCCGAGCGCCGTCTGGCGCGCGGGGTGAAGCTGAACTACCCGGAGGCCATGGCTTACATCTCTGCCGCACTGCTCGAAGGCGCACGCGACGGCCAGACGGTCGCCGAGCTGATGCATTTCGGCACCACCCTGCTGAGCCGCGATCAGGTCATGGAAGGCGTACCGGAGATGATCCCGGAGATCCAGATCGAAGCCACCTTCCCTGACGGCACCAAGTTGGTTACCGTGCACCAGCCGATTGCTTAAGTCATGACCTATTCGATTCAAGACGCCGGTGAAGCCGACCTACCCGGCATCCTCGCCATCTACAACGACGCGGTGCAGCACACCACGGCGATCTGGAACGAGACCCTGGTGGATCTCGCCAACCGCCGCGCCTGGCTGGCGGAGCGCACTGCAGCGGGTTTTCCCGTACTGGTCGCCCATGACGCCGCCGGCGAGGTAGTCGGCTACGCCAGCTACGGTACCTGGCGCACCATCGAAGGCTTCCGTCAGACCGTCGAGCACTCGGTCTACGTACGTGCCGACCAACGCGGCCAAGGCCTAGGCCCAGCGCTGATGCAGGCGCTGATCGAACGCGCCCGCGCCGCCAACCTGCACGTCATGGTCGCCGCCATCGAGTCGGAAAATGCCGCCTCGATTCGCCTGCACCAACGCCTCGGTTTCGTCACCAGCGGGCAGATGCCCCAGGTCGGCCGCAAGTTCGGCCGCTGGCTGGATCTGACCTTCATGCAACTGATCCTCGGCGCCAAGGAGTGACCCAGTGAGCGTGACGCTACAGCGAATCGACAGCGCCGACTTCGCCAACTCCCGCGAAGGCTTGATCGTCCTTCTGCTCGATGCAGTCAACGATGGCGCATCGCTGGGCTTTCTCGCCGATCTCGACGAGCGAGGCGCCGCCGAGTATTTCACTCAGGTACAGGCGGGCATTGCCGACGGCTCCATGCTGCTCTGGGTGGCTCAGGACCAAGGCCGCGTACTGGGCAGCGTGCAACTGAGCCTGTGCCAGAAGCCCAACGGGCTGAATCGCGCAGAGATTCAAAAGCTGCTGGTACTGAGCACGGCGCGTCGCAGGGGTATCGCCCGCCTACTGATGCAAGCCGTCGAGCAGGAAGCGGCAGCCCGCAAACGTGGCCTGCTGTACCTCGACACCGAGGCCGGCAGTGACGCAGAACAGCTCTATCACCACCTCGGCTACCAGTGTATCGGTGGCCTACCCGATTACGCCTGCGGCCCAGACGGTACCTACCGGGCCAATGCCATCTACTACAAGACGCTTGCGAGGCCCAACTGATGATTCCCGGCGAATACCAAATTGCCGACGGCGAGATCGAGCTCAATGCCGGTCGCCGCACCCTGACCCTGTCCGTAGCCAACAGTGGCGACCGGCCTATCCAGGTCGGTTCGCACTACCACTTCTTCGAGACCAACGACGCCCTGCTGTTCGACCGCGCCAGCACTCGCGGTATGCGCCTGAATATCCCGGCTGGTACCGCCGTGCGCTTCGAGCCGGGACAGAGCCGTGACGTGGAGCTGGTCGATCTGGCCGGCGCGCGCCGGGTGTTCGGCTTCGCCGGCCGGGTAATGGGCGATCTTTGAGATACAAATTTTCGTAGGGTGCGCCATGCGCACCACGAGCAACGCGGATAACGACGGTGCGCACGGCGCACCCTACGGGACGAGCCAATGAAGATCAGCAGACAAGCCTACGCCGACATGTTCGGCCCCACCGTCGGCGACAAGGTGCGCCTGGCCGACACCGACCTGTGGATCGAAGTGGAGAAGGACTTCACCACCTACGGCGAAGAAGTGAAATTCGGCGGCGGCAAGGTGATCCGCGACGGCATGGGCCAGGGCCAGCTGTGTGCGGCCGACGTGGTCGACACGCTGATCACCAACGCCCTGATCATCGACCACTGGGGCATCGTCAAAGCCGACGTTGGCCTCAAGGACGGGCGCATCGCTGCCATCGGCAAGGCCGGCAACCCGGATATCCAGCCGGACGTGACCATCGCTATCGGCGCCGGCACCGAAGTGATCGCCGGTGAAGGCATGATCCTCACCGCGGGCGGCATAGACACCCACATCCACTTCATCTGCCCGCAGCAGATCGAAGAAGCGTTGATGAGCGGCGTCACCACCATGATCGGCGGCGGCACCGGCCCGGCCACCGGCACCAACGCCACCACCTGCACCTCCGGCCCCTGGCACATGGCGCGCATGCTGCAAGCCGCCGACGCCTTCCCGATGAACCTGGGCTTCACCGGCAAGGGCAACGCCTCGCTGCCCGAGCCGCTGATCGAGCAGGTCAAGGCCGGCGCCATTGGCCTGAAGCTGCACGAGGACTGGGGCACAACCCCGGCCGCCATCGACAACTGCCTGAGTGTGGCCGACGAATACGACGTGCAGGTGGCGATCCACACCGACACCCTGAACGAGTCCGGCTTCGTCGAAACCACCCTCGGCGCGTTCAAGGGCCGCACCATCCACACCTATCACACCGAAGGCGCCGGCGGTGGCCACGCGCCGGACATCATCAAGGCCTGCGGCTTCCCCAACGTGCTGCCGTCCTCGACCAACCCGACCCGGCCGTTCACCCGCAACACCATCGACGAGCACCTGGACATGCTCATGGTCTGCCACCACCTCGACCCAAGCATCGCCGAAGATGTGGCCTTCGCAGAGTCGCGTATTCGCCGCGAGACCATCGCCGCCGAGGACATCCTCCACGACCTCGGCGCGTTCTCCATGATCAGTTCCGACAGCCAGGCCATGGGCCGCGTCGGCGAGGTGATCACCCGTACCTGGCAGACCGCCGACAAGATGAAACAGCAGCGCGGCCCGCTGCCCGAGGACGCCCCCGGCAACGACAACTTCCGCGCCAAGCGCTACATCGCCAAGTACACCATCAACCCGGCGATCACCCACGGTATCAGCCACGAGGTGGGCTCCATCGAAGTGGGCAAGTGGGCCGATCTGGTGCTGTGGCGCCCGGCTTTCTTCGGCGTCAAACCGACGCTGATCCTCAAGGGTGGCGCCATCGCCGCCAGCCTGATGGGCGATGCCAACGCCTCGATCCCGACGCCGCAACCGGTGCACTACCGACCGATGTTCGCCAGCTATGCCGGAAGCCGCCATGCCACCAGCATCACCTTCATCAGTCAGGCGGCGTTCGAAGCGGGCGTGCCCGAACAGCTCGGCCTGCAGAAGAAAATCGGCGTGGTCAAAGGCTGCCGCGAGGTGCAGAAGACCGACCTGATCCACAACGGCTACCTGCCGAACATCGAGGTCGATCCGCAGAACTATCAGGTCAAGGCTGACGGCCAGTTGCTCTGGTGCGAGCCGGCCGAAGTGCTACCGATGGCACAGCGGTATTTCCTGTTCTGACGAAAAAGCCGGGCGTCATGCCCGGCTTTCGTGGGTCTATCAGGACGCCTGCTTCATCTCGTCGTAGGCGTTCAGGTAATCACCAGCCAGTTGCTGCTTCTCCTTGTCGCGCAGCAGCTTGCCGGCCATCTGGAAGAAGGTGTGCTCTTCCTCCTTGAGGTGATGTTCGACCTTTTCCGCAAGGGCCTTGGCTTGCGCCAGCCAGCTGGGGCTGCTGGGGTCGGTTTCTTCCAGGTCCTCGATCATTTCGTCCATCTGGTGATGCTCGGCAATCGCGTGGCGCGACAGGTCGACGCCTGCGTCCTGCTGCATCAGGGGAATGTAGAAATGGCGTTCTTCGGCCACCGAATGCACAGCCAGTTCCTGCTTGAGCTGAGAGAACAAGGCGTGGCGCTCGGCGCTGTCGCCTTGGGTAGCGATCAGTTTCTGCGCCAGTTCGCGCTGGATGTCGTGGCTGATGCGTAAGGCTTCGAAAATCGTCATGCAAGCACCTCTTCCTGAGTCACGGTCGTAGTAGCACTAGACCAGCAGGAGGCGAATAGGTGCCGTACCGCTTGCTCAGCGCAACTGACTGTCCTTGCTGCCACGACGGTTATAGGCGCTGAACGCCGCGCTCTCACGGTCGTGCTCGGCCTGGCAGTTCACGCACAGGCGCACACCAGGAATTGCCTGGCGACGGGCATCGGGTATCACCGCGTCGCACTCTTCGCAATGATGCAGGCTCTCGCCTTTCGGCAGTTGACTGCGAGCACGCGCAACGGCGTCCTCGATGCTGCTGTCGATCTGTTCCTGCACTGCGTCGTCGCTTGCCCAACCACCTGCCATGTTCGACCTCCTCGCACTCTCCGAACAGATATGCGCCCGGAGAATGCGAAGTGCAAGTGCAGCCGGTCGCGACAGGCTACTCGCGGACTTCCATGAACTCCTTGGCCCAAAGGATGTAGTCCTCGGGCATGGTGTACTTGTGGGTCAGCTCGGTGGCATTGAGGTCGCACGGCTGCGCACCGCGCTGTTCGCGCAGGCAGTCGTAGGTGGCCTTGATCGCGGCGAAGTAGGCAGCGTGGCCGTTGACCACGATACGCACGCCCAGGCGTGCCAGACGCTGGTTGTCGCGCAGTTCGGGGTTGCCGTAGGTGACCAGCATCAGCGGCACCTTGAGGCCTGCGGCGATCTGTTCCAGGTGGGCGAAATCCTTGACCCCGACCAGGCAGATGCCGTCGGCACCGGCGGTCTCGTAGGCGCGCGTGCGGCGGATCACTTCGTCCACCTCCAGAACGCCGGCATGGGTACGGGCGATGATCGCCAGATCCGGATCGACGCGGGCTTCCAGCGCGGCGAGGATCTTGCCGACGCCCTCCTCGATGGAAATCAGATCAGTGGACTTGCGGCCGAACTGGGCCGGCAGCAGGGTATCTTCGATGGTCAGCGCGGCAACACCGGCGCGTTCCAGCTCGACCACGGTGCGCATGACGTTGAGCGCGTTGCCGTAGCCGTGGTCGGCATCGGCGATTACCGGCAAGCGCGAGACGCGGCCGATACGCGCCGCCTGCTCGACGAATTCGCTCAAAGTGATCAGGGCGAAGTCCGGCGCACCGAGTACCTGCAGGGAGGCGACGGAGCCGCCAAGGATACCGACCTCGAAGTCGAGATCAGCGGCGATGCGGGCGGACATGGGATCGAAGACCGAGGCCGTGTGATAGCAGCGGTCGGAAGCCAGCAGGGCACGAAAAGCGCTGCGTAGCTCATGGTGGGATGCACGTTGCAGGATGGGCATGGGGCGTATTCCAAAGTCGGTTGAATCGCTTTTTTCTCTTTTTAGTAATGGCGTAGACGTGACGAATGCTAGCGCAAGGCACTTGCTGCCAGCTTTCAAACGGAGCGCCGTGGTCGATAACCAGCAAATTATCGGCCAGCCAGCTCCGCCGGCAGCGCCGGGAAGAAACCACCACCGGTCAGCAGGCCGTATGCCATCCACATGGCGACCGCCAAATAGAACAGCCGTGGCGCCCAGCTCGCCAGCATCTGCTGGCTCGCAGCCAGCTGTTGCGCCTGCAGGCGGGCGAAACGTAGCAGCGCCTCACCGGGCCGACCGGTGGCTTCACCGGTATTGAGCACGCCGATCAGCATGGCTTTGCCGTGAAAGCTCAGCCCATCGAAAGCGCGCACCAACGACTGCCCAGCCGCGACCCGTGGTGCCAGGTTGGCGAAATCCCGCCGCAGCCGCGCGCCGCTCACTGCACTGCAGGCGCGCGGCAGGGCGTCGAGCACGGGCATCCCGGCCTCCAGCAGCAGCCCGAGGCTGTCGCAGAAATTACGGACATCCGCCCGGCGCTGCAGGCTGCCCAACACCGGCAGAGCCAGCAGCAGATCGTCCAACGGGCCCGGTTGATCGGTTCGCCGCTGTTGCCAGCGTCGCCACAACGCTCGTGCACCGAACAGCAATGCCGACAGCCACAAGATCGGCATCAGCACAGCCGCCAGGTAGCCCGCGCCACTCAGACTTCCCCCAACCAAAGCAGGCAAGGGTTTGACCGCCAGCGCCAGCAGCAAAACCCCGGCCGGCAACAGCAGACGTGACTTCAACTCTGCGGCATAACGCGCCTGTTCGTCGTAGCGCTGCGCCAATTGCTCGTAGATATGCGCCAGTGCACCGGCTTCTTGCGCGGCTCGCACCAGGCCACTTTCCAATGGCGTGAACACGCCACTCAACTGGCCGGAAGTCGCCAGGTCGCGTCCGCCGCCGACCATCTGTCGCAGGCGCTTAACGGCGGCCTCGTGGCGCGCACCGAGATCCAGACTGGCCAGCGCTCGATCGATAGGCACGCCCGCCCGCTCCATCGCGCCAAGGTGAGCGAACAAGCCGGCGCGACTGCGCAGATCGAGAGTGAGATGACGACGCGACATGATCGGACTCGGTGGATTGCAGCGCTCAGGTTAACCAGTCGCCGCGCGAGGCGCTACGGAGCGATGGGCGGCATCGGCGCATGCGGCAACCAGCGTTTCAGGATCGCCTCCAGGCTGCCGTCCTCATGCATCTGCTGTAATGCGCGCTGCCAGCGCACCACGCGCACCACCGATGTCTGCGGGGAAAAGGCAATGTAGTAGGCCGAGCGCATGAACGGCACGTGCGCGGTAACGTCCTGTGGCTTGAGGTCGACAGCGGCCAACTCGCCAGCCAGGGTCAGGTCCTCAGTGGCGATCAGATTGACCCGGCCATGCTTGAGCATGGTCATCATCTGCT
This sequence comes from Pseudomonas sp. YY-1, assembly GCF_002843095.1. NCBI lineage: Bacteria > Pseudomonadati > Pseudomonadota > Gammaproteobacteria > Pseudomonadales > Pseudomonadaceae > Pseudomonas > Pseudomonas sp. YY-1. Next base: position 95,939 of record NZ_PJLX01000002.1, on the reverse strand, counting down.
TCGAGCTGGGTACGCCATAGAGGTTGGTGAAGCCCTTCGCACTGAGGGTTTCGAAGGTGTACCACTGCTTGGGCAACGCCAGAGGTCCGCTGGCAGCGGCTTGCTCCAGCGTGTCGATGACGAGGGTGCGGGACTTGAGCGAGTAGAAACTGGTAGTGCCGACCACAATGGGGCCGACCCACTGGAACCGGTCCTCACGCTCGGCTGTACGCACAGTGGAGAACAGCGCGATATCTTCCTGTTGCTGAGCCAGGTACAGCGCTCGCGTCCAGGGCATCAGCTCGATCTGTCCAGTGTCGCCGGTACGCGCCAGCAATGCTCTGACCACCTCGACAGCAAGACCGCTCGGTTCGCCCTCGCGCATGAAGCTCATCGGCGGCGCATCCTCGGTGAGCAGACGCAGCTGTGCCTGTACCGGAGCGCACAGCGCCAGCAGCAGAACACATAGCCATCGATCAATACACTTGGCCATCATCGCCCCTCCCGCTTGCAGCCTAGCAAGCCGGGGCGCCCCGTGCAGCCGCTTCACTCGCTGCGCGGCAAGTCGACCAAGGTGCGCTCATCGGCCGCGGGAAACCAGTGGCGGTAGATCCGCTCCAGGCTGCCGTCGTGGCGCATCTGCTGCAGCGCCTGTTGCCAACGTGCGACCAGCGCGGGATCCGTCTTCAGGGAAAAGGCGATATAGGAGTCGTTGGGCATCAGGTCGAACTGCTCCTGCAGCTGCCCGGCATTCATGCCCTGCTCGGCGAGCATGCCGTCGAGGGTCAGGTTGTTGGCCAGCAGCAGCTTGACCCGGCGATGACGAAACATGCGCAGCATGTCCTGAGGCGTCGACACGCCATACAGGTTATCCAGGTTCTGTTCGCGCAACAGTTCGTAGCTGTACCACTGTTTGGGAATCGCCAGGGTGCCGAGGCGCCGGACGTCTTCGAGGCTGGCGACTCGAAGCCCAGCATCCTTGTGCGTGTAGAAACGCGTATAGCCGCGCGCGATCGGTCCGACCCACTGAAACTCGGCTTCGCGCTGCGCCGTACGTACGGTGGAGAACAATGCCGTGTCGGCCTGATGGCGAGCCTGGTGATAGCCGCGTGTCCAGGGCACCAGTTCGATATGCGCGGTCTCGCCAGTGCGGCGGATCAGCTCCTCGACCACGGCCACAGCCATGCCACTCGGCTTGCCATTTTCGAGATAGCTGAAGGGTCGATAGTCTTCGGTATACAGCCGCAAATCGGCAGCCGCCACATGGGCGCAGAGGCCGCAAAACAACAACAGAACGGCTACCGGGCACTTCAGATTCATCACACGCCACCGTCTAGAGCGCGCCCTACAGCGAATTCAGGACGGCCAGAACAAGGATCATAAACCCGCACCTGGCCCATCACCAAGGCTATTGCGGGGCTGTCATTTCAGCCAAATCCCTGGCGGTCACTACACGCGGTTCAAGTAGCAGTTGCAGGCGCGAAATGGCGCGTTCGCCACTCAGGGCCCGGTGCACCAGGCGCACCGCATGATCCCCCATGGCCTGCGGCTGCTGGAGCAACAGGGCATGAATCTCTCCCTCGCGCACGGCATCGAACAGCAGGTCGCCACCGTCGAAACCGACAAAGTCCAACGTACCGGCCTTGCCCAGTTGGCGCAGCGCAGCGAGGGTTGCCCGACTGCTGGTGCCATTGGGACTGAACAGGCCGTCGAGCTTGGGTAACTGCTGGCTCAGGGCCTCGGAGATGCGCTGGCGGTCATCCCCCAGGTAGGTATCGAACACCACCTGCAACCCAGTCGCCTGCGCCGCCAGCAGAAAGCCGCGCTCACGCTCCTCGGTCGATTGCAGCCCTGGCCGCAAACGCAACATCCCAACTCTGCCACCCCGCCCGAGACGCTCGGCCATTTGTTGCCCGGCCAACTGACCGGCGAGGAAGTTGTCAGTCGCCACCAACGCATAAGCGCCGTCCCCCGCAACGTCGCGATCGACATAGACAGTGGGGATGCCCTCGGCACGCAAGGCCTTGATCCGAATATCGATAACATCGTCAGCCGGAGCGATGATCAGCGCTTTGCAACCCTGCGCTAGGACGCGATCTATCAATTGCAACTGCACCTCGACGCTGCCCTCTTGAGCCGGGGCGCGTGTATAGAGCTCCAATTGCAGCTCATCAGCGGTGCGTCTCGCGCCGGCCTCCAGTTCGCTCCAGAACGCCGACGTGCCGGCCGGCACCATACCGATGCAGTCACGCGCCCAGGCAGGCGCCGACGTCAGGGAAAGAGCCGTCAGCAACAGGCAAATGGAAGGAATTATTCTTGGCATGTTCAACTCCCGGACCCTGCCATCACTTTAGCATCGCCATGCGGCACTGCGACGCCTGTCGGCAAGCTGTCGACTCATACTTTTTCACATTCAAAACCGACGGTCGGGCTAGCCCTGACGCGCCGGGCAGGCGATCATCGGGCTTCCTACGCAGACTCCAGCTACTATGACCGCCACTACTGACAGCCGTACCCCGACGCACAAGCCCCGCCCGCTGATCGATCTGGCCATCAGCATCCTGATTCCCTCGTTCATCCTGATGAAGCTGAGTGGCGAGCACCGTCTCGGCGCCGATGGTGCGCTGATCCTGGCCCTGGCGTTTCCGCTGGCCTGGGGCGCGTTCGAGCTGATCAAATATCGCAAATTCAACTTCATCGCCCTGCTCGGTCTGATCAGCGTCGCGTTGACCGGCGGCATTGGCCTGCTCAAGCTCGACACCCAGTGGCTGGCAGTCAAGGAAGCGCTGATCCCCGGCCTGATCGGCATCGCCGTGCTGGTGTCGACGCGCACCCGCTACCCACTGATCCGCACTCTGCTGTTCAACAAGACCGTGCTCAATATCGACAAGATCCACGACCGTCTGGAGCAAGGCGGCCATGTCGAGCACTTCGAGACGCGCCTGATGCGCGCCACCTACTGGCTCAGCGGCACCTTCTTCTTCTCGTCATTCATGAACTATGTGTTGGCCAAGTGGATTGTGGTCAGCCCGGCCGGTACCGAGGCGTTCAACGACGAGCTGGGACGCATGACCCTGCTCAGCTACCCGATGATCGCCATTCCCTCGATGATCATGCTGATGGCCATCTTCTACTACCTGTGGAAGACCATTCACGGCCTGACCGGCCTGAGCCTGGAAGAGATCATGGCCAACACCGGCCAGGAATCGCAGCCCTGATCAGCGCCGACCTTAGGGTCGGCCGTGCTGAACATGCTTGGGCTTTCCGCCTATCCGGCTTTGTTTCTCTCCGCCTTCGGCGCGGCGACGCTGTTGCCGCTGCAGTCCGAAGCGGTGCTGGTCGCCTTGCTGCTGGCCGGCCAACATCCCCTTTGGGCCCTGTTACTGGTGGCTACTCTGGGCAATGTGCTGGGCTCCTGGGTCAACTGGCTGCTGGGCCGCTCCATCGAACACTATCGCGAGCGCCGCTGGTTCCCGGTCAGCCCTGCTCGGTTACAGCAGGCACAGGACTGGTACGCGCGCTATGGACGCTGGTCGCTGCTGCTGAGCTGGATGCCCGTGATTGGCGACCCACTGACGCTGGTTGCCGGTGTAATGCGCGAGCGCCTGTGGGTATTTCTGGCCATCGTCACCCTGGCCAAAGCGAGCCGCTACGCGGTGCTGGCGGCGCTGACGCTGGCATGGATATGAACGTATCAGGACAACCGCTGACACAACTACAAGAGGGTGCGAATGTGCTTGGCAGTTGAGTACAGGCTGCGCCTCCCTGATACTGCGCAGCGCGCCGCGCGGGCACGATCCGCCACCGGCCGTTGCACAATGGCCGGATGGCCGATGAACAGCTGCCTCCCACAGAGGCATGCGGCCCCACTACCTCGGGGCCTAGCGAGCGAGGAATTGCGGTGTCTGTCGTAGAAGCCAAACCAAAACTGAAGCGCAGCGACCTGATCTGGACGCTGATCGGACTCAGTGCCGTGGTGCTGTCTGGCTTTCTGCTGTATCGCGAGTTGCGCAATATCTCCCTCGATGAGATCAAGGGCAGCATCGAAGCGATCTCCCACATGAACTGGCTGCTTGCCGCAGCGGCCACCCTCGGTGCCTACTGGGCACTGGCCTGGTACGACCGCATCGCTGTCGCTCACCTTGGCAAGAAGATTCCCTGGCGCTTCATCACCCTGTGCTCCTTCACCACCTATGCTCTGGCCCACAACATCGGTGCCTCGGTGTTCTCAGGCGCAGTGGTGCGCTACCGAGCCTACCGCAGCAAGGGCCTGACGCCGCAGGAAATCGGCATCCTTATCGTTTTCTGCTCCTTTACCTTCGCCCTCGGCACCCTGCTCGCCAGCGGCTGCGTGCTGATCGCTCAGCCCGACCTGATCCACCGCGTCGCCAATGTCACGCCTCTGGTCTCGGTAGTCATCGGCAGCGTCCTGCTGTGCCTGGTCGGCCTTTACGTGCTGGGCTCCTGGCGCCAGTTCAAACCCTGGACGCTGGGCAAGCTGCATGTGGAATATCCACGCCTGCCCATCGTCAGCCGCCAGTTGCTGGCCGGACCACTGGAACTGCTCTGCGCCGCGGCGATCATCTACTTCGCCCTGCCGGCCGACAATCATCCCGGCTATCTGGTGGTGCTCGGCGTGTTCCTCGCTTCCTTCTCTCTGGCGCTGCTGTCCCATGCACCTGGCGGCCTGGGTGTACTGGAAGTGACCTTCCTCGCCGCACTGCCGGAGATTCCCGCTGCCGATGTGCTGGCGGCGCTTATCGTGTTCCGCGTGTTCTATCTGCTGCTGCCGTTCGCACTGTCACTGCTGGTGGTGCTGGGCTTCGAATGGACGCAGTGGAAGCGCAAGCGCGAAGAGAGCCTTGACCTGCCGTCCTGACGGCTCGCCGTCGCCGCGCGACTGACATAGAATGCGCGGCCGTTTTTCATGGCCTGCGTTTCATGTCTTTCTCCACTCCCGCCCGCGCCTGCGGCATCGACTTCGGCACCTCGAACTCCACCGTCGGCTGGCTGCGCCCCGGCCAGGACAGCCTGCTGGTACTCGAAGACGGCAAGATCACCCTGCCCTCGGTGATCTTCTTCAACACAGAGGAACGCCGCCCGGTCTACGGTCGCCTGGCCCTGCACGAATACCTGGAAGGCTACGAAGGCCGCCTGATGCGCTCGCTCAAGAGCCTGCTAGGCTCCAAGCTGCTGAAGAGCGAAACCACCGTGCTGGGCAGCGCCCTGCCCTTCAAGGACCTGCTCGGCTTCTTCATTGGTGAGCTGAAAAAACGCGCCGAAACCCAGGCCGAGCGGCCCTTCGAAGAAGTGGTACTGGGCCGCCCGGTGTTCTTCGTCGATGACGACCCTGCTGCCGATCAGGAAGCGCAGAACACCCTGGTAGCCGTGGCGCACAAGCTCGGCTTCAAAGACGTGTCGTTCCAGTACGAGCCCATCGCTGCGGCCTTCGACTACGAGTCGAACCTGGATCGCGAGGAGCTGGTGCTGATCGTCGACATCGGCGGCGGTACCTCGGACTTCTCCCTGGTGCGCCTGGCGCCCGAGCGCCACCACCTGGCCGAACGTCAGGGCGACATCCTCGCCACCGGCGGCGTGCACATCGGCGGTACCGACTTCGACAAGCAGTTGTCCCTGGCCGGGGTGATGCCGTTGTTCGGCTATGGCAGCCGGATGAAGAGCGACGCTTTCATGCCGACCAGCTACCACCTCAACCTGGCCACCTGGCACACCATCAACGCGCTGTACGCGCAGAAAACCCAGCTCGCCCTGCAGAACATGCGCTACGACATCGTCGACGCTACCGGCATCGACCGCCTGTTCGGCCTGATCGAACAGCGCGCCGGGCACTGGCTGGCGATGCAGGTGGAAGAGAGCAAGATCGCCCTGAGCGAACAGGACGCACGCCCCATCGACCTGTCACGCGTCGAGCCGGGCCTGGTCGCCGAGCTGACGCGCCCGCTGTTCGAGAACGCCATCGAGCCCCTGCTCGAACGTATTCGCGCCAGCCTCACGCAATTGCTCGCCGATGCCGGCGTGGCGGCCGATCAGGTCGACACACTGTTCTTCACCGGCGGCTCCAGCGGCGTACCGGCGCTGCGCCAGAGCGTGGCGGCGATGCTGCCCAATGCGCGTAGCGTCGAAGGCAACACCTTTGGCAGCATTGGCAGCGGCCTGGCCATCGAAGCGAAAAAGCGCTACGGCTAGGCGCAGCGCTTTTGTAGGAGCGGCTTCAGCCGCGATTCTGGCCTCTCGCACATGCCGCTCGCGGCTAAAGCCCCTCCTACGTCAGCAGCCCAACCTGTTCTCCCGTGCATCGAACAAGAGGCTCTGGGTTATGCTTGCCGCCCATCTGAATGACCGAGGAATAACGAGATGAAAGCCCAGCTGGAAGAACTGATCGCCAAGATAAGCTCCGGCTGCCTGCCCGAGGACGAGATTGCCCGTATCGCTGACGAGGCCACGCAGGCCTATGCCGATCCGGCGGCCTTTCTCGCTGCCAACCCGGACGTCAACTACGACGACGAATTCCCCATCCCCCTGGGCGAATGGGTAGTGGTCGGCAGCCTGCCGGAAACGGTGCTGTTCCAGGCCGACAGCTACGAGGAGCTGTTCCAGCGCATCACCGAATCCTTCGGCCCGCAGGTGCAGTTCGTGCTCAAGGCCAAGCAGTTGGCCAAGACCGAGCCACTGAAAGCACTCAACCGTATCCAGGTGCAGCTCTCGGCGCTGTCGCCGGAAACCGGCGGCTACGTGCTGGTAGATTTCAGCGAGCCGCTGGATGACGAGCTGCAGGCCGTGCTGGTGTACGCCAGCGACCTACCAAGGGTGATGGAACTGGCGGTGGAAGTGGGCATCTACGCCGCACCGGCGCTGGAGGCTTTGCAGGCGGAGCAGGAGCAAGCGTGAGCCGTATGCGCCTGCCGGCCCTGACGCCAGAGCTGCAGGTCAGTGATCTGCAGGCCAGCCTAAGGTTCTACCAACAGCTGCTGGGTTTCAGGCTGCTGTACCAACGCCCCGAGGATGGTTTTGCAGCCATCGCTCTGGGCGAAGCTGCGTTGATGCTGGAACAGATGGAGCCGCATCAACAAGCAGGCGATCCCTGGAAAATTCTGCCACTCGATCACCCGCTGGGGCGCGGCATCAATCTGCAAATCGACGTGGTCGATTTGCAGCCGCTGCATCATGCACTGCTCGCCAATGACGTACCGCTGCGCCTACCGCCGGAGACGGTGGAGTACCGCAGTGGCGACAGCTGGATCAGAGTGCGCCAGCTGATGGTCCAGGACCCGGACGGTTACCTGCTGCGTTTCAGCCAGGTTCTTGACCACTGACACACTCGCTGCTCAGCCCGTAGCCCGGATAAAATCCTCGGCAAGTCCGGCCAACCACCACCGGACTGCACCCGGGCTACAAAGTCCCGCGCAACGCCTTCTCGAACAATGCGCTGTATTGCGCAGCCGTGTAGGCGATGGGGTTGGTGACTGCCGAAGGGTCCACTTCGGCCATGCGTCCGACCTGTTCGATACGCGCATCGTCGATGCCGATATCGCTCAGGCTGTGGGCGATGCCCACTTCACTGCGCAGCGTCAGCACCCACTCCAGCACCGCATCGAAGCCGCCGCCCGGCAAGGCCAGATAGCGCGCCATCTTCTCCATCTGCGGCTCGATCACGGCGCGGTTGGCAACTAGTACATAAGGCATCAACACCGCGTTAAGCAGGCCATGGTGGGCGTCGTACAGCGCACCCAGCGGATGGGCCAGCGCATGCATCGCGCCAAGACCACGCTGGAAGGCGGTGGCGCCCATGCTCGAGGCCACCAGCATCTGCAGCCGCGCCTCGACATCACCGCCCTGCGCCACTGCACGTGGCAGATACTGCTGCACCAGGCGCATGCCCTCCAGGGCGATGCCCTCGGCCATGGGGTGAAACAGTGGCGAGCAGAACGCCTCCAGACTGTGCGACAGCGCATCCATGCCAGTGGGGGCGGTGATTTTCGCCGGCAGGCCGACGGTCAGCTCGGGGTCGAGAATCACCAGAGCAGGCAGCATCCGCGCGTGGAAGATGATGCGCTTGATATGCGCGGCGTCATCGGTGATTACCGAAGCACGGCCAACCTCCGAGCCGGTGCCGGCAGTGGTCGGCACCGCCACCACCGGCGCCATGCCGGATACCTTGACCCGGCTGGCGTTATCGCCGACGTCCTCGAAATCCCACAGCGGCCGATCCTGACCGACCATCAGGGCAATGGCCTTGCCGGCATCCAGTGCCGAGCCGCCGCCGAAGGCGATCACTCCGTCGTGTCCGCCAGCCTTGAACGCAGCCACACCGTCCATCACGTTGCTGCCGGTGGGGTTGCCCTTGATCGCCGAGAACAGCCCGGCCTTCAGCCCGGCATCACGACATTGGCGCAGTGCCGCGTCGATCATCGGCAACGCCGCCAAACCTGGGTCGGTGCACAGCAGCGGCGCGCGCATGCCGAGCAAGCGGCAGGCCTCGGCCAGCTCGGCAATGCGGCCAACTCCCACGCGCATCGAGGTCGGGTAGTTCCAGTTCATGCGGTACTGATTCAGGTCCATGGCGCGCGCCTCACAGCTGAGTCTTGAAGTGGAAGGATTTTGGTCGGGTCAGTTGTTCGTAGCCGACCCGAGACAGCGTGCAGCCGCGCCCGGAGTGCTTAACCCCGGTCCAGGCCAGACCAGGGTCGAGGTAGTCGCAGCGGTTGAGAAACACCGTGCCGGCCTCGACCCGATCAGCCAAAGCCATGGCAGCGTCGACGTCGCGACTGAAGATGGCTGCGGTCAGGCCGAACTCGCTGTCGTTCATCAGCGCCAGCGCTTCCTCGTCGCTGGCGACCTTCTGAATGCCCACCACAGGGCCGAAGGATTCCTCAGTCATCACGCGCATTTCATGATTGACGTTGGTCAGCACCTGCGGCGCCAGATAAGGCGTACCTGGCGCATCCAGGGGAAACTCGGCCGGGTCGATATGTGCCCTGGCGCCCTGCTCGACTGCCTCGGCGATCTGCGCGCGGACGAAGTCGGCGGCGTCGCTGCGCACCAGCGGCCCCAGGGTAGTCTCCGGATCATCCGAACGCCCCAGCTTGTACTGGCGCACCAGCGCCACCGCGCGCTCGACAAACTCATCGAACAAAGACTCGTGCACGTAGATACGCTCGATACCGCAGCACGACTGCCCGGAGTTGAAAAAGGCGCCGTCGATGGCAGTTTCCACCGCGTGCTGCAGATCGGCGTCGGCGCGGACGTAGGCCGGGTCCTTGCCACCCAGTTCGAGCCCAACACTGATAAAACGCCCAGCAGCCGCACGCTCGACCATGGCGCCACCGGGCACCGAACCGGTGAAGGCAACGTGGTCGATACTGGGTGAGCGAATCAGCGCCTCGGTCTCGCCATGGCTCAGGTGCAGGTACTGAAACACGCCTTCGGGCAGGCCAGCTTCGGCGAAGGCCTCGACCATGCGTTCGGCGCACAGCGGCGTCTGCGCCGAGTGCTTGAGCAACACCACATTGCCTGCCAACAGCGCCGGCATCACCGCGTTGACGGCGGTCAGATAGGGGTAGTTCCAGGGCGCGATGATCAACGCCAGGCCCAATGGCTCACGGCGAATGAAACGGGTGAAGCCGGCCTTTTCCGGCAGGCGGATGTCGGCCAGCGAGCCCTCGGCGATATCGGCCATATGGCTGGCACGCTCGACGAAACCACGGATCTCGCCGGCGGCGTAACGGATTGGCCGGCCCATCATCCAGCACAGCTCTTCGGCCAGTTGCGCCTCACGTGCAGCGAAGGCTTCGATGGCGCGCCGGCCGATGGCGATACGCTCGCGCAGTGGCGTCTGCTTCCAGGCCTGCTGCGCCAGCTCGGCCTTGGCCAACGCCACCAGTACTTCAGGATTGGACGCCAGATGACGCTCGACGTAGACCGCGCCGTCGATGGGGGAAATGCATTGCAGCTTGCTCATAAGGTGCTCCAGAAATCTTGCCCGCGCAGCCCGGATGCAATCCGGGACACTCGACGAAACCGTCCCGGATCGCATCCGGGCTACGGACGGTGGAATCAGATGATTTCGAAGTAGCGATCCAGCTCCCAATCGCTGACATGGCGACGGTACTCGCGCTCTTCCCATTCACGGCTGGCGGCGAAGTGCTCGACGAAGGCATCACCGAACATCTCACGGGCGGCCTGCGACCCCTTCAGCCGTTGCGCGGCGTCCCACAGGGTGCGCGGCAGCGCCAGCTCCTCGGGGTGCTTGACCGCATAGGCATTGCCGCTGACAGGATCGGTTGGTTCCCACTCCTGCATGACGCCGTAAAGGCCCGAGCCGATGGCCACCGACAACGCCAGGAACGGATTGCCGTCGGCAGCGCCAAGGCGGTACTCCTGGCGCTGCGACTTGTCGCTACCGGGGATCACCCGCAGCGCTGCGGTGCGGTTCTCCACGCCCCAGGTGGCGTCGGTGGGCGCCCAGAAGCCGGGAATAAGGCGGCGATAGCTGTTCAGGGTCGGCGCCACCATGCACAGGAATTCCGGCATCAGACGCTGCTGCCCGGCGAGAAAATGCCGCTGCAGCTTGCTCATGTTGTGCGCCTGGCTGGGGTCGTAGAACGCCGACTTGTCTGTCTTGCGGTCACGCAACGACACATGGATGTGGCCGCTCTGCCCTGGGTATTTGCCCGACCATTTGGCCATGAAGGTGGCCATCAGCCCGTTGCGCTGGGCCAGTACCTTCATGAAGGTCTTGAACAGCGCGCCCTTGTCCGCTGCGGCTTCGGCATGGTCGTAGGCAATCGCTGCCTCGAGCACACCCGGGCCGGTTTCGGTGTGCAGGCCTTCGATGGGGAAATCCATCGCCTCACCCATTTCGAGAATCTGGTGATAGAGCTCGGCATGCACCGAGTTGCGGATCATCGAGTAGCCGAACCAGTCCGGGGTAAACGGCTTGAGATCGCGAAAGCCTTTGGCCCGCGCCGAGTCCGGGGTTTCATCGAACATGAAAAACTCGTACTCCAGCGCAGCGAAGGGCTCGAAGCCCATGTCCTGACAGCGCTGGATGACCCGGCGCAGCGTGCCGCGCGGGCACACCGCCTCGGCTTGCTGGTCGAACTCGGCGAGAAACAGCAGCATGCCGTTCTCGAAGGGAATCTCGCGGCAGGTGTGCGGCAGGATGCGCACCGGCGCGTCCGGGTAGCCGCTGTGCCAGCCGGTGTACTGGGCATTGTCGTAGAGCTGATCCTTGACGTCCCAGCCGAGCACCACATCGCAGAAGGCGAAACCGTGCTCGAGGGCGGAGAAGAACTTGCTGCGGCTCATATATTTGCCGCGCATCACCCCATCGTTATCGAACAGGCCTACCTTGACGTGGCTCAGGCCACGCTCCTCGACGATGCGCCGGGCATCGCCCAGGGTCTTTACATCCCGTGGTTTGAACATGCTAACCCCTGTGTCTTGTTGTTATCGCGGGCGGGTTAAGCGAAGAGCTGGGCATTCATGACCGGCCAGGCAAGGCCGACGACGCACGAACGCAGCGCAACGCTTGTGACAGCGTCCGTTTCAGGCTCATAGAGTGTGGTACAGGATTGCCGGGATGGCAGGGAGCGGGGCAGAAAAATAGGCGATGACGATCAAGGCGGTGGACAACCGAAGGCTATCCACCGCGACACACTAAGCTGTCGGCACCGTGCCGCCATCGATCAGGAATTCACTGCCGGTGATGGAGGCCGCCCGAGGTGACGCCAGGAAAGCGATGAGTTCAGCGCCTTCCGACGGCGTCGAAGGGCGACCGAGCGGAATACCTCCCAGCGCATCCATGATGATGCGCTTGCCTCCGTCATAATCGGTGCCCGCCTCCTCTGCCAATCGCTTGGCCAAGGCGACCGATGCCTCGGTTTCGATCCAGCCAGGGGCAACCCTCACGACGCGCACGCCTTTGGGCGAAACCTCTTTCGACAGGCTCTTGCTGTAAGTCGAAAGCGCCGCTTTGGCTGCAGCGTACGCAGTGGTCGCCTCGGGCAGCGGCAAGCGACTTTGAATGGACGTCACATGGATGATCACGCCCGCTGCACGCTGCAGCATGCCCGGAAGCAGTGCACGGTCGAGGCGAACCGCAGGAAACAGGTTCAGATCGAGCTCGCGCTGCCACTGCTCGTCATCCAGCGCGGCAAACCCTCCGCCAGGAGCGGACGAGCCACCCAGGACGTGCACGAGAATGTCGACGCCACCCAGGCGCTGCTCGGTCGCCGCCACCAGCGCCGCGCAACCGTCTGGGGTACAAAGATCCGCCTGGACGAACAGATCTGGCGGTACGGCGCTGTCGGCCTGTCGCGCGGCGGTCAGCACCTGCGCGCCCTCCGCCTGGAAAAGACGAACCACTGCGAGTCCCACACCTTTGGTCCCACCGGTCACCAGGACACGCTTGCCAGCAAACTCAAGGTTCATCATGGCGCAATCTCCAGTGAGCTGATCCGCCCGTCACGCAAACGAAAGACATGCTTGAGTGGTATCGGACTACCGGGAAAGTCACCACTCACCATTGCCGTGACGCTGACTTGATCCTCCTTGGCAAACGACTCGATGGGCTCCACCCGGTAAGTGAATGCCTTCCGCGCAGCCTGCTGCCAGGACTCGATGGCCTCGATCCCCTTATGGCAGCGGTTTTCATCGATCACGCTGGCGTCCGCATGGAAACACGCCGTCATACGTGAGATGTCATCGCCGTTGCTGATCTCGAAGTAGGCTTGAACGACACTCGGCAATTGCAGGTTCATACGCTAGGTCCTCTCACAGTTTTCGGTCTTGCAGAGCTGCGATCTTGCCTCTCGCGAGACAATCTGCTCAATTGGGACAAATGCTGATGGCCTATCCCGCATAGCAGGACTATTCGATGTCCGATTCACGCCTTACCCTTCATGAGCTGGAGGCCGTCCTGGCCGTGGCCCGCCGTGCCTCGTTTCGGCGGGCAGCTATCGACCTGAATGTTTCCACTACCGCGCTGAGCAGCACTATCGCCAAGCTGGAGATGACGCTGCAGACGCGTCTGTTCAATCGCACCACACGCAGCGTGTCGCTGACAGAGTCAGGTCGACGTTATCTGGAGCAAGTGGGGCCTACGCTGCAGGCTCTACGCGGCGCACTGGAGACGGTTCGCTCGCACAACGCCGAACCTGCTGGCGTGATCAGAATCAACGCATTTGCCAGCGCGGCACGCACAGCACTCATGCCGCTGGTCCTGGAGTTTGCCGACCGTTACCCGCGCGTCCAGATCGATCTGGTGACGGAGGAACGACTGATGGACATCGTCGCGGAAGGCTTCGATCTGGGCGTGCGCGCATCCAGCCTGATACCAGGTGACATGATCGCCATCTCACTCGGCCAGACACAGCGTTATGCCGTGGTGGGCACAGCCAAGTACTTCGCCGAACACGGCATGCCGCAAACACCTGCCGATCTGAAACAGCATGAATGCCTACGCATCCGGCTGCCCAACGGCGCCATCTATCCCTGGTACTTCGAACATGCGGGCGAAGTGCTCAGGGTTGATGTCGAGGGTCAGTTCACAGTGGATGAGCCGAGCGTAGCCAAGGCCATCGTGCAGGCGAACGTGGCGCTCGGGCTATTTCTGGAACAGGAGGTTCAAGCGGAGATCGATGCTGGAAACCTGCTGCGAGTGCTACAGAACTGGACGCCACCCAGAGATGACCTGTGCCTGTACTACCCCAATCGGAGCAATCCGTCTGCCTCGCTCAAGGCATTCACAGACCTGGCCCGAGAGAATCTCCAGCGCTGCCCGCCCCATTGCTGAGCGTTGGGCGGGCAGTCTTGGGCAGGCCTCAACCGCGATAAGGTGCTCCAGCCTTGGCCATCAATGCGTTGTACTTCTTGAAGATGTCCACCACCTTGGCGCAGCGCGGGCTGGTCTTGGCGATTTCGTCCCAGAACTTCTGCGCCTCGGCTTCAACCGTGGCCCATTCTTCGGCGGGAATTGAGGTCAGCTCCAGCTTGCCACCCTCGACCCGCAGTTGCGCCTCGCCGCCCCAGTACCAGTGCTGGCGGTAATAGTTGGAGCTGTCCATGCACAGCTTGAACAGGGTCTTGAGATGCTCCGGCACCTCGGCCCATTTGTCCGAGTTGGCGAAGTAGGAGCCGCACCAGGCGCCGGAGATGTTGTTGGTCAGGAAGTACTTGGTGACATTGGCCCAGCCGACGGTGTAGTCCTCGGTGATGCCGGACCAGGCGATGCCGTCCAGCTCGCCGGTCTGCATCGCCACCTCGACGTCCTCCCAAGGCAGGGTTACCGGAATCACGCCGAAGCGCGAAAGGAATTTGCCGGCGGTAGGGAAGGTGAAGATGCGCTTGCCCTTGAGATCATCGAGTTTCCGAACCGGCTGCACGGTGGCGAAGTGGCAAGGGTCCCAGGCGCCGGCACCGAGCCAGGTGACGCCCTTGACCTCACCATAGGCCTCGGCCCAGATCTCGTTGAGCCCGTACTGCTCGAACAACACCGGCACGTCGAGGCTGTAGCGGGTGGCGAAGGGGAAGTAACCACCGAACACCGAGACGTCCACAGGCGCGGCAATCGAGTCGTCATCACTCTGCACCGCATCGATGGTGCCGCGCTGCATGGCGCGAAATAGCTCGCCGGTCGGCACAAGCTGGTCGGCAAAATATAACTGGATCTCCATCTGGCCATTGGCAGCTTTGTTGAAGGCGTCAATCGAAGGTTTGATCACATGCTCGGCCAGCGCCGCACCAGCATAGGTTTGCAATCGCCAGGTGATTTTCTTCGGCTCGGCGGCATAGATGTGCGACGAACCGAGGGCAGCGGTGCCTACGGCTCCGGTGGTGACCGCGGCGGTCTTGAGGAAATCGCGTCTCGTACTCATGCTGGTCTCTCCATAGTGTCGATGCAGATGCAATACAACCGCTCAATGCCGCCAGAGCTGACGGCCTTACCAGTGGCCGGGCGAACCGGCTCGACTGCTGGCGCGCACGCGCCGATTTCCGTTGATCAGCCGCCGTAATGCAGTTGCGGCAACCACAGCGCAAGCTGTGGGAAGACCATCACCAGGGTCAACGCCAGCACCATGATGATGACGAAGGGGATGACCGAGACGTAGATGTCGCGCAGGGACACTTCAGGCGGAGCCATGGCCCGCATGAGGAACAGGTTGTAGCCGAATGGCGGGGTCATGTAGGCGATCTGGCAGGTGATGGTGTAGAGCACGCCGTACCAGATCAGATCGAAGCCCAGTGCACCGACCAGCGGGATGTAGAGAGGCGCAACGATCACCAGCATGGCGGTGTCATCAAGGAACATGCCCATCACGATGAAGGAGATCTGCATCAGGATGAGAATCTGCCATGGCCCCAGGTGCAGGCTGTCGACGAAGAAACCTTCGATGGCCCTGACCGCGCCAAGGCCATCGAACACCGCGCCGAAGCACAACGCGGCGAGAATGATCCACATGAACATGCAACTGATGGCCAGGGTCTTGCGCAGCGTTTCCTCCATCACCTTGCCACTCAGCCGCCCCTTGAACAGCGCTGCCAGGGTCGCTGCCGCTGCGCCGACCGCCGAGCTTTCCACCAGGCTGGTGTAGCCCATCAGGAACAGCCCGGTCATCGACAGGAAAATGAACACCGGCACCAGCCCGGCACTGAGCAGGCGCAGCTTCTCCTGCATGCTGATCTGCTCGCGCTCGGCCTGTGACAGCGCTGGGCCGAGCTGCGGCTGCAAGCGGCAGCGAATGGCGATGTAGAGCATGAACATGCCGGCCATCATCAGTCCGGGAATCGCCCCAGCCAGCCACAACTGGCCTACTGGCTGACGCGCGATCATGCCGTAGAGCACCAGCACCACGCTGGGCGGAATCAGAATCCCCAGCGAACTGCCCGCCTGGATCACCCCGGTGATCATGATCTTGTCGTAACCACGCCTGAGCAGCTCGGGCAAGGCGATGCTGGCGCCGATGGCCATGCCGGCCACACTCAGGCCGTTCATCGCCGAGATCGCTACCATGAGAAAGATGGTGCCGATGGCCAGGCCGCCCGGCAGCGGCCCCATCCAGACGTGGAACATCTTGTAGAGGTCTTCGGCGATGCCCGACTCGGAGAGCATGTAACCCATGAACACGAACATCGGCAGGGTTAGCAGCGGGTACCACTTCATCAGTTTCATGGCTGCACTGAAGGCCATCTCCGAGCCGCCATCACCCCACAACAGCAACGCAGCAGCTGCCGCGACGAAGCCGATGGCGCCGAAAACCCGCTTGCCGGTCAGCAGCAACAGCATCATCGAGGAGAACATCAGCATTGCGATCAGCTCGTAGCTCATCAGAGCGTCTCCCCACGGGCCGCGTACAGATCCTTGAAGAAGGTGGCGATCGCCTGCAGCAGCATCATGACGATGCCCAGGCACATGATGATCTTGATGGGAGCCATGTATGGCGACCACGCTGAGTAGCTGGTCTCCTTGTATTCGATGGCGTACTCGGTGGAGGAAATGCCACCGATCAGCAGCATCACCAGGTAGAAGATCAGCATGAACACGGTGATCGCATCGACCACCGCTCGGGTGCGTGGCGACCAGTTGCTGTAGGCCAGGTCCATGCGCACATGGGCGTCGAGCTGCATCGAGTAGGCGCCGCCGAGCAGGAAGTAGGCGACCATGAGGAATTGGGCGCTTTCCAGAGTCCAGATCGATGGCGTGAAGAAAGTCTTGCTGATGGAGGAGTACAGGAGCACCGCCAGCATGGCGAAGATCAGGTACATGGCGAAACGCCCGACCCTCAGGTTGAATGCGTCCACGACCCGGACGAAAGCTCTAATGCCCTTGCGCATGCAGTTTCCTGCTGTTTTTGTTCGTTATCCCGTCAGCCTAGACGAAGATTCGCCAAAGCCAACTGCCCCGCCTAGCATTAGCAGGAAACGCGCCAGCCATTAACGGCAAGCCTTTCATCGAACAAAATCAAGCACTTGGAAAGTACCGTGCTAGAGCCTCAGCGCAGCAGAAAAGCAACCAGCACTGCAACGGTGCGCTGGGCGTCCTCTTCTTGGGGCACATGGCCAAGGTCATCGAACAGCACCAGCTGGCTGCCCTCGATGTCAGCGGCGAAGCGCTCGGCATTGTCCGGAGGAATCAACCGGTCACGCGCGCCCCAGATGATCAGCGTAGGCAATTGCAGTTCGCCGATACGCTCGTGCAGCTCACCGCTGGGGGCCTGAGCGAAGCGCTGGCGCAAGGCCTGACGGTTCCCCTCGCGCAACGTCAGTTGGTAGTAGCGCTCGACCAGTTCATCGTCGACTTTGTCCAGATCGCCATAAACGTTGCGCACGCTCGACTCGATCATGCTCCGCGGCAACAAGCGGCTCATAAGCGGCGCCAAGGCCGGGATGCCTGCCAGGCGAAAGCCTATCGGTACAGACTCGGCGTTGCGCGGATAGCCGGCCGCGTCCACCAGCACCAGACGTGCGCTACGTTCGGGATGGGCCAGGGCAAAGCGCCAGGCCAACTGGCCACCGAAACTGTTGCCGACCAGCACGACACGGTTCACCCGTAAATGATCGAGCAGGGCGAGGAGAAACGCCGTGTAGTGCTCGACGTGGTAATCGCCATCGACGAATGGCCCGGTGAGGCCGAAGCCGGGCAGATCCACACTAATCACCCGGCGCCGTGGGGCCAGTTCCTTCACCCAGCCTTCCCAGGTGTGCAGGCTGGCCGACGTGCCGTGCAGCAGCAGGATCGGCTCGGGGTCATCGCGTCGGCCCTGATCACGAAGGTGTACCGACATCCCATCGATGTCGACGAACTGCGACGGCGGTGGCGCCCAGCGGGCCTTGAGCTCGTCCAGAGGGCGGTCCGGCGCCCAGTTGAGGGCGACGAAAGCGGCGAGAGTCAGCCCGAATACCAGCAACAGGCCGAGCAGCACACGGGCGAGACGTTTCATCTGGGCAGTCCTGAACGCAGCGGAAGCACGATGCTAGTCGGCCACTGCGAACACGCCTATCGCCCGGAAGAGGGAATCGCCAGACAGAACAATCAGAACCCGACCACCAGCATCCACAACGGCAGTGAAACCGCAGCCAGCAACGTCGACAGCGAGATTGCCGCGCTGACACTGCGACTGTCCTCCGCACTGCGGGCAAAAGCCATCACGTTGACCCCGCTGGGACAAGCAGCAAGCAGCACCAACACGCTGCGCGCAGTCTCGTTGAGGCCAGGTAGCTGGCCGCTGAGCCACCACACCAGCGCAGGGAAAAGCACCAGCTTGGCCAATGCCACGCCCCAGGCCTCGCCGGTCGGGCGCAGGCGATAGCGCGACAGGCTGGCGCCGAGCACGATCAGCGCGCAGGGCAGCGCAGCCTGGCCAAGCCAGGTGATCGCCCGCCACAGGCTCTCCGGTACCGGCAGCGCGGAGACGTTGAGCAGCGCCCCCAGTCCCAGGCCGATGATCATCGGGTTGGCCAGGTTCTTCAGCAGCGCGCGACCGTCGACGCGTTCCTGGCTGCCGAAGGCGGTGTAGAAACTGTGCAGGGAAAACAGCGTGAGGCTGTGAAACACCAGGATGGCGAACACGTAGAGCAGGCCGTCGTTACCCATCAGGCTGGCGATCAACGGAATGCCCACCAGCACGTTGTTGGAGAACGCCGCCACCAATCCCAGCGGCGTCGCCGTACCACGCCGCCAGTGCGCCAACACGTTGACCACGACGAACACCAGCAGTACAGGCAGGTAATAGGCCAACAACAACATCGGCGACAGACCTTCGGCCAGCGATGCCTTGGCGATACCCGCGAACAGCAGCGTCGGCATGAACAGCTTGAAGGTGATGTTGGCCAGGCCAGTCGCCGACTCGCTGGTGAGCCACTGACGCCAACCCAATACATAGCCGAGAACGATCAAAGCGAAGATCGGCAAAATTGCCTGTGCCGCGAGCATTGCTGAACCTGCCTCCAGGGAACTGCAAAAGAGGACGGATCGAGCACGACCCGCGAGGGGCGCCAAGCATACGCGCGCCCGACATCCAGCGCGATGCTTTGCCAAACATTCGTCGCCACGCTTAACACCCGGCCACAAGCCACGAGATAGAGCCCCTCGATCAAGTATTGAGGGCATCGATGTTCACTATCAGGTCAGTCAAGTTCCTATCTGCACTCATGTCCTCAAGAATTGACTCCGAAGCCACTTATTACTCCCTACGGAGACATCGACATGAAAACTCAACTGACCCTAGCCGCCCTGGCCCTTAGTCTGATCACCACCAGCGTATTCGCCGCCCCGAGCAGCGCTCCTTTCCCTCTGGTGGGCGAAGCCAAGGACAGCCAGGTGCAACAGCAACCCGTCGCACCGCTGGCCGAGAACGGCTCCGAACGTACACCGGGTAATCAACGTATCCAACTGGCCGAAGATGGTTACGACCGTACTCCCGGCAGCCAGCGCATTCAGCTGGTAGAAGGTGGCTATGAGCGTACCCCTGGTGCCCAACGCGTTCAGTTGGCCGAAGGTGGTTACGAACGTACTCCTGGCGCACAGCGTGTACAGCTGGCCGAAGGCGGCTCTGATCGCCTGATCGAACAACGTGGACGCACTGCATAAGTGCTATCGCAACACCCCAAGCCCGACACAGGCCGGGCTTTTTCATGCCTGCGATTTATAGGCGAGCGCGCACTGGCACGCTGCGAGTCACGCCGTCCCTGCAGAGGGCAAGCGGTAGATCCAGATACGTCGCAGCACAGTCGAAAACTGCCCCCACAAGGTGCCGCAGTTGTAATGCTGGCCATGACGTTCGGCGATCAGGCGCACCTCACGCGCCAGTTCGGCATAGCGCCGCGCGGGCAAATCCGGGAACAGGTGATGCTCGATCTGATGGCTGAGGTTGCCGGTCAGAATATGCAGCAGCGGCCCACCGGACAGGTTGCTCGAGCCGCGCAGTTGCCGCAAATACCAGTGCCCGCGCGTCTCCCCTTGCAATATTTCTGGCGCAAAGACCGCCGCCTTCTCGGTGAAATGGCCGCAGAAGATCACCAGAAAAGTCCATAGATTACGCAGCAGATTGGCCACCAGATTGCCCGTCAGCACAGCCATGGCATTGGCACCGAGCAGCAAGGCCAGCAGCGGAAACGCCAGATAGTCCTTGCCCCACTGCCGCGCCAGCTTGGCACCGAACTGACGCGCCAGCGGACGCACCTCCTCCTTGCTGATGCGGCCTTTTACCAGTTTGTCCAGGCGCAAGTGCTGGATCGCCACCGCGTACTGGAACAGCAGCGCCTGGATCGTCACCCACAGCGGCTGCCAGCGGTAGAAAGGCTTCCAACGCTGCTCCGGGAACAGCCGCACCACGCCGTAGCCAACGTCATCATCCATGCCCAGCACGTTGGTGTAGGTGTGATGCACATGGTTATGGGTGTGCCGCCAGAAGTCAGCGGGGCCGACGATGTCCCATTCATACTGGCGCCCGGCGAATTCCGGGTCGTTCATCCAGTCGTACTGGCCGTGCATCACGTTGTGACCCAGCTCCATGTTCTCGAGGATCTTGCCCAGACCCAGCAAGAACGTACCGAGCAGCCAGGTCGGTGGGAACCAGCCAAACATCAGCAGCGCACGGCCAGCCCAGCAGCACAGGCGCACCACACCACGCACACGGCGGATGTAGCGCGCATCGGCCTCGCCCAGGTCGGCCAGCGTGCGCTGGCGCAACGCATCCAGCTCCTGGCCTAAGGCTTCGAGCTCGACAGGGGTCAACTCACGATCGGGACGATGGCTCACAGGTCGATCTCCACATCCCCATGCGGGGCGCTGACACATAGACGGATGGACTGCCCCGGTTCGGCGAACAGTTCACCGCTACGCAGATCACGCACCGTGCCGGCCAGCAGCAAACAGGTACAACTGGTACAGATACCCTGACGGCAGCCATGAGCTGGACGCAGCCCGGCAGCTTCGGCCTGCTCCAGCAGACTTGCATTGCTGCTGCCGGAAACCCGCTGCCGACTCCGGGCGAAGCTCAAGCGGACTTCGCCAGCCGCCGTTTCGGCCAGCATCGGAAGCGGACTGAAGCTTTCCGATTGCAGGCTGCTCCCGCGTCCGGCGTCATGCCACCAGCCACATGCCTGCTCGACGAAACCACGCGGACCACAGACCCGCAGATGATCGCCCGGCAACGCAGCCAGCCGTTCGGCGGACAGGCGATCACCCTCGCCACTGAAAAGCCAGTGCACCTGGAAGTTGGCATGACGTGCCGCCAATGCCTGCAGCTCTTCGGCAAAGGCCTGTTGCCCCTGACGGCGCACCTGATGCAGCAGTGTCACCGGTGCAGTGAAGCCACGCGCCAGAGCGTCACGCAGCAGGCCGAACAATGGCGTGATGCCGCTGCCTGCTGCCATGAGCAGCACAGCCCCTTGCTCCTGAGGCCAGGCGAACTCACCGAATGCCTGGCCCAGCTCGATCACCTCACCCACCTCCAGATCGAGCAGCAGATTGGACAGGCGCCCACCCGGCTGGCGTTTGATCGCGATCTCGATGCGCCCGTCGTCTGCCACCGACGTCAGGCTGTAACTGCGTCCGTGACGCACGCCGTCCTGCTCCAGATACAGCTGGACATGCTGCCCGGCTCGCCAGTCGCGCGCATTGCCATTGCAGCGCAGTTGCAGTGCCAGCATGTCGTCGGCGACCCAGCGGCGCGACTCGACCTGCGCGAACACACGATTGAGGCGCAGCGTCGGGTGCAACTGGCGCAGGCATAGATCGACATCCGCCTCACGCAGCCAACCACCGTCACAAAGCCTACGTAGCGGCCGCAGATAACCCGCAACCCAGCGCGCCCCAGAAAGGGAAAATAAAGCCATTCAATAAATCCAGTGAACACTTGTGCACAAGACTGACAGAAAGCACGATTTTCAGTCAACAGTTGTTCACCGAACGATGCCGGCTCGGTTCGACGCTGGCGCTGCGCATTTGTTAGAGTGCGGCATCGCTCAACGACCCTGATCTCGCATGACGCCACGCGCCGAACAAAAGCAGCAGACCCGCCAAGCCCTGATGGCTGCCGCCCTCACGCTGATGGAAAGCGGCCGCGGTTTTGGCAGCCTGAGCCTGCGTGAGGTGACGCGTGTCGCCGGCATCGTGCCCACTGGCTTCTACCGCCATTTCGCCGACATGGACGAACTCGGCCTGGCACTGGTGGCGGAAGTCGGTGAAACCTTCCGCGCGGCGATCCGTCAGGTGCGCCGTCACGAGTTCGAGATGCGCGGCATGATCGACGCCTCGGTGCGCATCTTCCTTGCCGAAGTGGCCGCCAATCGCGCCCAGTTTCTGTTCCTCGCCCGCGAGCAGTACGGCGGCTCGCAACCGGTGCGCCAGGCCGTTGCGGCCCTGCGCGAACGCATCACCAGCGACCTGGCCGCCGACCTCAAGCTGATGAACCGTATGCCGCACCTCGACGATGCAGCGCGCGACGTGGTGTCAGACTTGGTGGTGAAGACCGTATTCGCCACCCTGCCCGAACTGATCGACCCACCCGCTGAAACCCTGCCGGCGCACCTCACCGCAGAAGCCAAGGTCATTCAGCAGCTGCGCTTCATCATGGTCGGTGGCAAGCATTGGCTGGGGCTGGGCAAGCCCTCCGACTAGAGCGCACCAAAATCGCTCACCCCTAACAAAAACGCACCAAATCAAAACTGACCGCCTCGCCAAGTTATCCACAACAGGCTTGAACGCCCCGCCTTGCGCCACTCTTCAGCCTTGGCAAGCCACTTGCACTATTTCCGGGCACATTGCCCCGGAATAGATACGCATGTTGGTGATCCACTCCCGAATCGCGCCACAGAGCGCCTGCCACGCTGAACTGGAACTGACCTTCGAAGCCCGCAGCAAGAGCCGCCTGCGCTGTTTCACCACTGACGGTGAAGAGGTAGGCCTGTTCCCTGAGCGCGGCCAACCGGCGCTGGCCGATGGTGAGTGCCTGCTGGCCAAGGACGGGCGCATCGTCAAGGTACGGGCCAAGGCCGAGCCGCTGCTGCACGTGACCTGCGCCAGCCCCTTCGAGCTGATGCGCGCCGCCTACCACCTGGGCAACCGGCATGTCGCCCTGCAACTGGGTGACGGCTGGCTGCGCCTGCCTGACGACTACGTGCTCAAGGCCATGCTCGAACAGCTCGGTGCTACGGTCGAAGCCGTCGAAGCGCCCTATCAGCCAGAGCAAGGCGCCTACGGCGGCGGCCATCACCATTCCCATCACGGCGATGAAGAATTCAACTACGGTCCGCGCCTGCACCAATTCGGGGTACGCAAGTGACGCTGCCCCCATCGAGCCTGGCAAAGGCAACGCCATGAAACCAGCCTGGGCATTGTTGCGCCTGGCCAGCCCGCAGCTGCCCATTGGCGGCTACAGCTACTCGCAAGGCCTGGAATGGGCCATCGACAGCGGCCTGATCACCGATGCCGCAAGCGCCGAGTGCTGGCTGGCCGATCAACTGACGCTCAACCTCGCCCGCTTCGAAGCGCCGCTGCTACTGGCTCACTGCCGCGCCGCAGACGAGGGCGACTGGCCGCGCCTGCAGCAACTGGCCGAGCAGCACCGCGCCAGCCGCGAGACACGCGAGCTGGCTCTGGAGAGCCGGCAGATGGGTTACTCGCTGCGGCAGTTGCTCGAAGGTCTACCCGAACTGGACGAGGCGGCGCGTGAAGCACTTGCTGCCCAGGACGAACCCGGCCTGGCACTGGCCTGGGCCCTGGCCGCACGCGCCTGGCAGATCAGCCCGGACGACGCCCTCGCTGCCTGGCTGTGGGGCTGGCTGGAAAACCAGCTCGCCGTGCTGATGAAGGTGTTGCCGCTGGGTCAGCAGGCCGCCCAACGCCTGACCAGCCGCCTGCTACCGCAGCTCGATGCCGCCCAGCAGCAAGCCGCCAACCTTTCCCCTGAACACTGGGGCAGCGCCGCCTTCGGCCTGGCCCTGGCGAGCATGGCGCACGAGCGCCAGTACTCACGTCTCTTCCGCTCCTGACGAGGAACAACAGCACATGAACAGCCAACCCCTGCGTGTCGGCATCGGCGGCCCGGTCGGTTCCGGCAAGACCGCTCTGACCCTGGCCTTGTGCCGCGCCCTGCGTGAGCGCTACAACATCGCCGTGGTCACCAACGACATCTATACCCAGGAAGACGCCCAGTTCCTGGTGCGCAACGAGGCCCTGGAGCCCGAGCGCATCATCGGCGTGGAAACCGGCGGCTGCCCGCATACCGCCATCCGCGAAGACGCCTCGATCAACCTGGAGGCCGTCGAACAACTCAACCGCCGTTTCCCCGGCCTGGACCTGATCATCGTCGAATCCGGTGGTGACAACCTGTCCGCCACCTTCAGCCCTGAGCTATCCGACCTGACCCTGTACGTGATCGACGTATCGGCCGGCGACAAGCTGCCACGCAAGGGCGGCCCGGGTATCTGCAAATCCGACCTGCTGGTGATCAACAAGGTCGACCTCGCGCCCATGGTCGGCGCCTCGCTGGAGGTCATGGAGCGCGACACGCTGAAGATGCGCGGCGACAAGCCCTTTGTCTTCAGCAACCAGAAAGTCGGCCAGGGTCTCGACGAGATCATCGCCTTCATCGAACGCCAGGGCATGCTCACCGCGGCCTGATTCCACTCAAGGAGAACCTCATGAATCTGCGCAAAACCCTCTACGCCATCGCACTGTTCTGTACCCCGGTGCTGGCCTTTGCTCACCCCGGGCACGGCGACTCCGGGCTGATGGCCGGCCTGGCTCACCCGGTGTTTGGCCTGGATCATCTGCTGGCGATGTTCGCCGTCGGCCTGTGGGCCGCGCAACAGAGCGGTGCGGCGCGCTGGGCGCTGCCAGTGACCTTCGTTGGCACCATGCTGGTCGGCGGCCTTCTCGGCTTCGCCGGTGTGGAAATCCCGCTGATGGAGACCGGCATCGCCGGTTCGGTTCTGGCCTTCGGCCTGCTGGTGGCCGTGGCTGCACGCCTGCCCATGGCGGTATCCGTTGCCCTGACCGCGCTCTTCGCCCTCACCCACGGCGTCGCCCACGGCCTGGAACTGCCTGATCTGGCCAGCCCCTTCGGTTACGCCATCGGCTTCATCGTCGCCACCGCGGCGCTGCACGCCATCGGCTTCGCCCTGGTGCGTTTCCTGCCGCAAGCGGCGGCACCGCTGGTGCGTATCGCCGGTGCAGCCTCGGCAGCGACCGGTGTCTGGTTGCTGGCTAGCTGAAGAGCCGCAGCCAATAGCGGCTGCCGTGGTGCGCGCAGCGCACCCTACCCCCGTAGGGTGCGCCATGCGCACCGACTCCGACGCGCCCACTGCCAATACCGCTCTTGGCGCTCCCCCTTCTGCCGCAATGCTTGCCAATGCCTCTGTAGTGGGGCACAAAGTCCCGAACCGCTTTCGAGACCCGGCCCATGCTGCGCATCACCCGATTTCTGCTCGTACCGCTGCTGCTGATCGGCGTCGTCGTGCTGGTGCTCACACTGACCAGCCGCCCGTCGAGCACGCCTGCAGTGCTCGAAGACCTCGGCGAGCGCCCTCTGGTGATCGCCCATCGCGGTGGCAAGGGGCTGTGGCCGGAGAACACCCTGTTCGCCTTCGAACGCGCCACCGCTCTCGGCGTCGATATGCTGGAGATGGATCTGCACCTGAGCCAGGACGCCAAACTGGTGGTGATCCACGATGACACCCTGGAACGCACCACCAATGGCCAAGGCCCGGTCGTGCACTTCAGCCTCGCCGAACTGCAAGCGCTCGATGCCGGCTACAAATGGACGGCCGATGGCGGTCAGAGCTATCCCTACCGTGGTCAGGGTACGCGCATTGCCGCACTGGAAGAGGTGTTCGAGCGCTTCCCATTGATCCCCAAGGCGCTCGAAATCAAGGTTCCCGATGTCGGTATGGAAGCTGTGCTCTGCGAAATGCTGGCGGCTTACGACCAACTCGATCGGGTCATTGTCGGCAGTTTTCATGAGCGCAGCCTCAAGCGCTTCAGGGAGCTCTGCCCGGAGGTCGCCACCGCAGCCGGGCCGGTTTCGGTGCGCCTGCTACTGGCGCTCAACTGGCTGGGACTGAGCGACCTGCTGTCGCCTTCCTACCCGGTGCTGCAGATACCCCCCGAGCACAGCGGCCTGACCCTGGCCACACCGCGGCTGGTTCGCAACGCACAGGCACGCGGCCTACAGGTACATCTGTGGACGATCAACGAGCAACCCAGCATGCGCGCGCTGCTGGAGATGGGCGTCAATGGCCTGATCACCGACTATCCGGATCGCGCCTTGCAGTTGTTGGGGCGCTCCACCCAGCTCGGTGCGCTGACCGAAGACTAAGCGCACAGCGCGGGCAAACACTGACTCGACGTGTGCCAGCGCGCGCCATCACCAGCTTATCCACAGACTCATCAACAGATTCAGGGGATAATCTTCACCCTGCGATTGACCATCAGAAAAAACACTGGACAAACGCACGTAATCCACCCCCTTAGCTGCGCCCACAACGGCCTGATCAAAAAAACGCCAAAGCGCTGAAGCGCTCGCCAGCAAAGGGCTACGACAAGGCTTACAGAAGTTATCAACAACATCACCCACAGCTCTCGTGGACAAACGCAAAGCTCGACTAAAGCTTCCCGAAAACATGTCAAGTCTCTGTGTTCAAAGGGAAAATGCCACTGATCAAATCTTCATCAGCACCCTGAAAACGGCGCCATTTAAGCCCCGCAGACAGGCACCACCAGCTTATCCACAGTTATTCCCACAGGCTTCGTGGAAAACTTTATTTTCCCCACCTGGCATGCTGCCTGCTTAGGCGAGTAGCCTTCGTTTCCCTGCCTAGTAAGGACGCTTCATGTTCAGTTTCTTCCTCGCCGCCATGCTGCTTGGTTTCGTGTTCAACGCCGCTCCGGGTGCCGTGTTCAGCGAAACCCTGCGCCGCGGCCTGCGTGACGGCTACAGACCTGCGCTGCTGGTGCAGATCGGCTCGCTGGTGGGCGACGCCACCTGGGCCGCACTCGGCCTCACCGGCCTGGCACTGCTGCTCGACAGCGCACAGATTCGCTACCCGCTGACGCTGGCCAGCGCGCTCTATCTGGCCTGGCTTGGCTATCAGTCGCTACGCGACGCCCATCGCCCGCCACAACCCAGTGACGATGGCCAGGTCGCTGCCGGTGGCGCTTTTGCCGCGGGCGCGGCGTTATCGCTGACCAACCCGCAGAACATCGTCTACTGGGCGGCGATGGGTGGTGCGATGGCCGCCATCGGTGTCGCCCAGCCGACACCCATGCATTTGGCGGTATTCTTCGCCGGGTTCATGGTGTCGTCGATCCTCTGGTGCTTCATCTGCGCCGGCCTGGTGGACTGGTTCCGCCGCGCCGCCTCGCTGCTCTGGCACCGCCTGACCTATGCAGCCTGCGGCGTGGTGCTGCTGGGCCTGGCCGGGATGAGTGCGCTGGAACTGGTCTGATCGCACGGCGGCTATCGCCATCATCGAAACAATCTAACGGCGCGGCGCCGGCATCGGGACTAGCCTGAACAGCATGTCCCCGCGTCAGGAAGCCGCGCCATGTACCTCAACGACCTGCTCAAGCAACTGCTCGCCAGCTACGCCTGCGCTACCTGCGGCATTGATACGCGGCACTGACACTTGGTGGCTGCGTAGCGACTGGTTACCCTTGGCGCATTCAGCCAAGGAGTTCGTCCATGTCACTGCGTAGCGTCTGCGTCTTCTGTGGAGCCAGCCCCGGCGCCAGCCCTATCTACCGCGAAGCCGCCGAAGCGCTGGGTCAGCACCTGGCCGAGCGTGGCATTCGCCTGATCTACGGCGGCGGCGCCGTCGGCCTGATGGGTGTGGTCGCCGACGCGGCGCTCAATGCCGGTGGCGAAGTGATCGGCATCATCCCGCAAAGCCTGGAGCGCGCCGAAATCGGCCACCGCGGTCTGACCTGCCTGGAAGTGGTGGATGGTATGCACGCACGCAAGGCGCGCATGGCTGAACTGGCCGACGCCTTCATCGCCCTGCCCGGCGGCCTCGGCACCCTGGAAGAACTGTTCGAGGTCTGGACCTGGGGCCAATTGGGTTATCACGCCAAACCGCTGGGCCTGCTGGAAGTGAATGGCTTCTACAGCAAGCTCGGCGACTTCCTCGATCACCTGGTTGCCGAGCGTTTCGTCCGTGCGCAGCACCGCGAGATGCTGCAAATTGCCGATAGCCCGCAAAACCTGCTCGACGCCCTGAGCGAATGGCGCCCCAGCGCGGCACCGAAGTGGGTGGATCGCGCGCCCGTCTGAGCCTATACGCAGACATGTAAGAACCTGTTCACGATCTCGCGAGCTAGAGCCATACAAGGCAAAAACAGGCGAGGAAGCGGAGTTTACGAGCTGTAAATGAGCATTCCGAGCCTGTTTTTAACGCAGTAGGGCCGACGCGCAGCAGATCGTGAACAGGTTCTAACACAATGCTACGCTCTGCGGTCTCTCCCCCACGGAAGCCGCAACATGGCCGGAAGCAGCCTGCTCGCCCTGATCGACGACATCAGTACCGTACTCGACGACGTCGCCACCATGACCAAGATCGCCGCGCGCAAGACCGCCGGCGTGCTCGGTGACGACCTCGCGCTCAATGCCCAGCAGGTCACAGGCGTACGTGCAGACCGCGAGCTGCCGGTGGTCTGGGCGGTCGCCAAGGGTTCGCTGCTGAACAAAGCGATTCTAGTGCCGGCCGCCCTACTGATCAGCGCCGTGGCGCCCTGGCTGGTTGTGCCGCTGCTGATGCTCGGCGGCCTGTTCCTCTGCTACGAGGGCGCCGAAAAACTGTTGCACAAGCTGCTGCACCGCCATGGGGAGGACGACAAGCAGGCACGCCTGGATGCCATCGCCGACCCCGAGGTCGACCTGGTGGCATTCGAGCGCGAGAAGATTCGTGGCGCCGTGCGCACCGACTTCATTCTCTCGGCGGAAATCATCGCCATCACCCTCGGCACCGTCGCCGCTACCAGTTTTCTCAATCAGGTGCTGGTGCTCAGCGGCATCGCGCTGGTGATGACCGCCGGGGTTTATGGGCTGGTCGCCGGCATCGTCAAACTGGACGACGCCGGGCTCTATCTAAGCCAGCGCACCAGTGCCTTCGCACAGGCCTGTGGTCGCGGCATCCTGCGCCTGGCGCCCTGGTTGATGAAGACGCTGTCAGTGGTTGGCACAGCAGCGATGTTCATGGTCGGTGGTGGCATTCTCAGCCACGGCCTGCCGCCGGTAGAGGCAGCGGTACACCACGCAGCCGAGTGGGTGGCGCGCGATGCCGGGCACCTGCTGTCGCTGCTCGTCCCCACCCTGCTCAATGCGCTGTTCGGCATCCTCGCTGGCTTGCTGACACTGCCGCTGGTCAGCCTGTGCGGCCGCCTCTGGCAGTCGCTTCGGCCCGCCAAGGCCGAGTGAAAAGATCAAAGCGTGTGCAAACGCCTGCGGCCCTTGCCCCGCGCTGCCTGGAGGGATTCCCCCCAAGCTTATCCACAGCTTGCTCCACGTTTTTCGGGGATAAACACCGAATCCACTCCAGGCGCACTATCGATGCGTGACAACGCAAGGCAAACCACTGGTTTACTTGAAGTTTTTCACCGTTCACAGGTGTATTTAAGCGCGTTGGCGAAAAGCTGAACAATGCCCTGCAAGACCCGAAACGGCGGGAGTGCAGCGGTTGTTCCAGAATTTGTGTACAGAGTTACCCACAGATTCCGTGCACAACTGCTGCCACCATTTATCCCGCCAACGGCAACACGGTCACCTGCACTTCCGGGTCGTGGCTGCCACCCCCCAGAATCACCCCACGCAGCGGCGACACATCGGAGAAATCCCGCCCCCAAGCCAGGGTGATGTGCTCCAGTGCCGGGCGCACGTTGTTGGTCGGATCGAAGTCCACCCAGCCCTGACGCGGGCAATACAGCGAGACCCAGGCATGCGAGGCATCCGCACCGATCAGCCGAGGCTGGCCGGGCGGTGGCTGAGTTAGCAGGTAGCCGCTGACGTAACGCGCCGCCAGCCCACGCGAACGCAGACAGGCAAGCATGAGGTGGGCGAAGTCCTGGCACACCCCACGCTTCTCTTCCAGCACTTGCAGCAGCGGCGTGGCCACCTGAGTGGCTTCAGCATCGAAGCTGAATTCGTCGAAGATCTTCTGCATCAGCGCCTGGCACGCCTGCAGCAGCGGGCGCTCCGGCGTGAAGCAATCGTCGCCGTAGTCGGCGAACACCTGCTTGAGGCGCACATAGGGCGATTCGAAGCGGTAGCGCGCCGCCTCCAGCAAAGCCGGCGCCATCCGTTTGCCGCTGTAGCTGAGAGCCGCGCTGGTAGCCTCCCAGCTTGGTGAGTCATCCAGCTCCAGCGCTGGCCGTTCCAGCACTTCGACGCGCAGCCGAGCGCTGACGACCAACGCCTCATGTGGGCGCTCGAACACCAGGCGGGTCAGGGGGTTTCCGAACACGTCCAGGCCGTCGCGACGCTGACAGGGCTGTGGGTCGATACGCAATTCCTGTTCATGACAGCGCTGCCAGGGGCATTCGCGCGGCCACAGGTGCGCCAGTTGCTGGGCCAGGGAAACCGGCGCCGAGTAACGGTAATGGGTGTCGTGGAGAACCTGATACAACGCGCTGGTCATGAGGATTGCGTCCGCTGACTGACATCGACATGGGCGAAGAAACGCAGCCCGAGGTGATCGGAGACCGCGCCGGCAGCCTCGCTGATGGCCACCAGCAAATCGGCCAGACCTTCGAGCACCGCCCGGGTGCTGCCTGGGCCGAACAATGGGTTTTCCAGGCTGGCCAGGCTGAAGGCGGTGAGCTGCTGCTCCAGATAGACCAGGTAGCGCTCGGCCGGCAGTTCGAAACGCTCGTTGAGCCCTTCCAGCGAGCGCAGCAAGGTACGTATCTGGAAGATCACGGCGTGCGGGTTCTGTTCATCAAGCAACAGCAGGTCGAGCACCGGGATCAACTGCGCCGAAGCCAGGTAACGGGTACGGTAGGTGATGCTGCTGTTGCCCAGCTCCAGCAACCATTCCAGGGCCGACTGGTCAGTGGCCGAGCCGCTGCGCAGGAAGCCGGCGAAGCTGTCGCAAAGAAACTGCAAGCGCTCGATGTAACGACCGAGCATGAGGAAGCGCCAGCCGTCGTCGCGCGTCATGTCATCGAGGGCAAAGCCCGACAGCGCCGCCAGCGACATCAGCAGGCGGTTGAGGAAATCCAGCAGCTCGCCGAAGTCGGCCGGCTGGCCTTCGAGCAACTGCGCCTCGCGCTGCAGTTCCACCAGCGCCTGCCAGTTGGCCTGGGACAGCTTGCCGCGCACACTGCCAGCGGCCCACTGCAAGCGCTGCAGATTGGAACGCAGACTGGCCGGCCAGTCGCTGCCGAGCAGCGCTTGCAGCAGACGCTCCGCCAGTTCACCCTCGTCGGGATCTGCCAGCAGGCCCAATTCCTGCGCCAGCGCCAGCGCGCTCTGCAGCGCCTGCGGGTCGTCATCGTCATCGACGTAGCGCGCCAGCATGATGCGCAGCAGGCGTGCATTGCCCTCGCAGCGCTCGGCGTAACGACCGAACCAGTAAAGGTTCTCCACCACGCGTGAAGGCAGGAAGGGGTCGCTGCGGACCAGGTCGGCGGTGCCGAGCGTACGCTGCGTCTGCCAGGGCTCGCCGCCGCTCTGCCGCGTGCCGAGCACCCAGGTATCCTTGCTTGCCCCGCCGCGCTGCATCGACACGACCTCGGCATCGGCCTCGGCGGCCACACGCGTCAGGCCACCCGGCATCACCCGATAGCCATCGGCGCTGGCCACGGCGAACACACGCATGCCGATGGCCCGCGGCTGCAAACCGCTGCCGTCCCACACTGGTGCCTGCGACAGCTTGGCCCTCGCTTGCGCGACATAGGCGTAGGGACGAGCCTGCAGGCGCTCAGCCAGCTTGGCGCGCTGCGCCTCGTCCAGATCACGGCCGAACACCGGATTGAAGCTCTGCGAAGGGAATGCCGGGCGCACCAGCAACTGGTCGAGTTTCTCCAGCGCCTCGTCCAGCACTGGCGGCTCGCCGCACCACCAGCTGGCTATGGATGGCAGCAGCAGTTCCTCGCCCAACAGGTGCTCGCTGATCGCCGGCAAAAAGCCGGGCAGGCCGGGGGATTCCAGCACGCCGCTGCCCAAGGCATTGGCCACCAGCACGCGGCCACGGCGCACGGCCTCGAGCAGGCCAGGTACGCCAAGGGCGGAATCGGTACGCAGCTCCAGCGGGTCGCAGTAGTCGTCGTCGAGACGACGCAGCACCGCGTGTACGCGGCGCAGGCCGGCCAGAGTCTTGAGGTATAGGGTGGCATCGCGCACGGTCAGGTCGCTGCCTTCGACCAGTGGATAACCGAGCTGGCGCGCCAGGTACAGGTGCTCGAAATAGCTTTCGTTGAAGCGCCCCGGCGTCAGCAGTACCACAAGCGGCGTCTCGCCGCCACTCGGCGCCTGACGTGCCAGGGTGTCCTGCAGGGTACGGAAGAAACCGGCCAGGTACTGCACGCGCAGGTCGCGGTACAGCTCGGGGAAGGCGCGCGAGACGATCTGCCGGTTCTCCAGCGCATAACCGGCACCGGAGGGTGCCTGGGTGCGGTCGGCGGTGACCCACCAGCGCCCGTCCGGCGCCCGGGCCAGATCCACTGCATACAGATGCAGCCAGGTGCCGCCCGGCGCCTGCATGCCCTGGCAGGGCCAGAGGAAATTGTTGTGGCCGAACACCAGTTCGGTCGGCAGCAAGCCTTCAGCAATCAGCTTCTGCGGCCCATACAGATCGGCCAGCACGCGGTTGAGCAAGGTCGCGCGCTGCGCCACGCCGGCGGCAATCTGCTGCCACTCGTCAGCGGGGATCAGATTGGGCAGCAGGTCGAGTTCCCACGGGCGGTCGGCGCCTTCCGGGTCGGCGTAGACGTTGTAGGTCACGCCGTTTTCCTGAATCTGCCGCGCCAGCATCGCTTCGCGCTGCGCCAGGTGTTCCGGGCGGCTGCGTGCCAGTTGCTCGTATAGACGGCGCCAGTGCGGGCGCACGTTGCCCTTGGCGTCGAGCAGTTCGTGGTAGGCGCCGGCAGGGGGCGGGTAATCGGCTAACAGGTCGTGCATGGCAGGCTCGGCAGTGGCAAGGCGGTGCAAATCCTTGAAGCACCGTGGGAGGGGCTTTAGCCGCGACCGTCGCGGCTAAAGCGCCTCCCACACATTGCTGGATTGCGTCAGACGCGACGCAGATCCAGGGTCATCGGCAGTTCATTATTATCTATCGGCTGCGTGACTGGGCGCTTGCCTGGGCTGTGGCCCAGGCGGAAGAAGCGCGCCAGACGCCGGCTTTCCGCCTCGTAAGCGTTGACCGGCAGGCTGTCGTAGTTACGACCGCCCGGATGCGCGACATGGTACTGGCAACCACCCAGCGAACGCTGCATCCAGGTGTCGATCAGGTCGAACACCAGCGGCGCGTGCACACCGATGGTCGGTTGCAGGCAGCTGGCCGGCTGCCAGGCGCGGAAACGCACGCCGCCGACGAACTCGCCAACCTTGCCGGTCGGCCGCAGCGGCACCGGCACGCCGTTGCAGGTCAACACATAGCGATCCGGGGCCATGCCGTTCACCTTCACCTGCAGCCGCTCCAGGGACGAGTCGACGTAGCGTACGGTGCCACCGACCGCCCCCTCCTCACCCAGCACGTGCCAAGGCTCCAGCGCCTGGCGCACTTCCAGGTCGATACCCTTAACCATGAAGTCGCCGGCCTTGGGAAAGCGAAACTCCAAATGCGGGGCGAACCATTCGCTGCGCAGGCGATAGCCAAAGGCACCCAGTTCCTGCAGCACATCGGCGAAGTCCTGCTCGATGAAATGCGGTAGCAGGTAACGGTCGTGCAACTCGGTGCCCCAACGCACCAGCTTCGCCGGGCGATAGGGCTCCTGCCAGAAACGCGCGATCAGCGCACGCAGCAGCAGTTGCTGAGCCAGACTCATCTGCGCATGCGGCGGCATCTCGAAGGCGCGCAGTTCGAGCAGGCCCAGGCGGCCAGTGGCCGAGTCCGGCGAGTACAACTTGTCGATGCAGAACTCGGCGCGGTGAGTGTTGCCGGTGACGTCCACCAGCAGGTTGCGCAACAGCCGATCGACCAGCCACGGCGGGCAGTCGCGCCCCGGTTCGGGCATCTGCGCGAAGGCGATCTCCAGTTCGTACAGGGCGTCGTTGCGCGCCTCGTCGACACGCGGCGCCTGCGATGTCGGGCCGATGAACAGCCCGCTGAACAGGTAGGACAGCGACGGGTGGTTGTGCCAATAGCTGATCAGGCTACGCAGCAGATCAGGACGGCGCAGGAAGGGCGAATCCCCCGGCGTCGCCCCGCCGAGGACGAAGTGGTTGCCGCCGCCGGTGCCGGTGTGGCGTCCGTCGATCATGAATTTCTCGCTGGACAGACGCGACTGCCGCGCGGCCTCGTAAAGAAATTCGCAGCGCTCGACCAGCTCGTCCCAACTGGCGGCCGGGTGGATGTTGACCTCGATCACGCCCGGGTCGGGGGTGACGCGGAAATACTGCAGGCGTGGGTCCAGCGGCGGCTCATAGCCCTCCAGCAGCACAGGGCATTTAAGCTCGGCAGCCACGGCCTCGATGGCCGCGACCAACTCCAGATAGTCTTCGAGATGGCTCAGCGGCGGCATGAACAGATACAGGCGGCCGTCGCGGGGCTCGGCGCACAGCGCGGTACGGACGATGCCGGCAGCCGATTGCCCGTTGGCCGGGCGCGCGCTCTGCGGGCCGGCACTGGCGCCGCGCCAGACACCGCGCAGCTGACGCTGGATCTGCGCCGGGCTGGGCAACGGCGGCAACGCCTGGCTAGGGTCGACCGGATTGACGTAAGGGTAGTCGGCCTGACTGACCCAGGGCATGGAATCCAGCGGCAGGCGATAGCCCAGCGCCGAGTCGCCCGGCAACAGACGGCAATGCTCGTCACGCAGGAACCAGCGCCCACTCTGCCAGCCCTCGCCGACCACCTGACGCGCCAACGGCAACACGTGGCCAACCACCGAGTCGAGCCCTTGATCGAACACCTTGCGCAGGCGCTCGCGCTCCAGCGGATCACTCAAGCGCGGGTCATCCGGGGTGACGTTGTCCGGCAGCTTGCGCTCGCGCCACAGGTAATAGAACCAATCCTCATAGGCTGGGAAAACGTTGCCAGCATCCACCCCCAGATGCGCAGCCAGCGCCCCCAGGAAACGCTCGGCAGTTTCTGCCGTCGCGCCATAGCCACGTTTCTCGTCAGCCAGCAGCTTGGGGTCGTGCCATAGCGGTTCACCATCGCGCCGCCAGAAGCAGTTCAGCGACCAACGCGGCAACTGCTCGCCGGGGTACCACTTGCCCTGACCGAAATGCACCAGTGCCTTGGGCGCATAGTGGTTGCGCAGGCGATAGAACAGGTCTGCCGCTAGGCGGCGCTTGTTCGGCCCGAGCGCGGCGGTGTTCCACTCGTCGTCATCGGGATAATCGAGAGCGACGAAGGTCGGCTCGCCGCCCATGGTCAGGCGCACGTCTTGCTTGTGCAGGTCATCGTCGATCTGCTGGCCCAGCGCCTGGATCGCCTGCCACTGCGCCTCGCTGTAGGGCTTGGTGACGCGTGGTGCTTCCCACACACGCTCGACGCTCATCAGGTGCTCGAATTCCACCTCGCACTCGTCCAGACCACCGGTGATCGGCGCCGCCGAGGATGGCTCCGGGCTGCAGGCCAGTGGGATGTGGCCTTCGCCGGCAAACAGGCCTGAAGTGGGATCGAGACCGATCCAGCCGGCGCCGGGCAAATACACCTCACACCAGGCGTGCAGATCGGTGAAATCCTTGTCGGTGCCGGAGGGACCGTCGAGAGCTTTCACGTCGGCCGTGAGCTGGATCAGGTAACCGGAGACGAAGCGCGCCGCCAGCCCCAGGTGACGCAGCAGTTGCACCAGCAGCCAGGCCGAATCACGGCACGAACCGGCAGCCAGCTCGAGCGACTGCTCCGGCGTCTGCACGCCCGGCTCCATGCGGATCAGGTAGCGAATGTCGGCCGAAAGGCGCTGATTCAGCTCCACCAGAAAATCGATGCTGGGACGCGGCTTGCGAGAAATACCGGCCAGGTACTCGGTGAACAGCGGCGTGGCCGGCAGCTTGACCAGATAAGGCGCCAGCTCGCGCTGCTCGCCCTCGGTGTAGGCGAAAGGAATGCGCTCGGCGTAGGGCTCAAGGAAGAAGTCGAACGGGTTGAACACCGCCATCTCGGCGACCAGGTCCACCTCGACCTTGAACTCGCGAGTCTTCTCCGGGAACACCAGACGCGCCAGGTAATTACCCTGCGGGTCTTGCTGCCAGTTGATGAAGTATTCGGCCGGCTCGACTTTCAATGCGTAGGAGAGAATGCGCGTGCGGCTGTGCGGTGCCGGGCGCAGGCGCACGACCTGCGGCCCGAGATTGACCGCGCGGTCGTAGCGGTAGTGGGTGACATGATGCAGCGCGACATGAATCGACACGGCGGCCTCCTGCTAGCCTGGGCGATACTCAGTGCAGCGCAAGACTTATGCCAGGGGCAACCCGCTGATTTCCCAGCGTACCGCGCCCCGCAAGCCCCTTATCGGGGCATCGCCCGCACCAAGGTCAGATGGACGCACAACTATAGAGCAGGCGCCAGCCGTAATGATGACAATTACGCAGGGAGTCAGCACTCGCCGTCGAGACTGGCGATCCACCGGTCGATCACCTCCAGCCCTTCGCGGTGGGAGGTTGAGCGCCCAAGCTCGGGCATCATGATGCTGGGATCGGTGCTGTGCAGGCGGAAGCTCAGCACCG
This sequence comes from Pseudomonas sp. YY-1, assembly GCF_002843095.1. Classification (NCBI taxonomy): domain Bacteria; kingdom Pseudomonadati; phylum Pseudomonadota; class Gammaproteobacteria; order Pseudomonadales; family Pseudomonadaceae; genus Pseudomonas; species Pseudomonas sp. YY-1. The sequence continues at coordinate 59,106 of NZ_PJLX01000002.1, read as the reverse complement.
ATTTCTCCGGCGCACCGGGGTGGATGTCCACCAAACGGTCGCCGGAGCCCTTGCCCGCAGCCACCGGCTGTTTACATAGCCCATAGGCAATGCTCAGCGGCGTAGCCGGATCGAGATACAAACCCGAGGTACGCCCCGGCCCCTCAGGGTTATGGCAGTGCGAGCAGTTGGCATCCAGATAACTGCGTGCCTGATGTTCCAGGCTCTCTCCTTCGCGCGGCGCGCTCCACAGGGCATTGCGTGGCACGCTTGCTATGTCAGCCGGCATACCTTGCAGGAAGCCGATGTTCTGCCAGTACTGCAACTGGTTGGCCGCACCATCGGCGTAGGCGAAATCCTTGTTCAGATGGCGCGCCTTCGGCCCCAGCGGCTGTACGCCCTTGCCCGCCTGCTCCTCATGACACCCCGCGCACTGGTTGGCATCGGGCACCTGATAGTCGACCGACAGCACCTCGCCCGCTTCATCATGCAGTTGCAGATCGAAACTGGCGCCTGCCCAGTCCAGGGTGGCCTCGCGTTGCGCCTCGTCCCAGACATAGGGTAACGCGACCCATCCCTGCTCCTGGCGCAGCATAATGCGCGTCTCGATCAGTCGCACCCGCTTCAGCTCCACCGCTTCGGCACCGTGCTGCTCGCTACGCAGCAGTCGACCTTGGGCATCGATCGGGTAGTAGAAGGTCTTGCTCAGCACGGTGCCGACAGGGTAGTCAAAACGCTCATCGGAATAACGCGCATGGCTGCCCTGCGGCATCCATACCGTACGCAGCTTGTACGCGTAATCGGTGAACAACGGCGTATTCAGGTCGTAGGGCTGTACACCGTCGACCGGCCGCAGTTGGCCGTCACGCTGCTGCAGCACACCCCAGGCGCTGAGCTTCTGCGGATAGTCCTCACCACTGGGTAGATACAGAGGCGTGCGCGCCTGCTCGCAGGCAGCGAGCAGTACCGCGGCAATCGATAGCCAGGCGTGCTTCATGCTCACTCACCTGCCTCGGCCAGAGCTGCACGCAGTTCGACGGCGGGAAGACGGGGCAACTCGCAGCGATGTGGCCCGATGTCGGTGCTGATGTTCTTGTAGCCGCTCGGCCCATCGACATTGACGATACCCGCCTCGCCATTGTCGATGCAGATGGCCAGCTCCACCGGCAGTTTGCCATCGACCAGCTTTTCAGGGTTCACGTAGCCATCCCAGAGGATGTCCGGCAGGCGCCCATTGAGCCCGAACTTGGCCAGTCTCAGGGCCTTGAGTTCGAGGTTGTCAGGGCTGTCGCCACCCGGGCCGAAGCGATTGCCATGGATATGGATGGCCTCCGGGTAAGGGTCGAAATCATCGGTCGTGGAAAGATCGGTATAACCGGTGCTGAAGTAACTGCTGACGATGACGTTGGCAGTGCGGTGGTCGCCAATATCGTTGTCGAAGATTTCCACCTTGTCATTGGAGTTGATCAGTACCCCAGAGCCCGCCGGCACACTGGCGACCGGCGTGCCCTTGTGACCGAAGTTCCTGTGGTTGTTGCCCTCGACCTTGTTGCGGTAGACGCGTGTGGTGTGTCCTGGCTGCGGCAGGTTGGGCATGTTGAATACCAGAATGCCGCCGGTGTTGCCGGTGGCGACGTTGTCGTAAACGTCGGCACCGATGGTGTTCTCGATCTCGATACCGGCGACGTTGCGCTCGGCACGGCTGTTACGCACCACCACGTTGCGCGACTGGCCCACATAGATGCCAGCATCCGAGGCTGCGATGGCCACCACGCCGTCGATCAGCACGTTCTCGGTCTGCACCGGGTAGATGCCATAGGCACCATTCTCGGTAGCCGGGCCATTCGTCCATTCGGTGCGTACGCGGCGGATGATGATGTTCTGACCGCCCACGACCTTGAGCGCATCACCCTTGGTGTCCTCCAGCGCCAGATCCTCGATGGTGAAGTCGGAAGCGTTCACCAGCAGCCCTTCGGCACCCGACTTCTGCCCTTTGAAATTGAGGATGGTCTGATCCATGCCGGCGCCGCGCAACGTCACACCACTGACCTTGAGACTCAGGCTACGGTCAAGTTGCCAGGTGCCCGCGGGGATCTCGATCACCTCACCCGGCTTGGCCTTGATCAGCTGCGTCTGCAGTTGCTTCTGAAAGTCGAGACTGGCCGCGGGCGGCGCTTCGCTCTCCCCACATGCTGCCAACAACAGGGACAGAGCGATAACAGAGGGAGCAGCAAGGCGCATGGTAGGACTCCGATGTTGTTTTTATATTCTGGAACTATAGTGCCAATATAAAAACAAACCAAGCCCGCCATGCATCACAAGCCGAGCCATGAAACCTGGCGAGACGCTTGCAGCCCTCACCGGGAAACAACAGACTACGTCGGCCATCTCCTCCCTCCACAGCCCAAGGACAGGCCGCCATGCACACCCTCGAACGCATCTATCCGTTGAAGATGGATGAGCGCCTGGCCGCCGACCAGGCCACTCTCGACCTGCACATGCAGCGCTATGAATTCGCCAGCGACTCGCTGGCAGGCACGCGCGTGCTCGACATGGCGTGTGGCTGTGGTTACGGCAGTGCATTGCTGGCTGAACGGCATCCGGACAAGCAGATCACCGGTATCGACATCGACCCCGAAGCCATTGCCTACGCTCAGGCGAATTATCAACGCCCCAACCTGCGCTATCAGTGCGCCAACGCCGAAACCTTCGCCGACAGCGCAGGCTTCGACAGTATCGTCAGCCTGGAGACCATCGAGCACCTGCCGGACCCGGTGCGCCTGGTGGAAAACCTCTCACGACTGCTGGCCCAGGGTGGCCGCATCATTGCCTCGGTGCCGACCACGCCAACGCTCGACGGCAACCCGCATCACCTGCATGATTTCAGCCCAGCCAGCTTCGCCCGCCTGTTCCGCCGCCATGGTTTGCGCCCGCATGAGCGCTTCGAGCAGATCCAGCACTGGGAATTTTCCGGACTGTTCAAGACGTCGGAGAAAAAAGAGGCCCGCCAGCACCGTTCGGAAGGTGTCGGCAATGCCGTGCTGGCGTATTACCGCAGCCACCCGTTTTATCTGTTCAGGCGCTTGTGGTCGATCCTGCGCTACGGCCCGAGCAACCGTTACCTGACCTGCCGTTTCAGCGCTGACTGAGTCTGCCGCACCTCACGATGGCAGTGGTGGGCTGAAGCCCACTCTACCGGATACCGACCGGAGCCTCTAAAACGAAAACGCCAGCGTAATGCTGGCGTTTTCGTGAGCGCTACGATGATTCAGCGCGGTACCGCGGGTTTCTTCCCGGGCTTCTTGCCCTTGCCTTTGCCAGCGCCAGCACGTTCGCGCGCGGCTTGCTGGTTACGCGCCTCAGCCGCCGCTTTGGCCTGCTCACGCTTGTCCCAGGGCTTGCTGCCATCACTGCCACGCGGCGGCAGCCCCGTATGCTGAGTGAGTATCCTGCCTGCGTTGCCCACTTTCTTGCTGCCGACCGGCGTGGAGTTCTTGCGCCGCGCACTCTGGTAGCCATCATCAGCAGCCGGCTGGTGAGCCGGAATCAGTTGATGCTTGGCCGGGCCGATCAGATCACTGCGGCCCATGCGCGTCAGCGCTTCACGCAGCAGCGGCCACCCTTTCGGATCGTGATAGCGCAGGAACGCCTTGTGCAGGCGACGCTGTTGCTCACTCTTGACGATCTCGACGCCATCGCTCTTGTAGGTGACTTTGCGCAGCGGGTTCTTGCCCGAGTGATACATGGCGGTCGCCGTGGCCATCGGCGACGGGTAGAAGGCCTGCACCTGGTCGGCGCGGAAGCCGTTGCGCTTGAGCCACAGGGCGAGGTTCATCATGTCCTCGTCGGTGGTGCCCGGGTGCGCAGCGATGAAGTACGGGATCAGGTACTGCTCCTTGCCCGCCTCTTTCGAGTACTTCTCGAACATCTGCTTGAAGCGGTCGTAGCTGCCGATACCCGGCTTCATCATCTTGTCCAGCGGGCCACGCTCGGTGTGCTCCGGGGCGATTTTCAGGTAGCCGCCAACGTGGTGGGTGACCAGCTCCTTGACGTACTCCGGCGACTCGACGGCCAGGTCGTAACGCAGGCCCGAGGCGATCAGGATCTTTTTAACGCCCGGCAGCGCACGCGCCTTGCGGTACAACTCGATCAGGGAGCTGTGATCGGTATTGAGGTTCTCGCAGATGCCCGGGAACACGCACGACGGCTTGCGGCAGTGTTTCTCGATCTCCGGGTCCTTGCAGGCGATGCGGTACATGTTGGCGGTCGGCCCACCGAGGTCGGAGACCACGCCAGTGAAGCCCGGCACTTTGTCACGCATCTCCTCGATTTCGCGAATGATCGACTCGTGGGAGCGGTTCTGGATGATGCGGCCTTCGTGCTCGGTGATCGAGCAGAAGGTGCAGCCGCCGAAGCAGCCACGCATGATGTTCACCGAGAAGCGGATCATGTCGTAGGCCGGGATCTTCTCCTTGCCATACGCCGGATGCGGCACGCGCGCGTAGGGCATGCCGAACACGTAGTCCATTTCCTCGGTGGTCATGGGGATGGGTGGCGGGTTGAACCACACGTCCACCTCGCCATGCTTCTGCACCAGCGCACGGGCGTTGCCCGGGTTGGTTTCCAGGTGCAGCACGCGGTTGGCGTGGGCATAGAGTACCGGGTCGTTGCGCACCTTCTCGAACGAAGGCAGACGGATCACCGTCTTGTCGCGGGTCATGCGCGGGCTGTCGAGAATCTGCACCACCTTGGCTTCGTTGGGGTCTTCGACCTCCCCTTTTGCCTGCTCGATGGCACAGGCCTCGGTGTCCTGCGTATTGACGTAGGGATTGATGATCTTGTCGACGCGGCCTGGACGGTCGATGCGAGTGGAGTCGACCTCATACCAGCCTTCGGGCGTGTCACGCCGAATGAAAGCAGTACCGCGTACATCGCTGATGGTTTCGACCTGCTCGCCACGCGACAGACGCTGAGCGATCTCCACCACCGCGCGCTCGGCATTGCCGTAGAGCAGGATATCGGCGGTGGCGTCCATCAGGATCGAACGGCGGACCTTGTCCTGCCAGTAGTCGTAATGGGCGATACGGCGCAAGGATGCCTCGATGCCGCCCAGCACCACCGGCACGTGGCTGTAGGCCTCCTTGCAGCGCTGGCTATAGACCAGGCTGGCGCGATCCGGGCGCTTGCCGGCCAGGCCGCCGGGCGTGTAGGCGTCGTCGGAGCGAATCTTCTTGTCGGCGGTGTAGCGGTTGATCATCGAGTCCATGTTGCCGGCTGCGACACCGAAGAACAGGTTCGGCTCGCCGAGCTTCATGAAGTCGTCTTTGGACTGCCAGTTCGGCTGGGCGATGATGCCCACACGAAAGCCCTGGGCTTCCAGCAGACGGCCGATGATCGCCATGCCGAACGAAGGATGATCGACGTAGGCATCACCGGTGACGATGATGATGTCGCACGAATCCCAGCCGAGCTGATCCATTTCCTCCCTGCTCATCGGCAGGAACGGTGCAGGCCCGAAACACTCGGCCCAATACTTGGGATAGTCGAACAACGGCTTGGCGGCTTGCATATTTTTTGATCAGCGGGCTATCACGAGGGGCGCGGATAATAGCACAAAAATTGACCAAACCAGACTAATACGCTGGGTTTAATAGCACCTGCGCGCACCACGGCAAACGCTCAAACAGGCGCACCGATCACTCACCTGGCTACTGACTCTTGCCCAGCACCGACCTCAGGAAAGAAAGGATAGAGAAATCAGTTATTTTCCTGCAGTAGCCTTACGCCATATTTGTTTTCGTCCGATAACAATCCTGTGCATATACTCAAGTACTCGGTCAGCCGACTCCAGGACATCTATGCCGCAGCGCTTCGCCTTTCTGCTCGCTCTTCTGCTGGGACTGTCGATCACGGGCCCGGCAGCGGCGTCGGTGGAACTCACCGACGCCAGCAGCGGCATGCCGCTCAATGCGCATATCGAGTTGCTGGAAGACGCCCAAGGCACCCTGACCATCGACGACCTTGCCAGCCCTGAGCAGCAGTCGCGCTTTCAACCCGCTAACGGCCGAGCCAGTGTCGGCCAGAGCCTCAATCCCTGGTGGATCAAACTCACCCTGCAACGCGAAATGCACGCTCCCGCCTACTGGGTACTGGAGGTGGGCTCAGTGACGCAGCTGGACCTGCAGCTCTATCTCCCTGATGGCCAGGGTGGCTGGCAGTTGCGCCAGTCAGGCGAGCGAGTCCCCTTCAGCGAAAACCGCGACCACCCGTACCGACGCATGGTGTTCGACCTACCGACCCTGGGTGAGCAGCCAAAGACCCTCTACTTGCGTGCTTTCGACCCGGCAGGCAACTCCTTCCCGCTGCGAGTCTGGCAACTCGAAGACCTCACGCAACTGGCCACCCGCGAGAACCTGGCGCTCGGAGCTATCTATGGCGTGGTTTTCGCGCTGCTGTTGTACAACCTGTTCATCCTCATCTCGCTGCGCGACAAGGCCTATTTCTGGTATGTGCTGACCACTGCCTTCGCCCTGCTGTTCATCATGAGCATGACCGGCCATGGCGCACAGTACCTGTGGCCAAACCATGCGGTGCCGGCGTGGCTTGATCGCATCACCCTACCCTCGCTATGGGGCCTGTTCGCCAGCCGCTTCACCCAGACACTGTTGCAGACGCGTATCTACGTGCGCTGGGCGCATCACCTGCTGAACATGGCCTGCGTGATCTACCTGATCGCCATCGTTCTGACCCTGTTCGATCAGCGCTATCTCGCTGCCTGGGCCATCGCCCTGCTGTCGCTGACCAGCATCCCAGCAGCTCTGGGCAGCGCCGTGATCCGCTGGCGCCAGGGTTTCTTCCCAGCGCAGCTGTATCTGTACGGCTACGGGTTGGTCCTGGGCAGTGTCGCCATTCTGCTGCTGCGTACCACCGGCGTGCTGCAGCCGGCCGAGTGGAATGCCTACGTGTTCCCCCTGGCAGTGGCTGCCGAATCCATCCTGTTCTCCTTCGCCCTGGCCTATCGCATCCAGATCCTCAAGCAGGAGCGCGCCGTTGCCTTGCAACAGGCAGATCGCGAGAAAACCGCACGTTTGGCGCAACTGCAGGCCAGTGCCGATGAACTGCAAGCAGCAGTGACCGCACGCACCGCCGAGCTGGCCGCAACCAACGAGCAACTACGTGAACGCGAGCGTGAACTGCAGCACGCCGCCTTCCATGACTCGCTGACCGAACTGCCCAACCGGCGCTACCTGGTCGAGCGCTGCGAGTCGGCCCTGGCTCATGCAGAACGGCACAATGAAAGCGTGGCATTGCTGTTGATCGATCTAGACCATTTCAAACCGATCAATGACCGCTTCGGTCACGCCGCTGGCGACCTGATGCTGCAGGTAGTCGCCATGCGCCTGCGTGAGCACGTTCGCGCCGGTGATGCGGTTGCGCGCCTGGGCGGCGATGAATTCGCCGCACTGATCTGCGGTAGCGATGCCGAAAGCCAGGCCCGGGAAATCGCTGAGCGCTTGCTGGCCGAGCTATCCGAGCCCGTGCACTACGGCGCCGAGCGCCTGCGCGTAACCATCAGCATCGGCGTAGCGCTCTATCCGCGCCATGCGAAGAACTTCACTGGACTGTACAAGGCGGCAGACATGGCCCTTTACCGGGTGAAGGAACTGGGCCGCTCCGGTTCGCGCGTGCATGGCGACGATGGCGAGCTCAGCGAACAGGCCTGCCTGGAGTTGGATGTACTGAAAGTCCCGAGCGGGCTGGCCTGATCAGCCGATATAGCGCCGTGGCACCCGCGCAGTGACCTTGCTCAGCAACTCGTAGCCGATAGTGCCGCACGCCGTGGCCACTTCATCCACCGGCAACTGGCTGCCCCACAGCTCCACCGGTGAATCGACATCGGCTTCCGGCAGATCCGTGATATCCACCGCCAGCATGTCCATCGACACCCTGCCCGCCAGCTTGGCACGCTGCCCCTCGATCAACACCGGTGTACCACTGGGCGCATGGCGTGGATAACCATCGGCATAACCGCAGCTGACCGTGGCAATACGCGAGGGCCGCTCGGCCACCCAGGTCGCGCCATAACCAACGCTTTCACCGACTGCCACCTCACGCACGGCGATCACCCGCGCAGCCAGGGTCATGGCCGGTTTCAGCCCCAGTTCGCGCGCACTCAGCTCGGCGAACGGCGTAGCGCCGTAGAGCATGATGCCGGGGCGCAGCCAATCCATATGCGCCGCCGGAATGGTCAGCACGGCCGCCGAGTTGGCCAACGAACGATGATTGAAATCCAGATCCAGCAGATCGAGAAAACGCTCGACCTGCAGCTCGGTCAGCGGATGGCCGCGCTCGTCGGCACAGGCGAAATGGCTGAGCAGGTTGAGCTCGGCAACCTGCTCGGCGTCTTCGAGCCGCGCATGCCACTCACGCAGGCTGGCGGCATCGAAACCGAGGCGGTGCATGCCAGAGTCGAGCTTGAGCCAGACGTTGAGAGGACGCACCAAATCACTGGCGATCAGCGCCTCGGCCTGCGCCGCGCTCTGTAGCACCAGATCCAGCCCCAGCTGCGCAGCGATGGCATATTCACTCGCCTCGAAGCAGCCCTCCAGCAGCAGGATACGCGCCTCACCGTGCATGGCGCGCACCTCGGCCGCCTCCTCCAGACAGGCCACGGCAAAGCCATCGGCAATCTCGTGCAACGCCGTGACCACCTCACGCACGCCATGCCCATAGGCATTGGCCTTGACCACGGCGAAGGCCTGACGCCCGGGTGCGCAGCGCTTGGCCACGGCGTAGTTATGAGCGATGGCAGAGAGGTCGACGATGGCGGCAAGCGGACGCATGACGGAAGGCCTGAACGAAAAACGGGCGCCCATCTTAACCGCTGGGCGCCCGTTTTCATTGATCTGTGCCGCTGCCGCGTTGCGCTGGAAACCGTAGCGAGCGCGGCAACGACCTATTCGTCCTCGAACTGGTAGCTACCCGGCGCCAGGTTCTCGAAGCGCGAATATTTGCCGAGGAAGGCCAGGCGTGCCGTACCCAGTGGGCCGTTACGCTGCTTGCCGATGATGATCTCGGCCACGCCCTTGTACTCGGTCTCCGGGTGGTACACCTCGTCGCGGTAGACGAACAGGATGATGTCGGCGTCCTGCTCGATCGCACCGGATTCGCGCAGGTCGGAGTTGATCGGGCGCTTGTTGGGGCGCTGCTCCAGGCCGCGGTTGAGCTGCGACAGGGCAATGACTGGGCAGTTGAATTCCTTGGCCAGACCCTTGAGCGAGCGAGAGATCTCGGAAATCTCGTTGACCCGACTATCGCCGCTGGAGCCAGGAATCTGCATCAACTGCAGGTAGTCGACCATGATCAGGCCGATCTCACCGTGCTCGCGTGCCAGACGCCGCGTGCGTGCGCGCATCTCGCTCGGGGAAATACCGGCGGTATCGTCGATGAACAGCTTGCGGTCGTTGAGCAGGTTGACCGCACTGGTCAGGCGCGGCCAGTCATCATCGTCGAGCTGACCCGCACGCACCTTGGTCTGGTCGATGCGCCCCAGCGAGGCGAGCATACGAATGACGATGGACTCCGACGGCATCTCCAGCGAGTAGACCAGAATCGCCTTGTCGCTACGCATCAAAGCGTTTTCCACCAGGTTCATGGCGAAGGTGGTCTTACCCATCGACGGACGGCCGGCGACGATGATCATGTCGGCAGGCTGCAGGCCGCTGGTGAGGCCGTCCAGATCGTCGAAACCGGTCGACAGACCGGTGATCGCATCGCCGTTGTTGAACAACGTGTCGATACGGTCGATGGCCTTGACCAGAATGTCGTTGATCCCCACCGGGCCGCCGGTCTTGGGACGGTCTTCGGCAATCTGGAAGATCAGCCGCTCCGCCTCGTCGAGAATCTCCTCGCCCGTGCGGCCCTCTGGGGCATAGGCGCTGTCGGCGATGTCGTTGCTGATGCTGATCAGTTTGCGCAACGTGGCGCGCTCACGAATGATCTGCGCATAGGCCTTGATGTTCGCCACTGACGGCGTGTTCTTCGCCAGCTCGGCGAGATAGGCCAGGCCGCCGACCTGCGACAGCTGCCCTTCCTTGTCCAACTGCTCGGACAGGGTCACCACGTCGAAGGGCTCGTTACGCTCGGCCAGCTTGAAGATGGCGCGGAAGATCAACCGGTGGTCATGGCGATAGAAATCGACATCCGACACACCGTCGAGCACCCGCTCCCAGGCATTGTTGTCGAGCATCAGGCCGCCGAGCACCGACTGTTCCGCCTCGATGGAGTGCGGGGGCACTTTCAGGGCGGCAGTCTGCAGGTCGTATTGCTCGGGAATGCTGATGTCGTTCATAGGCTCGGGAAGAAAATGCTGCGATAGAAAAACAAAGGGCACGGATCGCAGAGCGATACCGTGCCCGATTGTCAGCAGACCTACGCTACAGCGCAAGCCCGCTTGGCGGCTACTTGATTAAGCAGCGACCACAACCACCTTGACGGTGGCTTCGACGTCGGTGTGCAGGTGCACAGCTACGTCGTATTCGCCAACCTGGCGAATGGTGCCGTTCGGCAGACGAACTTCAGCCTTGGCCACTTCAACGCCGGAGGCGGTCAGGGCGTCAGCGATGTCGTGGGTGCCGATGGAACCGAACAGCTTGCCTTCATCGCCAGCGGTGGCGGTGATGGTCACTTCCAGCTCAGCCAGCTGAGCAGCGCGAGTTTCAGCAGAAGCTTTCTTCTCGGCAGCAGCTTTTTCCAGCTCGGCGCGACGTGCTTCGAAAGCAGCAACGTTGGCTTCGGTGGCAGCGGTGGCTTTGCCTTGCGGCAGCAGGAAGTTACGGCCGTAACCGGCTTTAACGTTCACTTTGTCGCCCAGGTTGCCCAGATTGGCGATTTTTTCCAGCAGGATGACTTCCATTTGGGTCTTACCTCTTAACTTTTAACCTTCACCGTTCGCAGAGCCCGGGCCATTCTTGCGCGCCAGGCGACCGCGAAAATCAAACAGACTGTCGACGATGGCCAAGACCACCAGTAACGGATAGATCAGCTGCATGAACAGCAGGAGCGTGATGTACATGCCCACCAGCCAGAAGCGAGCGAGCCCACCCTTTTCTACCAAGCCATGCACCAGGGCGATCCCGGCGAACAGCAGTGGCACACTGCACAGCGGCGTGAGCATGGCCAACTGCGGCCCCAGATTGGGACCTAGGATCATGCCCGCCAGCAGCAACAGCGCCTGCGGCAGCGGCAGTCTCAGGGCGCGGAACTCGCGACCAAAACCGCCAGGGTTGTACAACACGGCCTGCCAGTAACGCCCAAGGATCAGGCTCAGCAAGCTCAGAATCTGCAGCAAGGCCGCCAGCAATCCGGTCAGCACTGGTGCGATCAAAGCCTCGAGACGCTCGCGTTCACTCACCGACAATTGCTGGTGAGGCCCATCGAACATGGTCGGCAGTAGCTTCTGCAGCTCACCGGCCATGGCCGCGATGGGTTCGCGGAACACTGCCCCAAGGACAAATCCATACACCAGGCCCAGTGCCACACTGCTCAGCAGTATGCGGTTCCAGGTCCAGTTGGCGCGCAACAACAACGCCAACCCCAGCGCGCCGACCAGCACCAGCAAGGTGCGCGGTTCGCCGAAATACCACCAGGCGATCGCCGGTAGCAGGGCCCAGGCCAGGATGCCGATGGCATCACTGGCTCCACGCCGCAGCAGCACCAGGCTGCCAGCGGCTGCACTCAACCAGAACAACAGCGGCATCGCTGCCGATCCCACCACCACGAGGGTGGCCTGCATACGGCCGCGCATGATGTATTCAGCCAGGGCGCGCATGCGATCTATTCCTTAACTCTTGTCGACTGTCCGGTCTCAGCGGCCGTGGCTGTCGGTGTAGGGCAGCAGGGCCAGGAAGCGGGCGCGCTTGATAGCGGTGGCCAGCTGACGCTGATAACGAGCCTTGGTACCGGTGATACGGCTAGGAACGATTTTGCCGGTTTCCGAGATGTAGGCTTTCAGGGTGTTGAGATCTTTGAAATCGATCTCTTTCACGTCTTCAGCGGTGAAGCGGCAGAATTTACGACGACGGAAGAAACGTGCCATGTGATTGGCTCCTCAATAGATCCGTGGATTACTCGTCAGCGTTGTCGCTGTCGTTGCTGTCGCTGTCATCGCCGTCGTTGGACTCGGCGTTTTCAGGACGTTCACGACGCTCGCGGCGCTCACTGCGGTTTTCTTCGGCCTTCAGCATCTCGGACTGGCCAGTGACGGCCTCGTCGCGACGGATGACCAGGTTACGGATCACGGCGTCGTTGTAGCGGAAGTTGTCTTCCAGCTCGGCCAGGGCCTTGCCGGTGCACTCTACGTTGAGCATCACGTAGTGGGCTTTGTGGACGTTGTTGATGGCGTAAGCCAGCTGACGACGGCCCCAATCTTCCAGGCGGTGAATCTTGCCACCGTCTTCTTCGATCAGCTTGGTGTAACGCTCGACCATGCCGCCGACTTGCTCGCTCTGGTCCGGGTGAACCAGAAAGATGATTTCGTAATGACGCATAAATGCTCCTTACGGGTTGTAGCCTGCCAACTAAGGTGGTCAGGCAAGGAGTGGGTTTTCTCGTGATGAGCTTGCCGGGCGGTAGGCGCGAAAAGGCCTGCCGTCACGGCAAGGGGCGCCATTCTAGAGAAGCCCCCTGCCGCACGCAAGACGAATTGGCGATTATTTGAGCAGTCAGCCCTTGCGCTTGGCCTGACGCTGGCGCACTGCCTCGAACAGGCAGACCCCAGTGGCAACCGAGACGTTGAGGCTGCTGACACTGCCGGCCATGGGCAGTTTGACCAGATAATCGCAGTGCTCGCGGGTCAAACGGCGCATGCCCTTGCCCTCGGCGCCCATGATCAGCACCGTTGGCCCGGTCATGTCCTGCTGATAGACCTCCAGCTCGGCCTCGCCGGCCGTACCGACCACCCACAGGCCGCGCTGCTGCAACTTCTCCAGACTGCGCGCCAGGTTGGTCACCGCCACCAACGGAATCACCTCGGCAGCGCCACAGGCAACCTTGCGCACCGTGGCGTTGAGGGTTGCCGATTTGTCCTTGGGCACGATCACCGCCAACGCGCCGGCGGCATCCGCCGTACGCAGGCAGGCCCCCAGGTTGTGCGGATCGGTCACGCCATCGAGCACCAACAGCAAAGGCGGGCCTTCGCAGCGATCGAGCAATTCCTCGAGCATCGCCTCGCCCCAGACCTGGCTGGGGCTGACGTCGGCAACCACACCCTGATGCACGCCCTCGACCCAGGCATCCATCTCACGGCGCTCGCACTGCCCGACTTTTACGCGAGACTGCGCAGCCAGCTCCAGCAAGGGTTGCACTCGAGGATCACTACGACCATCGGCCAGCCAGACCTGCTTCACCCGCTTGGGGTGATGACGCAGCAAGGCTTCTACGGCATGTACGCCGTAGATCTTTTCCAGATCACTCATGACTTGGCCTTACGCTTGCGCGGCTTGCCGGCAGGCGGCGGAGCACTGTCGCCACGCCCGGAGCCTTTGCGCGAACTACCGGCCGGCTTGCTTGCCGACTTGCTGGCAGTACCTTTGCCACTCGCACCCTTGCCAGCCTTGGCGCCAGCCAGCAACGCTTTCTTCACGTCCCGGCTTTTCTGCACGTCGGTGTTGCCCATGCCATTCGGCTTGCCACCGCGACGCGCATCATCACCCTTGCCGGCCTTGTCCTGACTCAGCTCGAAGTCGATCTTGCGCTCGTCCAGATCGACGCGCATCACCTTGACCTCGACACTGTCACCAAGGCGGAAGCTACGGCCGCTACGCTCGCCGGACAGGCGATGGTGAACCGGATCGAAGTGGTAGTAGTCGGCCGGCAGCGCGGTCACGTGCACCAGACCTTCGACGTAGATATCTCGAAGCTCGACAAAGATGCCGAAACCGGTCACGGCAGTGATCACACCGGCGAAGGTCTCACCGACACGATCCTGCATGAACTCGCACTTGAGCCAGTTGACCACGTCACGCGTCGCCTCATCGGCACGGCGCTCGGTCATCGAGCACTGCTCGCCGAGTTTCTCCAGGGTCGCCTCATCGTACGGATAGATGCGCGCCTTGGGCATGATCGCCGCACCCGCACGCTCGACGTGCTTGGTCTCGCGCTTGGAGCGAACCACGCTGCGAATGGCGCGGTGCACCAGCAGGTCGGGATAGCGCCGGATCGGCGAGGTGAAGTGGGTATAAGCCTCGTAATTGAGGCCAAAGTGCCCTTCGTTCTGCGCGCTGTATACCGCCTGGCTCAGCGAGCGCAGCATCACGGTCTGAATCAGATGATAGTCCGGGCGCTCGCGAATACTTTCCAGCAGGCGCTGGTAGTCCTTGGGCGACGGGCCGTCCTTGGACTTGCCGCGCTGCAGCGAAAGCCCCAGTTCGCCGAGGAAGGCCTTGAGCTTTTCCAGACGCTCCAGCGGCGGACCATCATGCACGCGGTACAGCGACGGAATCTCGTGATCCTGCATGAAGCGCGCAGTGGCCACGTTGGCGGCCAACATGCACTCTTCGATCAGCTTGTGCGCGTCGTTACGCTGGGTCGGGCGGATTTCGTCGATCTTGCGATCAGTACCGAAGACGATGCGCGTCTCCTGCGTTTCGAAATCGATGGCGCCACGCTCGTGACGAGCAGCGACCAGCACCTGGTACAGCGCATAGAGCTGGTTGAGGTGCGGCAGGACTTCCTTGTACTCGCTGCGCAGGGACTTGCCCTCGCTGCTCTTGGGATCTTCCAGCATCAGGCTGACCTTGTTGTAGGTCAGGCGCGCATGGGAGTGGATCACCGCCTCGTAAAACTTGTAGTCGACCATCTGACCGCTTTTGGACATGGTCATTTCGCAAACCATGGCCAGGCGATCAACGTGCGGATTGAGCGAGCACAGTCCGTTGGACAGTTCCTCCGGCAGCATCGGCACGACGCGCTCGGGGAAGTACACCGAGTTGCCGCGCTCGACCGCCTCGGCGTCCAGCGCCGAACCGACCTTGACGTAGTGCGACACGTCGGCGATGGCCACGTAGAGTTTCCAGCCACCGGAGAACAGCTTCCAGCGGCTGCTGTTCTTCTCGCAGTACACGGCATCGTCGAAGTCACGCGCGTCTTCGCCATCGATGGTGACGAAGGGCAGATGACGCAGGTCGACGCGTTTCTCCTTGTCCTTCTCTTCCACTTCAGGCTTGAGCTTGCGCGCTTCCTTGACTACTGCCTCGGGCCAGACGTGCGGGATGTCGTAGCTGCGCAGCGCGACGTCGATCTCCATGCCCGGCGCCATGTAGTTGCCGATCACCTCGACGATGTCGCCCTGCGGCTGGAAGCGCGCGGTAGGCCAATGCGTAATCTTGATCTCGACGAACTGGCCGATGCGCGCACCGGCGGTACGGCCCGGCGTAACCAGCACTTCCTGCTGGATCTTGGGATTGTCGGCGACGACGAAACCGATGCCGTTTTCTTCGTAGTAACGGCCAACGATGCTCTCATGAGCGCGTTCGATCACCTCGACGATACCGCCTTCACGGCGGCCACGCCGGTCGAAACCCGCGACCCGCACCAACGCGCGATCGCGATCGAACACCAGGCGCATCTGCGCCGGGCTGAGGAACAGGTCGTCGCTGCCGTCATCCGGCACGAGGAAGCCGAAGCCGTCGCGGTGGCCGCTGATGCGGCCGCAGATTAGGTCGAGCTTGTCCACCGGGGCGTAAGTGCCGCGGCGGGTATAGATGAGTTGACCGTCACGCTCCATGGCGCGCAGACGGCGGCGCAGCGCTTCGAGCTGATCGTCGGTATGCAAACCGAACTCTTCGACCAGTTGTTCACGACTGGCAGGCGCGCCGCGCTCGGCCAGGTGCGAAAGGATCAGCTCACGGCTGGGGATGGGGTTGTCGTATTTTTCCGCCTCGCGGGCGGCCTCGGGATCGAGGGATTGCCAATCGGCCATGTAAGGAGGATTACCTGTGCTTATGTATAAAGGTGTATGCCATATGCCTATTGAAGCGCGAAAAAGGCATCCGGGGCAGCTTTTCCGGTGACAATAATTTTTTTGGGGTCAGGGGTTTACAAGGTAAATGCCCGCCCGTATAGTTCGCGCCCACAGCGTCGAGCAGACGTTGTAACACGAAGCAGATGATGATTCATCGGTTTCTGTGCCCAGGTGGCGGAATTGGTAGACGCGCTGGTTTCAGGTATCAGTGACTTAACGGTCGTGGAAGTTCGAGTCTTCTCCTGGGCACCAAATTCGTGAAGTGGTTTGATAACCCACTTTGCAAATAAACGGATGCAACGCTCCGTGTCGGCAACGACGAACATTGCTGCTGTGCCCAGGTGGCGGAATTGGTAGACGCGCTGGTTTCAGGTATCAGTGACTTAACGGTCGTGGAAGTTCGAGTCTTCTCCTGGGCACCAAATTCGTGAAGTGGTTTGATAACCCACTTTGCAAATAAACGGATGCAACGCTCCGTGTCGGCAACGACGAACATTGCTGCTGTGCCCAGGTGGCGGAATTGGTAGACGCGCTGGTTTCAGGTATCAGTGACTTAACGGTCGTGGAAGTTCGAGTCTTCTCCTGGGCACCAAATTCGTGAAGTGGTTTGATAACCCACTTTGCAAATAAACGGATGCAACGCTCCGTGTCGGCAACGACGAACATTGCTGCAGTGCCCAGGTGGCGGAATTGGTAGACGCGCTGGTTTCAGGTATCAGTGACTTAACGGTCGTGGAAGTTCGAGTCTTCTCCTGGGCACCAAAATTCAAAAAACCGAGTCGAATGACTCGGTTTTTTATTGCCCACAAAAAAGCAGACCACCTCGCAGGGCGCGCTACGCGCACCCGCCCAGACCATGGAACAGCGAGGTGCGCACGGCGCACCCTACACTTTGAATTGCCCCAGGCTGGCCTTGAGCTGCGCTGCCAACTCATCCAACGCCCGCGCATTGCCGGCAATCGCAGTCACCGCCTCGGCCGCACGCTGCGCTTCGGCATGAATGGTCTCGACACGCCCGCGTACCGCTCCCGCACCGTCCGCCTGATGTGCCGCCGCCTGAGTGGCTGCATTGATGGCACCATGCACTTCGTCTACCGACTGCTGCACCGACTGCTGCAGGCGCGCACTGTCACGCAGCACCTGCAGCCCTTCACTTCCTTGCGCGCCTGCCTGGGCGATGGCGGCAACCGCCTCTTGCGCGCCCCGCTGTAGCGCAGCGATATGGGTCTGGATATCGCCAGTGGACTGCTGAGTCTTGCTCGCCAGCGCCCGCACCTCGTCGGCCACTACCGCAAAACCACGCCCACTCTCACCAGCCCGCGCCGCCTCGATGGCCGCGTTGAGCGCGAGCAGGTTGGTCTGCTCGGCAATTGATTGGATCACCGTCAGCACCACCTCGATCTGCTCGCTCTGCTTGGCCAGGCGCTCGATCACTGCCGAGCCATCGGCCACCCGCGCCACCAAGCCTTCGATCAGCACTGACAGACGCTGAGCGATAGCCGCATTTTCATGCGCAGCCTGGCGGATGGTGTCGACGCGCTGCAGCGCATCCTGCATGGCCTGGCTTTCCGCCTGCGCCTCGTCGGCCATTTGCTCCAACGCCTGCAGGCTGCCCGCCACCTCATCGCGCTGACGACCAGCAGCGGCCTCGGCCGCCACACCGCGCTGAGTCAGGCTGCGGATCTGCTCGCCAGTGCGCAACGCCACCTCGCCAGACTCACGCACGATGGGCTGCAGCTTGGCGATGAAACGATTGACCGCATCGGCCATTTCGCCAACTTCATCCTGACTGTCGATACTCACGCGGCGAGTCAGGTCCCCCTCGCCCGCCGCCAGGTCATTGAGCGCGGCACTGAGCAGACGCAGGCGACTCAGCACTCGCCAGCCCAACACCAGGGCGACCATTACCATTGCCAACGCCCCCACGATCAACAAGCCGAGGGCGATGTTCCAACGCAGTGAATCCGCCGCCGCGCGCACCGACTCACCACCGTTGCGCGCCATTTCCTGGGTGTAGCGCTCGGCCGACTGTAGGCGCTCACGCAGCGCGCCGGTCGCTTCCTCGGAAGCGCCAGCCAGACTGCTATCGACCAGTTCACCAGCACCGCTGACCAAAGCAGCAAAGCGGCCGTCCAGCGCAGTCAACTCCTTCTCCACCAGATCCAGCGACAGGCCCATCTGCACCTTGCCGATCGAAGCGCCCATCGGACTGATTTGCGCCTCAACCACGTACACGCGCGGATCACGCGACGCAGCTTCGACCAGCTTCTCCAGCGGAGAGTCACCCTGCCCGGCAGCGACCAGCTCGCGTACCTGTGCATTACTGCGATTGAAATTGCGCGTCAGGCGCTTGCCTTCGGCGTCATAGATGATGGCGAATAGCACCGCTGGGTCCTGCTGGGCGATTCGGGTAAGCGCCGTCAGCGCAGGAATGTCCAGATCCCAGATGGACTTCGGCGCAACACCCGCCAACAACTGCGCCAGCGCCTGACCGGATTGCTTGAGATTACCCTCGAGCACCACGCGCAGTTGCGCTTGCTCGCTCTTCAACTGGGTGGAAAGCCCTTCGCCCAGGCGAGTGCGGGTACTGCTCGACAACGCCGCCAGCCCCTGACTCATCTCGCGCTCGGCCATGTTCAGCTCTTCACCAAGGCGCTGGCTCTGACCGCCCAGGCGCTGCGCCAGATCCTCGACCATGCCCTCGACCGACGCACGCATCAGCCAGGCAGCCAAACCGACCTGTACCAACATGGCCAGACCAAGCGCGATGAACACCGGACGCAGCAGACGGCTACGCAACATGGAAACGATGGCGAACACTGGGGACACTCCTCAACGACCGTAACAGCTATAACGGCGACTTCCGGGATTTATTGAATACAAGCAAAGCGCATGCCCAGCACCCCAGCCAGAGCCCGTAAGGGCGAGCACAAAAAAGCCGCCCGAAGGCGGCTCCTGTGCGACTCGAGAAGCTCTCGATCAGGCAAACGGATGACGCAGCACGATGGTCTCGTTGCGGTCCGGGCCGGTGGAGATGATGTCGATCGGCGCACCGACCAGCTCTTCCACACGCTTGATGTAGGCGCGGGCCGCAGCCGGCAGCTCTTCCAGGCTCTTGGCGCCCAGGGTGGATTCGCTCCAGCCCGGCATTTCCTCGTAGACCGGCTGCAGGCCGATGTAGCTGTCGGCGTCGGTCGGCGCATCGACCAGCACCTGGCCATTGGCATCCTTGTAACCGGTGCAGATGCGGATGGTTTCCAGGCCGTCGAGCACGTCCAGCTTGGTCAGGCACAGGCCGGAGATACTGTTGATCTCGATGGCGCGACGCAGGATCACCGCATCGAACCAGCCGCAACGGCGGGCGCGGCCAGTGGTGGCACCGAACTCATGACCACGCTTGGCCAGGAAGGCACCGACGTCATCGAACAGTTCGGTCGGGAACGGACCGGAACCAACACGAGTGGTGTAGGCCTTGGTGATGCCGAGGATGTAATCCAGGTACAGCGGGCCGAAACCGGAACCGGTAGCAATGCCACCAGCAGTGGTGTTGGAGCTGGTGACGTAGGGGTAAGTACCGTGGTCAATGTCCAGCAGGGAGCCCTGGGCGCCTTCGAACATGATGTCCTTGCCGTCACGACGCAGGTCATGCAGCACGGCAGTGACATCAGCCATCATCGGCTTGAGCAGCTCGGCGTATTCCATGCACTCATCCAGGGTCTTCTGGAAGTCGATGGCCGGCTCTTTGTAGAAGTTGACCAGCTGGAAGTTGTGGTAGTCCAGCAGCTCGCCCAGCTTGGCGGCGAAACGCTCGCGGTGGAACAGATCACCGACACGCAGACCGCGGCGCGCGACCTTGTCTTCGTAGGCCGGGCCGATGCCGCGACCCGTGGTACCGATCTTGGCGTCACCACGGGCCTTCTCGCGCGCCTGATCCAGCGCCACGTGATAGGACAGGATCAGCGGGCAGGCCGGGCTGATACGCAGGCGCTCACGCACCGGCACACCCTTCTCTTCCAGCTTGGTGATTTCGCGCATCAGGGCGTCGGGCGCGACGACCACACCGTTGCCGATCAGACACTCGACGCCTTCACGCAGGATGCCGGACGGAATCAGGTGCAGGACGGTCTTCTCACCGTTGATCACCAGGGTGTGGCCCGCGTTGTGACCACCCTGATAACGCACGACTGCAGCGGCCTGCTCGGTGAGCAGGTCGACGATCTTGCCCTTGCCCTCATCACCCCATTGGGTGCCCAGGACGACGACATTCTTACCCATAAACTTGTCCTCTTCGCGCAAGCTTCGATGCCGGCCGCGGGCCGGCGAAAATGAATTCAGGACGCCAGGGGCGCCACCTGCCAACGTCCATCACGTAGCGCCAGCAGGCGATCACAGCCCGCCTCGCGCGCATCGGTCTCGCTCTGCCCGGGCAGCGCCTGTACCACGCGCTCGCCCTCACCACGCAGACGACGAACGGCCTGCCACAGATAGAGATCATGATTGTCCGGCGCCCAGACGCCGCTGACCGTCTCATCCACACGCATGTCACCCAGGGTGACCAGGGTCTTCAGGTCGGTAGAGAAGCCAGTAGCCGGGCGTGCACGACCGAATACCGCGCCGGTATCGTCGTAACGACCACCCTGAGCGATGGCTCCGCCCTCGCCCGGTACGAACGCCGCGAACACCACACCGGTGTGGTAGTTGTAGCCGCGCAACTCGCCCAGGTCGAAATACAGCGGCAGCTCCGGATAGCGCAGCTCCAGTGCATCAGCGATGGCCACCAGCTCATCGAGCGCAGCGTGCACCGCATCCGGCGCCTCGACCAACACGGCCTGGGCCAGATCCAGCACCTCGCGGCCACCGCATAGTTCGGCAAGCGAGCGCAGCATGCTGCCCAGCCCAGCCGGCAATGCCGCGGTCAGGCTTTCGATTTCATCCATCGCCTTGCGCTGCAGCGCATCGAACAACTGCTGCTCAGCTTCGCCGGACAGCCCAGCGGCATGCGCCAGACCACGATAGATGCCGACATGACCGAGATCCATGTGCACGTCCGGCACCGCAGCCAGCTCGAGGGTCTCCACCAGCAGGCTGATCACTTCGATATCGCTGGCCGGGCTGGCGTCGCCATAGAGCTCGGCGCCCAACTGAATCGGGCTACGCGACGTGGTCAAGGCACGCGGCTGCGCATGCAGCACGCTGCCGGCATAGCAAAGACGGCTCGGCCCCTCACGGCGCAAGGTGTGGGCATCGATACGCGCCACCTGCGGGGTGATGTCGGCACGAAAGCCCATCTGCCGACCGGACAGCGGATCGGTGACCTTGAAGGTGCGCAGGTCAAGATCCTGGCCGGCGCCAGTCAGCAGGGATTCCAGGTACTCGATATGGGGGGTGACGACGAACTCGTAACCCCAACGTTGGAACAGGTCCAGCACCTGACGGCGTGCCGCCTCGATGCGTGCCGCTTCCGGCGGCAGTACTTCTTCGATGCCATCTGGCAGCAGCCAGCGGTCTACCGTTGCCATTTCGCCATTCCCCTCTCGATCCGGGCGGCACAAGCCTTCAGTGAAGCAGATATAGAAGGGCAGTACCCAGCAGCATGCTGGCCAGCCCCATAAGGCGCAGTCGACGGTCGGGCAGACGAGCTGCCTGCATGACCGCTCCGCGCCAATGGCGCGGATAGAGGAAGGGCAGGATGCCTTCCAGCACCAATACCAGACACAGTGCGATGCCGAGTTCCTGCCACATGATTCCCACAGACGCAAAAAAGCCGGGATTTTCCCGGCTGCCGCATGATACCACGTTTTACCTTGCGGTCACCCTGGCGACGCATCGCGCCGCCAGGGCTGCCAATCAAGGCCTGGATTTTTCCAGGTAGCGGAAGAAATCGCTGCCTGGGTCCAGCACCAGCACATCACGCTTGTCAGCGAAGCTTTCGCGGTAAGCCTGCAGACTACGGTAGAAGGAGTAGAACTCCTGATCCTGACCGTAGGCGCGGGCATAAATGGAAGCAGCCTGAGCATCACCGTCACCGCGCAGCTCTTCAGCTTCACGATAGGCTTCAGCCAGCAGTACGCGACGCTGACGATCGGCGTCGGCGCGAATACCTTCGGCCAGCTCGCGACCCTTGGCGCGATGCTCGCGAGCCTCACGCTCACGCTCGGTGCTCATACGCTCGAACACGCTGCGGTTCACTTCGCGTGGCAGGTCGATAGCCTTGACTCGCACGTCGACCACTTCGATACCCAGCTCACGCTCGGCAGCGCGATTGAGGGTCGCGGTCACATCGGCCATCAGCGCATCACGCTCGCCAGATACCGATTCGTGCAGGGTGCGCTTACCGAACTGGTCACGCAGCGATGCCTCCAGACGACGCGCCAGACGCTCGTCTGCCACTTGTTTCATACCAGACGTCGCCTGATAGAAACGCTCGGCATCCTTCACGCGCCATTTGGCGTAGGCATCGACCATCAGCGCTTTCTTCTCCAGGGTCAGGAAGCGCGAGGAAGTTGAATCCAGCGTCAGCAGACGACCATCGAAGATGCGCACCTGGTTGACGTAAGGAATCTTCACATGCAGACCAGGCTGCACATCAGGCTGAACCACGCGACCGAACTGCAGCAATACCGCACGCTCGGTCTGAGCCACGATATAGAAGCTGTTCCATGCCACCAGGGCCACAACCACGGCCACGATCAGGCCGATCAGGGACTTGTTGTTCATCAACGGCCCTCCCGGGTACGCAGATTACGCTGCGACAGATCGCCGCTCAGCGGCACAGCCGGATCACGCGTTGTCGTATTGCTGCTGTTGCTGGAGCTGGAGGAAGAAGCGCCACCACGGCTATCGATCATCTTGTCCAGCGGCAGATAGAGCAGGTTGTTCTGCCCCTTGTCACCGGTGACCAGAACCTTGCTGGTGTTGCTCATCACTTCCTGCATGGTGTCGATGTACAGACGCTCACGAGTGATCTCAGGCGCCTTGCGGTACTCGGTGACCAATTTGGTGAAACGATCCGCCTCACCTTGAGCGCGGGCGATGATTTCATCACGGTAACCGTTGGCCTCTTCCAGCAGACGCTGAGCCTGACCACGCGCTTCCGGAATGACACCGTTGGCGTAGGACTCGGCCTGGTTCTTCTCACGCTGCTCGTCTTCACGGGCACGGATCACGTCATCGAAGGCTTCCTGAACTTCACGCGGCGCCGCAGCACTCTGGATGTTCACCTGAGTGATGGTGATACCGGTCCGGTAGTTGTCGAGGAAACGCTGCAGGCGCTCACGTACCTCACTGGCCATCAGTTCACGGCCTTCGGTCAGTACCTGGTCCATCTCGGTGGAACCCACCACATGGCGCACGGCACTGTCGGTGGCGTGCTGCAGACTGACTTCCGGCTGGTCGACGTTGAGCACGAAGTCCTGCAGGTTGCTCACCCGGTACTGCACGGTCAGCGGTACTTCGATGATGTTCTCGTCTTCGGTCAGCATGGCGCCCTGCTTACTGTAGGCGCGCTCACGCGTGACGTTTTCCTGGAACTTGCGGTCGATTGGCGGGAAATAGATATTCAGGCCAGGACCAACGGTCTCGTGGTACTTGCCGAAACGCAGCACCACAGCCTGCTCCTGCTCATCCACCACATAGATCGCGCTGTACAGCCATACCACCGCCAACAGGCCAAGGCCGACGAACAGCAGGCCGAAGCCACCGCCGCCGCCACTGCGACCAGATTCGTCGTCACCACGTTTCTTGCCACCGCCAAACAGCCCATTGAGGCTTTCTTGCAGCTTGCGGAACGCTTCGTCGAGATCCGGCGGCCCCTGCCGACCACCGCCTTTGCGGCCGCCCCAAGGGTCTTGATTGTTCGAGTTGCCACCCGGCTCATTCCAAGCCATAGCGTTCTCCGTACTGATAAAGCGAAGGCGCGCCCACGGCGCGCCGGCCAATGCTACCCAAAGCCCTATGGTGACAGCAAAGCCACTGTCCCAGGCTTTATTGCAAAGTATGTTGCTCGATGAAGGTCTGAGGCTCCAAACCTTCGCGACTCACCAGGCGATTGAGCTCGACTCGCGGCAAACGTACCGCCAGCAAGCTATGCCCCAACTCGTCATGCTCCTCGCTCTGCACTGCCCCCAGCGCGAAGAACTGCGCACGCAGTCGCCCCAAGCGTTGCGGCAATTGCAGCGTAGCGACGAACAAATCTTCACCCAGCAGCTCCGCCACTGCTTGACGCAACAGTTCCAGGCCACGTCCCTCGCGGGCCGACAACCAGACGCGTAGCGGTTTGCCATCAGCATCGCGCTGGATCTGCGGCTCGACACCATCCAACAAATCCAGCTTGTTGTATACCTCGAGCATCGGCAATTCGTGTGCGCCGATCTCCTTGAGCACGTTCTGTACCTGCTCGATCTGCGCCATACGCTCGGGCTCATGGGCATCGATAACGTGCAGTAGCAGATCGGAGTTGCTCGACTCTTCCAACGTAGCACGGAAGGCTTCGACCAGTTTGTGCGGCAGGTGACGAATGAAACCCACGGTATCGGCCAGCACGATCGGCCCCAGGTCGTCGAGTTCGAGACGCCGCAAGGTCGGGTCGAGCGTGGCGAACAACTGATCAGCCGCATAAACCTCGGAGGTCGTCAGGGCATTGAACAGCGTGGACTTGCCAGCGTTGGTGTAACCCACCAGAGAAACCGAAGGAATGTCCGCGCGCCTGCGCCCACGGCGCGCCTGCTCGCGCTGACTGCGCACCTTCTCGAGCTTCTGCTTGATCTGGCGAATGCGCACGCGCAGCAAGCGGCGGTCGGTTTCCAGCTGGGTTTCACCTGGGCCACGCAGACCGATACCGCCCTTCTGCCGCTCGAGGTGGGTCCAACCACGCACCAGGCGCGTGCTCATGTGATCGAGCTGAGCCAGCTCGACCTGCAACTTGCCTTCGTGGGTGCGCGCACGCTGCGCGAAGATATCGAGGATCAACCCCGTACGATCAAGCACACGACATTCGAAAGCGCGCTCAAGGTTACGCTCTTGGCTGGGTGTCAGGGTGTGATTGAAGATGACCAGATCGGCCTCAACAGCCTTGACCTGGTCGCGCAACTCCTCGACCTTGCCGCTGCCGATGAGAAACTTGGCAGTCAGGCGACTGCTGGGCACGCTAAAGAAAGCGACCATGTCAGCACCCGCCGACATGGCCAATTCTTGGAACTCCTGGGGATCTTCGCTCGCCTCGGAGTCTTGGCCTTCCAGATGAACCAGGATGGCCCGCTCACCGCCCTCATGACGCTCGAAGAACAATGCAGCCCCCTATCAGGCGTTACCCGGCTCGCTATCGCCCTGCTCGGAGTCGCCAGCGCTTGGCAGGCGTACCGGACGGCTTGGCACGACGGTGGAGATGGCATGCTTGTAGACCATCTGGCTGACAGTGTTCTTCAGCAGGATGACGAACTGGTCGAAGGACTCGATCTGGCCCTGCAGCTTGATGCCGTTGACCAGATAGATGGAAACAGGGACGCGTTCCTTACGCAGGGTATTCAGGTAAGGGTCTTGTAGCGAATGCCCTTTTGACATGTGCCGCACTCCTTTCGAGGATCAATTTCAATAATTTTAGTAGGTAAACAATGGCTTCAGGCCGTCCCACCCCCAAGGATAGACGACCAGCGGCAAGGTCTCATTTCAATATGGAGACGCTTCCCAGGTATTTCAAGACGCGAGACAGATTGTCGCAGGCCAGGCTATCGAGCCAATGCAGGTTCTCCCAACCGCGTAACCAGGTGAACTGACGCTTGGCCAATTGCCGAGTGGCGATGATGCCCCGCTCGACCATTTCGTCCCGGGACAGGTCGCCGTCGAGGTATTCCCATACCTGGCGATAACCCACCGCCCGTATAGACGGCAATCCCGCGTGCAAGTCACTTCGTCTACGCAGGGCTTGGACCTCTTCCACGAAACCCTGTTCCAACATCACCCGAAATCGTTGAGCGATGCGGTCATGCAAAACCTGACGCTGCGCTGGTGCGATAGCAAGCTGAGCAACAGTATAGGGTAATTGCCCGGCGCCTGATGTGCCCGCATCGGGATTTCCTGCAGCCTGGCGCAGGCGATGTTCGGTCATGCTCATGCCGCTCAGGCGATAGACCTCTAGCGCCCGAGTCAGACGCTGCGGATCATTGGGATGGATACGCGCAGCGGACTGCGGATCGACCACTGCCAGCTCCCGATGCAGCACCTCCCAGCCTTCGGCCGCCGCACGCGCCTCCAGCTCGGCGCGGACCGCCGGGTCAGCACTGGGCATATCGGCCAGCCCTTCCAGCAAGGCCTTGTAGTAGAGCATGGTGCCACCGACCAACAGCGGGATACGCCCGCGCGCCGCACTCTCAGCCATCGCTGCCAGCGCATCGGTGCGAAATTCCGCCGCCGAATAGCTCTCGGCCGGGTCACGAATGTCGATCAATGCATGGGGAAACGCGTCCAGAACGTCGCGCTCCGGCTTGGCCGTGCCGATGTCCATGCCGCGATAGACCAGCGCCGAGTCGACGCTGATCAGGTCGCACGGCAGCACGCGAGCGAGCTCCAGGGCCAGGTCGGTCTTGCCGGCAGCGGTCGGCCCCATCAGGAAGATTGCAGGAGGAAGCGAAGACATCGATATGACTCGAAACACGAAAACGGGCGCCCCTGACTCAGGGCTTTATTCAATTACTGACCGCGCATGAACAGCTTGTCGAGCTGATCCATGCTGAGTTGCGTCCAGGTCGGGCGCCCGTGGTTGCACTGGCCGCTGCGCTCGGTCTGTTCCATATCACGCAGCAAGCCATTCATCTCGGGAAGGGTCAGGCGCCGGTTGGCGCGCACCGCGCCATGACAGGCCATGGTCGCCAGCAGTTCGTTGAGATGCGCCTGGATGCGGTCGCTGGTGCCGTACTCCAGTAGATCAGCCAGCACATCACGCACCAACTGGGTGGCCTCGGCCTGCTTGAGCAGGGCCGGAATCTGGCGAATCGCCAAGGTTTCTTCACCGAGACGCTGCAGCTCGAAGCCCAGACGCTGGAACCATTCGCCATGCTCCTCGGCGCAATCGGCCTCGCGCTGGCTGAGGGCGATGGACTCGGGCACCAGCAACGGCTGGCCACGCAAACCTTCGCTGGCCATGGCATGTTTCAGGCGTTCGTAGGTGATGCGCTCGTGGGCAGCGTGCATATCCACCACCACCAGGCCCTGAGCGTTTTCGGCAAGGATGTAAACGCCTTTGAGCTGCGCCACGGCATAACCGAGTGGTGGAATGTCGCCCTGCTCCTGCGGCATGGGCTGAACCTGGGCAACCGGCAGTGGCGAAAAATACTCGCGATATGCAGCCTGGGCTTCACCAGCGGATACGCCGGGGTTACCGGCAGGCTGCTGGTAACCAGCACCACTGCCGCGCCAGGCCGGCTGTGCAGTGGCCGGCGAGGTTTCAAGAATGCTGGCGGCCAGGCCCATCTCGCCTTGCGGGCCGAACTCCCCGGCGGCCAGGCCGGTCGGGCGCACCACGGGCGATATGGCCGCCGGGGCCGCCACCTGATCCTCCGGGCGCACATCGGCCAGGGCACGATGCAATGTGCCGTAAAGGAAGTCATGAACCATGCGACTATCGCGGAAACGCACTTCATGCTTGGTCGGGTGAACGTTGACGTCCACCGTCGACGGATCGATTTCCAGAAACAGCACGAAAGTCGGGTGCCTGCCATTGAACAGTACGTCGCGATACGCCTGGCGCACCGCATGCGCAACCAGCTTGTCGCGCACCATGCGGCCGTTGACGTAGAAATACTGCAGATCCGCCTGACTACGGGAGAAGGTCGGCAATCCGACCCACCCCCACAAACGCAGACCGCTGCGCTCGATCTCGATTGGCAACGCCTGCTCGAGAAAAGCCGGCCCACAGACTGAAGCGACGCGGCGCGCACGACTGATCTCGTCGCCCGCCTCGTGCAGAGCAAACACGGTCTTGCCGTTGTGACGCAAGTGGAAGCCGACATCGAAGCGGGCCAGCGCCAGACGCTTGATCACTTCCTGCAGATGGTCGAACTCGGTCTTCTCGGCACGCAGGAACTTGCGCCGCGCCGGGGTATTGAAGAACAGGTCACGCACTTCCACCGAGGTGCCGACTGGATGCGCGGCAGGCTGCACCCGCGGCTCCATGTCACGGCCTTCGGTTTCCACCTGCCAGGCCTGCTCGGCATCAGCGGTACGCGAAGTCAGGGTCAGGCGCGACACCGAACTGATCGACGCCAACGCCTCACCACGAAAGCCCATGCTGAGCACGGCTTCGAGGTCTTCCAACTCACGGATCTTGCTGGTGGCGTGGCGCGCCAAGGCCAGCGGCAGGTCGTCCGGGGCAATGCCGCCACCGTCGTCGCGCACCTTGAGCAGCTTGACGCCACCTTGTTCGACTTCGACATCGATGCGTCGCGCACCGGAATCCAGGCTGTTTTCCAGCAATTCCTTGGCGACCGACGCCGGACGCTCGACCACCTCGCCCGCAGCGATCTGGTTGGCCAGGCGCGGGCTGAGCAAATGAATACGGGACATGACACTCACTACTGGGCTGCCAGCGCTGTGGCGGGTATCTGCAATGTCTGGCCGACCTTGATCACGTCACCATTGAGCTTGTTGGCACTACGCAGGGACGCCAGGCTGATCTGGTAACGCTGGGCGATCAACGCCAGGCTCTCGCCACGTGCCACCACATGCTCACGCGGGCCAGCGGCGATCTTGCCCTCGTCGCGCAACCAGGCGACGTAGGTGCCGGGTGGTGGGTTTTCGTGGAAGAACTGCTTGACCCCGGATGTGATCGAACGCGCCAGCGCCTGCTGATGGCTGGCAGTGTGCAGCTTTCTCGCCTCGTTGGGGTTGGAGATGAAGCCAGTTTCCACCAGAATTGAGGGAATATCCGGCGATTTCAGCACCATGAAGCCCGCCTGTTCGACGCGGCGCTTGTGCAGCGGGGTGATGCCGCCCATGTTCGATAGCACCTTCTGCCCGACATTGAGGCTGGAGGACAGTGACGCGGTCATCGACAGGTCCAGCAACACACCAGCAAGCATCTTGTCCTTGTCATCAAGGCTGACGTTGCCGGCGCCACCGATCAGGTCGGACTGGTTCTCGGCGTCGGCCAGCCAGCGCGCGGTTTCGGATGTAGCACCCCGTTCGGACAAGGCATAGACCGAAGCGCCGAACGCCGAGGAACGCGGCGCCGCGTCGGCATGAATGGAGACGAACAGGTCAGCGCCTTTCTTGCGCGCGATCTCGGTGCGCTTACGCAACGGGATGAAGTAATCCCCCGTGCGGACCAGTTCGGCTCGGAAACCCTTTTCGGCATTGATCTGCCGCTGCAACTCTTTGGAAATGGCCAGCGTCACGTTCTTTTCGTACTGTCCCTTGACCGGCGACAGTGCACCCGGGTCCTCACCACCATGGCCGGCATCGATGGCGACGACGATATCGCGCTTGCCATTGGGCACGGGGGTCAACTTGGGTGGCGGCTGGGTCGGCGTGACCGGCACAGGAGGTTCGCTAGTAGCAATACTGGGCGTTTGCGTAGCGGGTGGCGCACTGCCCTGGTCGAACAAATCAACGACCAGGCGATGACCATATTGCTGATTAGGCGCCAGAGTAAAACTCTTCGGCGACACCGGCGCCGACAAATCGATGACCACGCGCAGGTCGTCAGCGCTGCGCTGAGCCGAGCGCACACCGGTGATCGGGGTATTGGCGAGCGAAAGCTGCTCGAGATTGGTGGCCAGCTTGGCACCCGTGACGTCGATGACGATGCGATCAGGTGCGGCCAGGGTGAACACACTGTGCTGTACCGGCCCAGACAGATCGAAGACCAGGCGGGTATTGTCCGGGGCACGCCACA
Source organism: Pseudomonas sp. YY-1 (assembly GCF_002843095.1). Lineage (NCBI taxonomy): Bacteria > Pseudomonadati > Pseudomonadota > Gammaproteobacteria > Pseudomonadales > Pseudomonadaceae > Pseudomonas > Pseudomonas sp. YY-1. The sequence goes on along the minus strand of NZ_PJLX01000002.1, from coordinate 29,221 downwards.
GACGCACGCTCCGTATATCGGAGGCAGCCAGGGCCTCGGCAGCCAGGGCCGCCAACAACACTCCCACAGCGGTAACCAGCGCGCCTATGCGCATAACCAACCCCATCGCTTCTTATTCATTGCTTGCCGCTCAGGGCCTTGCACCAGGCCTCCCCTCGAGCCCCATGCCCCTGCAGCAACAGCGAACGGCCGCTCGCTTGGGGGCTAATGGTAATGTCCAGGTCGGGCTTTGGCAAAACGCCCGCGCCACGCTGCGGCCATTCGATCAGGCACAGGGCATCCCCCTCGAAGTAATCACGGATGCCGAGAAACTCCAGTTCTTCAGGATCGACCAGACGGTAAAGATCGAAATGAAAGGCGCGCACGTCGCCAATTTCGTAGGGTTCGACCAGGGTAAAGGTCGGGCTTTTGACCGCACCAGCATGGCCCAGGCCGCGCAAAATGCCACGTGAAAGGGTGGTCTTGCCGGCGCCCAGATCACCATGCAGATAGATGATGCCCAGGCCACCGCTGATCTCGGCAATCCGCGCACCCAAAGTCAGCATCGCAGCTTCGTCAGCCGCTTCGAGTTTCACTTCACACAAGGACACAACTCCTCCAATAACTGACGAATGGTGCAAGGCAGATCACCAGCAGCCAGCCCGCGCCCCTGCACAGCCAGCACCTCACCTGCCCGCGCATGCAGCCACACCGCCAGGCAGGCCGCATCATACGCTGCCATGCCTTGCGCCAGCAGCGCGCCGATCAAGCCCGCTAGCACATCCCCCAACCCCGCACCCGCCATCGCCGGATGGCCGCGATCACACAACGCCAGGCGCCCGCCCGGTTCAGCGATCAAGCTGCCTGCGCCCTTGAGCACCACCACCAGCCCGAAACGTTGCGCTAACGCTCGCGCCGCAGCCGGCCGATCCGCCTGCACGCTTGCGGTATCGGAACCCAGCAAGCGCGCCGCCTCGCCGGGGTGCGGCGTGAGCACACCCTGACCAGGCGCGGTGACCTGGCCAGCAGCCAGAAGATTCAATGCATCGGCATCCCAGACCTGAGGGACATCGAGACCGCAGACAGCAGAAAGCAAACTGCGCGACCAGGCGCCCTGCCCCAGGCCAGGCCCTACCACACAGACATCGGCGCGCTCGCTCAGTGCCAATAACTGATTGGCGGAAGCGATTGCAGCGCACATGATTTCAGGCCGCCGCACCAGGGACGCCGCAACGTGCTCGGGACGAGTCGCCAGTGATACCAGGCCGGCACCGGCGCGCAATGCGCTATCAGCACAGAGTAGCGCAGCGCCGCCCATGCCCAGATCACCTCCGACCACCAGCAGATGACCGAACTGCCCCTTGTGCGCCACAGGCGAGCGGGCGCTCAACCGTGGGAGGTTGGCGGAATCGAGTCGCTGCGCCACGCTGGGCGCCTGGAGCAACAGCTGAGCGTCACCTTGCAGATCGTCGAACTGCAGCTCACCGGATAGCGCAGGACCGTCTCCCGTCAACAAGCCGAGCTTGAGGGCGATGAAGGTCACAGTCAGATCGGCGCGCACTGCCACACCGAGACTCGCGCCGCTGTCAGCATTCAAGCCAGAAGGAATATCCACCGCCAGCACCGGCAAGCCACTCTGGTTGAGCATACGTATCGCCTGGCCATAAGGCTCACGCACCGCCCCAGCCAGGCCCGTGCCAAGCAACGCATCGACCAGGATGCCAGCCAGTGGCGCGCATTCGCTCCACGGCAGGATATCCACGCCTGCACGCCTGGCCTCGGCACAAGCCTGAGCAGCGTCGCCACTCAGCGCAGCGGGATCGCCCGCCGCCAGCACTCGCACACGCCACCCGGCACGCTGAGCCAGAGCAGCAATCAGGTAGCCATCACCCGCATTATTGCCGCGGCCAGCCAGTACGGTGATTTCGTCGGCATCCGGCCAGCGCCTGCGCAAGGCGCGCCAGGCCGCATGTGCAGCGCGTTGCATCAACTCGAAGCCGGGGGTGCCGGCGGCGATCAGTTGCGCATCCAGCGCACGCACCTGTTCGGCGCTGTGCAGGCTCAACGGTAAAGAGGCGGGTAGATGCATGGCTCGCTCGCAGCGGATGTCTGGCAGAATTATACCCACGTCCATCGCCTGCGCCCGTCCCATGCCCGATCAAACCCTCGACCTCGACGCCCTCGCCCTGTCCATCAAGGACTGGGGACGCGAGCTGGGCTTTCAGCAGGTCGGCATCACCGATGTCGAACTGGGAGAGCACGAGGCGCACCTGCAACGCTGGCTCGATGCTGGCTACCAGGGCGAGATGGACTACATGGCCGCCCACGGTAGCAAGCGCTCGCACCCGGATGAGCTGGTGCCCGGCACCCTGCGCGTGGTGTCCCTGCGCATGGACTATCTGCCCGGCGATACGCAGATGGCCCAGCGCCTGCAGGAGCCGGAGCAAGCTTACGTGTCGCGCTACGCTCTGGGCCGCGACTACCACAAGCTGATCCGCAAGCGCCTGCAGCAACTGGCCGAACGCATCCAGCAGCAGATCGGCCCGTTCGGCTACCGCGCCTTCGTCGATAGTGCCCCGGTGCTGGAAAAGGCCATCGCCGAAAAGGCCGGCCTCGGCTGGATAGGCAAGAACACCTTGGTGCTCAATCGCAAGGCCGGCAGCTACTTCTTTCTCGGCGAGCTGTTCGTCGACCTGCCACTGCCGGTGGACACACCGCATGGCAGCGAGCATTGCGGACGTTGCAGCGCGTGCATGGATATCTGCCCCACAGCGGCCTTCGCCGGCCCCTACATGCTGGACGCCCGGCGCTGCATCTCCTACCTGACCATCGAGCTGAAAGGCTCGATTCCGACAGAGCTGCGCGCGCCGATCGGCAACCGGGTGTTCGGCTGCGACGACTGCCAGATCGTCTGCCCCTGGAATCGCTTCGCTCGTCCCACCGAGCAGGGCGACTTCCAGCCACGCCACGGCCTGGACAACAGCGGCCTGGCCGAGCTGTTCCTGTGGACGGAAGAAGAATTTCTCAGCCGTACCGAAGGTTCACCGCTACGCCGCGCCGGCTACGAGCGCTGGCTGCGTAACCTGGCAGTCGGTCTTGGCAATGCACCTTCGACCATCCCGGTGTTGCAGGCGCTCAATGCCCGCCGCGAACACCCGTCGGAACTTGTGCGCGAGCATGTGGAATGGGCGCTGGATCGGCACAGCGCGCTGTAGCCGGATGAATTTTCCCGGATTTCATCCGGGCTACACGAGTTAACGCCGGCACCGCGACAACCGCTCGGTGCGCGCGGCGCACCCTACGAGCGGGCTCATTTACACCTTGAGGAAATGCTTGCGGTAGTGACGCAGCTCGGCGATGGATTCGCGAATGTCGTCCAGTGCCTGGTGAGTGGCGGTTTTCTGGAAGCTGTCCTTGACCTCTGGCGCCCACATGCCCGCCAGGATCTTCAGCGTCGATACGTCCAGGTAGCGGTAGTGGAAGTAGGCTTCCAGCGCCGGCATGTACTTGTAGAGAAAGCGGCGATCCTGGCCAATGCTGTTGCCGCAGATTGGCGACTTACCTTTCGGCACCCACTGTTCGAGAAAGGCGATGGTCTGCGCCTCGGCAGCGGCGCTGTCGATCTTGCTCTCTCGCACGCGCTGAGTCAGGCCACTCTGGCCATGGGTGCGGGTGTTCCATTCGTCCATGCCGGCCAGAGCCTCGTCGCTCTGGTGAACGGCGATCACCGGTCCCTCAGCCAGCACGTTCAGCTCGCTATCGGTGACGATAGTGGCCATCTCGATGATCACATCACGCTCTGGCTCCAGCCCGGTCATTTCCAGGTCGATCCAGATCAGGTTGTTGGGGTTTTGCATGGTTAGGCTCCTTGGCTCAGGCGCCAAGTCTAGCGGATCTCGGCGCCCTTCATGTGCCAGAGAAACAGAGAGGTTTGCCGCCCTTCGCTGACGTCGAGCTCGCGATCAGCTGGCACACCCGGAATCTCGAAGGTATTGCTGATCAGCCAGCTGCCAGCGCGCATCTCGGCTTGCGCCTTGGCCCACAGGCGCGGCATCGGCACAGGCGAGAGAAAGCAGTAGACGGCATCGAACTCGCCAAGCTCGACCTGCCACAAGCTCCGATAACGAATGCTGCAGTTTTCCTGCAGCAAGCAGCGCAGCCAGGCGAAAGCGAAGAGCAGGGGCGCCGTCTCGACCCCCACGAACTGTCCGCGCGGAAACTGCCTGGCCAGCTGCAGTACCGTACCTGCCGTACCACACCCCAGGTCGACGAAGCGCAGCGGCGGCTCACGCTCGCTCATGAACTGCTGCAGACGTTGCTGTGCCTTGCGCCCACTCAGGTAGAGCGGCACCTGTTCACGCAAACTGTTCCAGTTGACCAGCAGCAACAGCACGAATCCCAGCAGGAAAAGCCAGGCCGGTAATTCAGCGCGCTGCATCACCAGCAGTGCGGGTAGAAACGCCAGATTGATCCACAACCACCAGCGTGACAGCCCCAAGCGCCAGCCGATCCCGGCGGCCACGACACCTTGTAGCAGCGCCACTGAAAACAACGACATGCGCCAAGGCAGTAACGCCAGCAGATAGACCAGCACCACCACCAGCGCCAGGGACAGGCCCTGCGCTAAAAGAGCGCGCAACAACGGTAGCCGCAGCACCGTTCTTTCCTCGCCTATCGTCATTCCCGACCTCTGTTCCTGACAGCCGAATGGCCGCCGAGCGCTCATGCTAAACTCGCCGCGATCAACACTCCACTACCCGGAAGCTCCATGGCCAAACGCCAACTCAACCGCCGCCAGAACTGGCGGATCGAAAAGATTCAAGGTGAGCGCGCGGCCCGCGCCGCCAAGCGTGAATCGAAGGCAGTGGAAGCACTGGAAGGCGGTGACCTCGGCCCGGAACAGACCGGCCTGGTAATAGCCCACTTCGGCGTGCAGGTGGAAATCGAGGGCTTGCAGGGTGAGATGGCCGGCCAGGTGTTTCGCTGCCACCTGCGCGCCAACCTGCCGGCGCTGGTCACTGGCGACCAGGTGGTCTGGCGTCCGGGCAATCAGGGTGATGGCGTCATCGTCGCGCAATTGCCGCGAAACAGTGAGCTGTGCCGCCCCGACATGCGCGGCCAACTCAAGCCAGTGGCGGCCAACGTCGACCAGATCGTCATCGTTTTCGCACCGCTGCCCGAGCCGCACGCCAACCTGATCGACCGTTATCTGGTGGCCGCCGAGCACGCGGGCATTCGCCCATTGCTGCTGCTGAACAAGGCCGACCTGATCGACGAGCAGAACCAGGTCGCGCTGGACGCTCTGCTCAAGGTCTATCGTGAGCTTGAGTATCCGTTGCTGGAGGTTTCGGCCCATCAGGGCGACGGCATGGAGCAGCTGAAACAGCGCTTGAACGGCAACGTCAGCGTATTCGTGGGTCAATCTGGCGTGGGCAAATCATCGCTGGTCAACAGCCTGCTGCCCGGCGTCGATACGCGTGTCGGTGCGCTGTCGGAGCTGACCGGCAAGGGCACGCACACCACCACTACCGCTCGACTTTTCCACTTTCCCGGTGGCGGCCAATTGATCGACTCCCCCGGCATCCGCGAGTTCGGCCTTGGCCATGTCAGCCGGGACGACGTGGAAGCCGGCTTCATCGAATTCCACGACCTGCTCGGGCGCTGCCGCTTTCGTGACTGCAAGCATGATCGCGAACCCGGTTGCGCACTGCTGCAGGCGCTGGAAGACGGCCGCGTACAGCCACAGCGCATGGCCAGCTACCGACACATCATCGCCAGCCTGCCGGAAGACGATTACTGATTGTTCAACTGGTCGAGCGGACTGCTGCCAGTCTCGAAGATATTCAACCGCTCACGCAGTTGATCGGCCGGTAGCGCGTCGGCGGGCGGCACTGGCGGGCTGCCGGCGGGGGCCGGCTCTTGTGCTGACGGCTCTGCACCCGCGCCCTGCTCGCCCTCGATAGCGCGCTGCGCCTTCTTGGTCAGCACGACGATATCGATGCGCCGATTGACCGGATTGAACGGATCCTCACGATCGAACAACGCCGACGAAGCGTACCCGACGACACGCGCTACCTGCTCGTCCGGGTACCCGCCGGCCACCAGCGTGCGCCTCGCGGCATTGGCACGGTTGGATGACAACTCCCAGTTACCGAAATCACCACGGCCGATGAACGGCTTGGCATCGGTATGCCCGCTGACGCTGATCTTGTTCGGCACAGCGCGAATGGTGTCGGCCATGGCCAGCAGGATGTCTTCGAAATAGGGCTGAAGGTTGGCACTGCCGAGGGCGAACATCGGTCGGTTCTCGGCGTCCATGATCTGGATGCGCAGGCCATCCTGAGTGATTTCGAACAGTATCTGATCCTTGAAGCGCTGCAGCTCGGGGTTCTCCTCGACCTTGTTCTGCAACTCCTGCAATAGCAGCTCCAGACGCTCCTGCTCCATCTTTTCGGCCAGGGTTTCGATCTGATCGGTGCTGACTCCGGTCTCATCCGGCTGACTCTCCGGCGTCTCGGAGATGTCCGGATTGAGGGTGCGCTCGGGCGCTGGCGTGGGCGTACCACCCAGATCGATGGCGTATGGACTGGCACTCTCGGTGAAACCGATCGGGTCCTGGAAATAGCCGGAAATGGCTTTCTTCTGTTCCGGAGTGGCCGATGTCATCAGCCACATGACCAAGAAGAACGCCATCATGGCGGTTGCGAAGTCGGCAAAGGCGATCTTCCAGGCACCGCCATGGTGTCCGCCAGCGGTCTTCTTGACCCGCTTGACGATGATGGGTTGGTTATTTTCCATGGCTTAGCTGCCGCGCATGGCCTGTTCGAGCTCGCTGAAGCTCGGGCGATGCGCCGGGTACAACACCTTGCGCCCGAACTCTACGGCCAGGGTCGGCGGCATGCCCGAGGCGGAAGCGACCAGGGTCGCCTTGATCGCTTCGTACAGGTTCAGCTCTTCCTTGGCGTCATGTTCCAGCGCGTTCGACAACGGGCCGAAGAAACCGTACGAAGCGAGAATGCCGAGGAAGGTACCGACCAGAGCGGTCCCCACCTTCTCACCGATCTGCGCGTTGTCCGCCTCGGCCAGAATCGACATGGTGATCACGATGCCCAGCACGGCCGCAACGATACCCATGGCCGGCATGCCGTCGGCGACCTTAGCCACGGCGTGCGCCGGGTGCTCCACTTCCTCTTTGAGGCTGGCCAGCTCCATATCGAACAGGCCTTCCAGTTCGTGTGGAGCCATGTTGCCGGAAGACATGATGCGCAGGTAATCGCAGATAAATGCCGTCATCCGCGCATCCTTGAGCACACCGGGATACTTGCTGAAAATCGGACTGGCGTTGGGGTCTTCGACGTCGGCCTCGATGGCCATCATGCCCTCGCGGCGACTCTTGTTGAGTATCTCGTACAGCAGCTTGAGCACTTCGAGGTAATAGGCGTGAGTGAAGCGACTGCCAAACATGCTCAACGACTTCTTGAACACCGTCATGAACATGCTGCCGGGGTTGGCCTGCAGGAATGCCCCCAGCGCCGCGCCGCCAATAATCAGAACCTCGAAGGGATGGACCAAGGCCATAAACTTGCCGCCCGAGAGTATGAACCCACCGAGCACACAGCCAAAGACAACAATGATGCCTATGATTCTTACCATGAAATAAACGCTTGAAGAGCCTAGTGGATGGGTTATTAAAAACAACCCTTCTAATTATCGGAACTTATACGCCAGACTATAGCCAGTTATGGTCAAAAGCCAGTTTCGACTCGAGCCAATATGTCGACGTCAAAGTCCCTGCCACGCACGCTGGATGCCTGGTTACAACAACTGGGCAAATTGCCACTGCCAATCGAGCAGCAGCAGCATTTGCGCCTGCGTCGCATCCTCGCCGACAGCCGCCGCACCTGGCGCGAAATTGCCGAGGCAATAGAAGCCAGCCCATCCTTTGCCCTGCAAGTACTGCGCGAAGCCAACCAGTCGGGCAACAGCCTCAGCGATCCCGCCGAGAGTGTCGAAACGGCACTTTCACGTCTGGGACTGAGCCGCTGCGAAGCCCTTCTCAACCAGGCACCTGCCCTGCCAGAAAGCGACATCCCTCTGCCATTCAAGCAGATCCTGCTGATTAGTCAGCATGCCAGCCAACAGGCGCGCGGCCTGTTCGGCGCACGCCTGGCACGCCTGTGGAATGAACTGCACGGCTGCAGCCTGCTGTTTCTCTCCCCTATCTGGCCGCTGCTGTGCGCCCATCCTCAACTCTTCGAGGCCTGGGAACAGCGCGTACTGCTCAAAGGCGAGCGCCCTGCCGTCGTCGAGAAGGAGTTGCTCGGGGTCACCTTGATCCAGCTGTGCGTCAAACTGGCCGAGCGCTGGCGCCTGCCCGAGTGGATCGTTCGCGGCTACCGCTTGCTGGAGCGAGATCGGCGTCAATTGGTCAAGGCGCTGCACATCGCCCGTGATAACGAGCATCCCCTGCATCAACAGCAGATGCTCGACGCCGACATCCCCCTGCGCCACTGGCTCACTCACCCGAGCAATTGCGTGCTGCTGGCCAACGGTCTGGCGGTATCAGCGCATCAGGCCTGGGATACCGCGCACTGCCTGCGCTGGCAAAGACTGACCGGGCTGTACCTGCAGATACCCCTGAACGAACTGCAGCAGGAAGTGCACCAGCACGCAGTGAGCAGCGCGCGCTTGATCCACGACCCCGCACTGTGGCACCCGGCGCAGGCACTGATCTGGCCCTGGGACGCTCATCGCCTCAAACCAGCCGTGAGCGTAGCTGCGCCCCCCAAGCGCGATGACCTCGCCGCCTGGCGCCAGCACTGCGCACGCCTGCTCTCCGACCCCAGCACCTTTGCCAACGTGCCACAGCTGACTGCCTGCGCCCGTGACGCCTTGCAGGCCTGCGGCCTGAAACGCGTGCTGCTGCTACTTGCCGATCGTAATCACACTCGCCTGCAGAGCCAGCAACATGCCGGCCTCGACGCCAGCGCAGCGAGCCTCAGCCTCGATCCGGCACAGAGCCAGGTGTTGAAGCGCCTGCTCAGCGCGCCCGGGCAACTGCGCCTGACACCGAGCAACATCGCGCAGTTTTCTGCCTTGCTGCCCGGCAATCTCAAAGCACTTTTCCCTAGCGAACACCTGCTGCTGCGCTCTGTGGCCAACAATGGCCGCGTGGTGATGCTGGTTATAGCGGACCAGGGCGGCCAACCACTCAATGACGTCTGCCTACAGGCATTCGGCAAGACCGTGCAGTGCATCGAGCGCGCACTGGGCAGCTTTTCCAGGCGCGGGCGCTGAAGCGCTCTGTTTCCGCTACAATCGACCTCTTTTCATTCAAGGAGGCCGTCATGTCCGCCTTCGACAACTTGTCACTGGTGATCGAGCCGGCTGAACTGGCTGACCGCCTGGACGCCCCCGATCTGATCCTGCTCGACCTGAGCAGTGCTGCGCGTTATGCAGCCGGCCATATCCCCGGCGCACACTGGGTCGATGCCAAGCGCACGCAACTGGGTGCACCGCCCGCTCCCGGCCTACTACCCGAGCAAGCCCAACTCGAAGCGCTGTTCGCCGATATTGGCCACCACGCCGATGCCACTTATGTGGTCTACGACGATGAGGGCGGCCCCTGGGCCGGTCGTTTCATCTGGCTGCTCGACGTGATCGGCCATTCGCGCTACCACTTCCTCAACGGCGGTTTGCAGGCTTGGGTTGGCGATAGCCTCGAGCTGAGCCAGGAGGAGCCTGCCGTGACCCGCACCGAGGTATCACTGACGCTGAGCGATGCCCCCACCGCCACTCGCGATTATCTGCAGTCGCGCCTGGATGCTGCCGACCTGGCCATCTGGGACGTGCGTGGCGCAGACGAATACCGCGGCGAAAAACTGAGTTCAGCGCGTGGCGGGCATATCCCCGGCGCCACCCATTTCGAGTGGACCGCGGGCATGGACCCGCAACGCGGCATGCGCATCCGTACGGACATCGCCGATGTCCTGCAAAACCTGGGCATCACGCCCGACAAGGAAGTGATCACTCACTGCCAGACGCACCGCCGCTCCGGCTTCAGCTATGTGGTGGCCAAGGCGCTCGGCTACCCACGCGTGAAGGCCTACGCCGGCTCCTGGTCCGAGTGGGGCAATCTGCCCGACACCCCCATCGAACGCTGAGCGCGCCGCCAATCAGATCTCCCCGGCCTGGCCGCGTCAGTGCCGGTTTAGAACCTTCAAGGAAACACGATGAAACAACGTCTTTTTATCCTCAGCCAGTACCTGCTGCCTCATCACCTGCTGTCGCGCCTGATCGGCTGCGTTGCCGAATGCCGCATCGGCTGGCTGAAGAATCCGCTGATCTCGTGGTTCGCCAAGCAGTACCAGGTCAACATGAGCGAAGCGCAAGTCGAAGACCTGCGCACTTACGAACACTTCAACGCTTTCTTCACCCGCGCCCTGAAAGACGGCGCGCGCCCGCTGGATGAAACTCCCGGTGCCATTCTCAGCCCGGCCGACGGCGCGATCAGCCAACTCGGCGCCATCGAGCACGGCCGCATCTTCCAGGCCAAGGGCCACAGTTTCAGCGCTGTCGAACTGCTTGGCGGCGACGCCGAACGCGCAGCGCCCTTCATGGGCGGCCAGTTCGCCACTGTTTACCTCTCGCCGAAGGACTACCACCGCGTCCATATGCCGCTGGGCGGCACGTTGAAAGAAATGGTTTACGTGCCGGGCCGCCTGTTCTCGGTCAACCAGACCACAGCGGAAAATGTGCCGGAGCTGTTTGCCCGTAATGAGCGCGTCGTCTGCCTGTTCGACACCGAGCGCGGTCCGATGGCGGTAGTGCTGGTGGGCGCGATGATCGTCGCCAGCGTCGAGACGGTATGGGCTGGCCTGGTCACCCCACCCAAGCGCGAGCTCAAGAGTACACGCTATGACGCACAAGCACGCGAGCCAATCGAGCTGGCCAAAGGCGCCGAAATGGGCCGTTTCAAGCTGGGTTCCACTGCCATCGTCCTGTTCGGCCCGAATCAGGTGCAATGGGCGCAAGAGCTGGACGCTGGCAGCGCGGTGCGCATGGGCCAACTGATGGGCACAACTCAGGACTGAGCCGCTGAGAAAAAGCACCCGCATCTCGACCGTTCGGTCATAGATCCGTACTCTGGCGAGGTAGACCGTCCACACAGACGGGCTGCCAGCCCAGGCAGATACTGCTAGAGTTCGAAAGACTATTACTAGAGCCGCCTGCTAGTGCGTGGCCGGAGCCTCCGAGTTTGATGGATAAACAGAGTACCCACCTTCAGCTATTGCGCGTTCCCACGCCGAGCAAGCAGAGCCTCAGCTTCTGCGACGGCAGCCCCCGCGATCTCAAACGTTGGATCGCTGGCCTGCCCAAGGCGAACATCGGTGAAACTGCACGCCAGCTGTATCAGAGCCTGGTGGAACTCAATCAATTCCTCACTCCCTCGGAAAACCGCCTGCAGTTGCTGGAGTTGCTGCGCCCGGAAGTCAGCTTCGTCTGCCAACACCTGGAACGCCACTTTCTCAACCAGGCCATCGTGCTCGACGAACGCCCGCGCAAGGTGGCCAACCTGTGCCAGGCGCTACAGAACCACCTGGCCGTTGGCTACAAGCTGATCATTTCCCGCGTGATCACCCGCAGCGGCAAGGATCGCGACCAACTGCTCGCCGTCTCCCTGCAGCGTGCCAGCCACAGCCTGTGCAGCCCGCTGATTCGTGCCAGTCAGCTTTACTGCCCGGTGCCCGAAGGGCTCTGGCTGGAGCTGCACCAGCTCTATCAGATCGCCTGCGAGCAGCGCCTGCAGCGTCAGGTCATTCGTGACCCGTTGGCACGCCATACTCAGGGCCAGAGCACCGAGCAGACCTACGTGACCGCACTGCTGCTGGGCTGCGCGCGTACCAACCAGATGCGCCAGAACGGCATTGCACGCCTGGCAGAAGCGCTGGAGCCTTGGAGCACGCTGGTCAAGCTGCAGCCGGGCGATCATCCGGACAGCCTGTTCGTGCTGGCGCCGCAGATCGACGGCCCGCCACGCTACAAGTCGCTGTACCAGAGCAGCGAACTGCACAACCTGCTGGGCATCGATACACAGCCGCTGGTCGACTCCATCAAGGAATACCTCGATCTGCCGGAAGAAGAGCGCGGCAAATCACGCCTGATGATTCCGGAAGGCATCAGCCTCGACCTGCTGCAACACGTCGCGGCGGCCTGGGGCGACATCGCCGAACGCACCTTCCAGCGCACTGCGGGCCACGGCAGCCTGACCCTGTGCATCGGCATGACCGCGCTGCACTTCTTCCTCGCCGGACGCCGCTCCTTCGCCGAAGTACTCAAGCGCCCTGCCGATCTCGGTGCTGCGGTATTCAAGCCCTCCACGGGCGAGCCTGATGTCTGGTCGAACGCCTTCGATGCCCAACGCAATGCGGCTGACGAAATCCACTTCGAAGAGATTCAGTACACCAAAGTAACCCCCGGCGAGCAGGCTCAACCCGAGAGCAATAGCGAAAGCTACCCGACCTTTCCTCTGCCCATCGTCAATCACAGCCCCGGTGGCTACTGCCTTTCCTGGCCAAAGGACGTTCCCAGCCAACTGCAGGCCGGCGAACTGTTAGGCGTACAAGACAATCCCAGTCAGGGCTGGAGCGTGGCCATCGTGCGCTGGATTCGCCAGGTCCGCGGCGGTGGCACGCAGATGGGTATCGAGCTGATCGCGCCACATGCCCGCCCCTGCGGCCTGCAATTACTGCGCAAAGCCGAGCAGAACAGCCAATACCTGCGCGCCCTTCTGCTACCGGAAATCAGTGCCATTTCTCGTCCCGCCAGCCTGATCACACCGCGCTTGCCGTTCCAGGAAGGCAGCAAGGTACTGATCAACGACCACGGTGAAGAACACCGCGCGCTGCTCACCCGCAGACAGGTCAGCACCGGCAGTTTCAGCCAGTTCGAATATCGCCGCGTAGGCGAAGAAGAAGGTGCGCCCGGGACACCTGTCACAGCCTCGCAAAGCCAGAAGCCTGCTGGGGAGGAAGATTTTGACTCGCTCTGGAAGTCGCTGTAGGCTCCGGCGAATTCACCATTTGTCGCCTTTTCGCGTCCGTTCGGCGCGGTAATGACCCCTCTATGGCCATCGAAAAAAAAACCATCCGCCTGCTGATTCTCGAAGACTCGCAGAACGAAGCAGAGCGCCTGGTCAGTCTGTTCCGCAACGCAGGGCACGCCACGCGCGTGCATCGCCTGACCTCCAGCGACGACCTTGCTGAAAGCCTGCAACAGACCTGGGACTTGCTGATCTGCGCCTCCAGTAGCGAGCACTTAGAACCCAGCGAGGCGATAACCGCCATTCGCCGCCAGGCCAAGGACATCCCGGTCATCCAACTGGTCGAGGACAACGACTCGGAGATGATCACCGAAGCCCTGCTGTTCGGTGCACAAGACGCCCTGCCGCAAGGTGAGGACGAACGCCTGGTGCTGGTCGCCAAGCGCGAGCTGGCCAATCTCGAAGAGCGGCGTGCCCGTCGTGCCGCCGAAGTGGCATTACGCGAAGCCGAGAAACGCTGCCAGTTGCTACTGGAAAGCTCGGTCGATGCCATCACCTACGTCCACGACGGCATGCACATCTATGCCAACCGTGCCTACCTCGAGCTGTTCTGCTACGAGGATGGCGAAGAGCTCGAAGGCATGCCGATGATCGACCTGATCGCCAGTGCCGATCACGGGGCGTTCAAGGACTTCCTGAAGAACTACCAGAGCGCCGAAGGCCACGCCGAGCTCAACTGCCAGGGCGTGCGCGCCGATGGCAGCAGCTTCGCCGCGCAAATGACCTTTTCCCCCGCCACCTATGACGGCGAGCCGTGCATTCAGGTGGTGATCCGCGCGGAAACGTCCAATGCCGAACTGGAAGAGAAACTGCGTGAGATCAGCAGCCAGGACCTGGTCACCGGCCTGTTCAACCGCAACCACTTCCTCGAGCTGATGGACAACGCCGCCGAGCGCGCCATCAACAGCGGCCAGCCCTCGACCCTGGCGTATATCCGGGTCGACCGCTACGCCAGCATGCAGGGCGAGATCGGTCTGGCCGGCATCGACCTGCTGCTGACCGATCTGGCTGGCCTGCTGCGTGCGCATTTCCCAGCAGAAACCCAGTTGGCCCGCTTCGGTGACGACGTATTCGCCGCCCTGCTTCCGGGCCAGACGCCCGAGCAGTGCCAGGCCAGCCTGGCGACGCTGCTGAAGAAGGTCGAAGGCCACCTGTTCGACGTCAGCGGCCGCACCGCCCAGACCACGCTGTCGGTCGGCGTTGCCGGCCTCAGCGAGAAAACCGCCAAGGCGCAGGAAGTCATCGACCGCGCGCACCGCTGCGCCGACGAGCTCAGCGACGGCAACGCCATCAAGCTGTTCAACCCGGCCGATGAGCTGGCCGCAGCCGCCAACCGCGGCAACCTGCTGGCGATGGTGCAGCAGGCACTGGAGAACAACAGCTTCCGCCTGCTGTTCCAGCCAATCATAAGCCTGCGTGGCGACGCCCACGAACATTACGAAGTGCTGCTGCGCCTGCTCAACCCACAGGGCGAAGAGGTGCCGCCGGCGCAGTTCCTCGCCGCGGCCAAGGACGCGGGCCTGGGCGAGAAAATCGACCGCTGGGTGATCCTCAACTCGATCAAGCTGCTGGCCGACCACCGCTCCAAAGGCCACAACACCCGCCTGTTCGTGCACCTGTCCAGCGCCAGCCTGCAGGATCAGACCCTGCTGCCCTGGCTAAGCGTGGCCCTCAAGGCCGCTCGCCTGCCATCGGATTCACTGGTATTCCAGTTCAGCGAGCCCGATGCCATTACCTACCTGAAACAGGCCAAGGCGCTGACCCAGGGCCTGGCGGAGCTGCACTGCAAGGTCGCTCTGAGCCAGTTCGGCTGCGCCCTGAACCCGTTCAACACGCTCAAGCACCTGCAGGTGGACTTCGTCAAAGTCGACGGCTCGTTCTCCCAAGACCTGAGCAACGCCGACAATCAGGAAGCGCTAAAAACCCTGCTCAGCAGCCTGCATGCCCAAGCCAAGCTGACCATCGTTCCGTTCGTCGAGAGCGCCAGCGTGCTGGCCACGTTGTGGCAGGCCGGGGTCAACTTCATTCAGGGCTACTACCTGCAAGGCCCGAGTCAGTCGATGGACTACGACTTCTCGGCCGGCGACGAATAAATCCCACCGACGAAAAAGCCGCCTGAACAGGCGGCTTTTTTATATCCGACAGAACGGCGGCGCTTATTCCTGTCCCTCACGATCACGGAAGCCCAGCAGATAAAGAATGCCGTCCAGCCCAAGGGTGGAGATCGCCTGCTTGGCCGATTGTTTGACCAGCGGCTTGGCGCGGAAAGCCACGCCGAGACCGGCCAGGCCGAGCATCGGCAGGTCATTGGCGCCATCGCCGACAGCGATGGTCTGCTCCAGCTGCAAACCTTCCTTCTGCGCCAGCTCACGCAGCAAATCGGCCTTGCGCTGCGCATCGACGATGGGCTCGACAGCCACGCCGGTGACCTTGCCGTTCTCGATCTGCAGTTCGTTGGCGAACACGTAGTCGATGCCCAGCTTGGCCTGCAGTTGCTTGGCGAAGTAAGTGAAGCCGCCGGAGAGAATCGCAGTCTTGTAGCCCAGGCGTTTGAGTTCGGCGAACAACACCTCGGCGCCCTCGGTCAGGCGCAGGGACGCGCCGATCTCTTCCAGCACGTCCTCCGACAGCCCCTGCAGCAAGCCCAGGCGCTCCTTGAAGCTGGCGCGGAAATCCAGCTCGCCGCGCATGGCGCGCTCGGTGATTTCGGCCACCTGCTCACCCACGCCGGCAGCCTTGGCCAACTCGTCGATGACCTCGGCCTCGATCAGCGTCGAATCCATGTCGAACACGGCGAGGCGGCGATTGCGACGAAACACCGAGTCGCGCTGGAAGGCGATGTCGACGTTGAGTTCCTGCGCCACGCTGAGGAATTCGGCGCGCAAGGCAACTGGATCGGCAGGCTCGCCACGCACGGAAAACTCGATGCAGCCCTTGCCCTGTTCGGCCGGCATGTCCAGCGGCATGCGCCCGGAAAGACGGTCGATATGATCGATGTTCAGGCCGTACTTGGCGGTGATCGCACTGACGCGCTGCAACTGCTCGGCGCTGACCTTGCGCGTCAGCAGAGTCACGATATGGCGCGCCTTGCCCTGGCCACCCACCCACTGACGGTAGTCGTCTTCGGAAACCGGAGTGAAACGCACCTGTTGGTCGAGTTCGTAGGCAGTGAACAGCAAGTCCTTGAGCACCGACTGGGAGCGGCCGTTGTCAGGAATTTCGATAAGGATGCCGAACGACAGGGTGTCGTGGATCACCGCCTGACCGATATCGAGGATGTTCACCCCGCCTTGAGCCAGCACCCCGGTGATGGCAGCGGTGAGTCCGGGGCGATCTTCGCCGGTGATATTGATCAGGACGATTTCGCGCAAGACGCACCCTCCAAGGCAAACGATTGAGGCAGGCAAGCGGCGAATTGGCCACCGACCGACGAAAAGGCGCACATTCTACCCAGTTTCCCGTCGATCCGGGCAGCCATGCGCTTTGCCCGCCCCAGACCGCTCGCTATACTGCGCGGCAACTTCAGTCGACAAGAGCCGTGCTCTGTGAACCGGCCTGCGCCCGTCAAACCCGATAACTTCTTCATCCTGATCTTCCACGCGCTGCGTCAGCGGCGGGTGCCTCTGGTGCTGCGTATTGCCAGCCACAGCGTGCTGCTGGTAGCCCTGGCGATGGTCATCTATGCCTGGGTCATGGGCATGCAGTTCAAGCAGGCCATGCAGCAGCAGGCCGATGCACTGGGTCAGGCGCTGATCACCCAGACGGCAGCGTCGTCCACCGAGCTGCTGGTGTCCAACGACATCCTCAGTCTCAACGTGCTATTGAACAACCTGGCGAAAAACCCGCTGGTTGCCCATGCGGCCATCTACAGCGTGGATAACCGCATCCTCGCCGAAGCTGGCTCGCGCCCGACGCGCAGCGTTCTGGGCGAAACCGAGGGTCTGTACACCACACCCATCACGTTCCAGGAGGTGATGGCCGGACAGTTGCGCATCAGCCTGGATATGAGCCAGTTCCAGCAGCCGATGACCATCAGCCTGCAGAGCATGGGCATTCTCAGCCTGATTCTGCTGGCACTGACCCTGTCGCTGAGCATGCGCCTGGGCCGCTACATTTCCACGCCCTTGCTGCAAATGCGCCTGTGGCTGCGTGACCCGGACGACCCTGCGCCGGGGGCGGGGCGCAACGACGAGATCGGTGATCTGGCGCGTCAACTGCAGGCGCGCCTGGTACCGGAAAAACCGGAGCCCGAACAGGAACTGGATAATGAACAGCTGCTCGATGACAGCGAAGACTATCTGCCAGAAGAAGACGACGAGCGCTTCGACGAGCAGGAGGAGATCGAGGCCGAGCATGCCCTCGATGAAACGCACATCAGCGATGAAGATGGCGATGACGAGCAGCTCAAGCCCTGGCCCGACGCCATAGAGCCGGATGATCCCTTTGCCGACCTGCGTGACGACTCCGAAGCGCCTGCGCCGGTTGCCAAGGCTCCGCGCCCCTCGCAAGCCAGCGCCGTGCTGGCCATTCAACTCGGTGCTCAGGAGCAGCTTCGTCGCCTACCACGCACGCGACTACTGGACCTGCTGGATCGCTATCGGGGTTGCCTGGAACAAGCTGCCGCCCTCTACCAGGGGCAACTGCATACCCTCAAGGACGGCAGCAGCCTGATGCTGTTCCATGAGCGCGAATGCGGCGAAGACTACCTGACCCACGCGATCTGCTGTGGCGAGCTGATGCGCGCCCTGGGCCATGCCCTGCAGATCGAGGTCGCCGACAGCGGCATCACCTTGCAACTACAGCTGGGGCTGACCCTGGGCCGTGATCTGGAAGAGCTGGGCCAGGCCGACCTGCTGCTCAGCGACAGCGCCCTGGACGCCCTGGCCTTGTCGCAGCACAGCCGCAACCTGCTGTTGGTCGAGCAACGCGTCGCGCAGGATGCCCTGGCCCGCCAGCGCGCCCGCATCCGCCCAATTGCCAGCCCGGAAGGGGCCAGCTGCGTGGAGCGCCTGCTCGATCCTTATCCGGCACTGCTGGAGCGGCAGCTGACGCGCATGCGCGACAGCCGCGCGCAATGACGCCCGGCGTCACTCAAGCACTGGCCAATGCGCGCCGCTGCGGCGTCTTTACACCGTAGCGCTGCAGCCAGTCCTTCCAGCGAATCCGCTCGTCACGTACCAGCCAGCCGTCCTGTTCGGCAAAACTCTCCGACAGCCATACCCCGCGGGTGCTGGCGGGCAGCAACTCGCCCTTGCGCAGGGTGAACAGCCCACCGCTGGGCACACCACGCTGCAACGCCAGCAGATAGATGTCCGGCCGCCGACGTTCCAGACGCGCCACCAGGCGACCGTCTTCTAGGCATTCGTCGACGTGAAACAGACTCAACTGACGGGCATCGCGTGGCAGCTCCAGGCTAAGGTCATAGACCAGCTGTAAGGATGCCGTAGGCAGATGCACATAGGCGCGCGGGCGCTCGAGCAAGGTCAGGTTGCCGCACTGCACTGGCCGCGCAGCGCCGGACAGCGGGCTGAGACGAAAGTGACTCGACTCGCGATAGCGCAGCGCACCCTGATAGGGCGTGGGCAACCAGGTATCGGCAAAACGCCCGCCCAGCCAGCCATCGGCACTCTCCAGCAGGCATTCCTCGGCGACTTCCTGAACCGCGGTAAGCAACGGCAGATTCAGCTCGTGCGCCGGCACGTAGCCGGAAATCAGCTTGAGGACTGTGTCACCGCGATCCGGGCGGCGCTGGCGCACCAGCAACCAGTAGTCACGACCGTGCAAGCGCAGGGTCATGCGTACCGATACGCCAAGGTTGGCCAGCTCAATGGAAAAGCGCGAACTGTCCGCCACCTCGACCGGACGGCGGCGTTCGAGCATCTGCTGGAAATTCAGCGGCTGCCCCAGACTCTGGTATCTCAGACCATCGGGGCTAGCTTCGACGAGCAGTGGCAGGGTCTTGAAGTTACTCGGGTCCTTTCGGATCAGCGTACGCGGCATCTCGACTCCTTGTTCCGGCTGGGCGTGAATCCAGCTCGACGAGCGGCCTTCACGCGAGGATCAGGTTGAAGCGAAAACTGCTCAAGGCTGCCCCAAGCCGACCACCCAGCACAACCCAAGGCTGTAAGAGGACGTGACCGGGGACCTCAGAACCTGTTCACGATCTGCTGCGCTTCGGCGCTACTGCGTTAAAAATAAGCTCGGAATGCTCATGTACAACCGTACACTCCGCTTCCTCGCTTATTTTTGCCTTGTATCGCTCTAGCTCGCGAGATCGTGAATAGGTTCTCAGCGGATACCCTGCAAAACCGCCGCGACCGTCGCGACATTGGCCGCCAGGTGCGCGGGCGTGATGGTGCCAACGATGGCGCTGCTGACGCCCGGATGAGCGAAGATCAGTTCGAAGCTGGCACGTACCGGATCGACACCCTCGGCCAGGCAGGCATGCCCACTGGCCAACGCCTTCTTGATCAGAATGCCCTTGGCGTGACTGGCAGCGTAGTCCAACACCGGCTTCTCGCCCTGCTCACTCAGGTTATAAGTGACCATGGCGCAGTCGCCTTGTTCCAGCGCCAGCAGCCCGCCCTCGACGGTCTTGCCGGAAATCCCGTAGCCGAGGATCTTGCCCTCGCGCTTGAGCGCTGCCAGCGTCTCGTACACGCCCGTTTCACGCAGTACTGCCAGATCGTTGCCATCGGAGTGCACCAACAACAGGTCGATACGGTCGGTCTCCAGGCGCTTGAGGCTGCGCTCGACCGACAGGCGGGTATGCGCGGCGGAAAAGTCGAAGTGCGACTGGCCCTGCTCGAACTCCTCACCGGTCTTGCTGACGATCACCCACTCATCGCGCTGGCCACGCAGCAGTGGACCGAGGCGTTGCTCGCTGACGCCGTAAGCAGGCGCGGTATCGATCAAGTTGATGCCCAGCTCGCGAGCCTGCCGCAGCAAGGCCAGGGCCTGCGTATCGTCAGGGATGGTGAAACCGTTGGGGTACTTCACGCCCTGATCACGGCCGAGCTTGACCGTGCCCAGGCCCAGCGGCGAAACGCGCAAGCCGGTGGAGCCCAGCGGGCGATACAGATCGTGCAGGGTGCTCATGGCAACAGTGCCTCCCATACCGGCTGCCCCAGCGCGGGGCGCGGTAGCTCAGGCAACGGAGCATGGCCAGCCGGCTGTACCTTGTCCCGTTGCAGGGCGGCCAGTACGCGGTCGGCGAAATCCGGCGCCAGCGCCAGCTTGGTCGGCCAGCCCACCAACAGGCGCTGCTGTTCGGCGAGGAAGGCGTTGTCCGGGCGCACCAGGCCCGACTGCGCGGGCTCGGCGCGATCAACGCGCAATGTCGCCCAGCGCGTCTGGCTCTGGTCGACCCAGGGCAGCAGCGAGGCCACTTCCTTTTGCGCCGCCTGAATCTGAGCGCCTTCGTCGCGCGCAACGCCGTCAGCCTCGGCCAGATCGCCGCCGAGGTACCAGACCCACTGGCCATCGGCGGCCGGATGGGTGGTGACGGTGACCCGCGGCTTCGGCCCACCGCCGAGGCAGTGCGCGTACAGCGGCTTCAGTGCCGGCCCCTTGGCCAACACCATATGCAGCGGGCGCAACTGCTGCGCGGGCTGTTCGATGCCCAGCGCGGCGAGCAGCTCGGCATTACCGGCCCCGGCGCTGAGCACCACGCGCTGCGCGCGAATCTCGCGACCGTCGACGATCAACCCGCACAGCTCACCGTTTTCCTGCAGCGGTTCGATACGCTCGGCGGCAAGCAGGCCATCACCGGCCAGTTCGGCCAGACGTGCGATCAGACTCGGCACATCGAGCACCAGCTCGGCGAGTCGATAGACCTTGCCCTTGAACTTCGGGTGCTGCAGCGCCGGCGGTAATTGCTCACCCTTGACCTGATCGACCCGACCGCGCACCGCCTTGCTGGCAAAGAAGCTGGTGAGGTTGCCGGCCAGGGTACCGGGCGACCAGAGATAATGGGCGTCGGACAGGATGCGCACACCGGAGAGGTCCAGCTCGCCACTGCCGGCCAGCGCTTCGCGCCAGCGGCGCGGCATATCGGCGATAGCTTCGGAAGCACCGGTCAGCGCGCCATGCAGGGCATATTTGGCACCGCCATGAATGATGCCCTGCGACTTCAGGCTCTGCCCGCCGCCCAGGCTGCCGCGCTCCACCAGAACGGTGGCGAAGCCCTGCTGACGCAGGCGCGCATTGAGCCAGAGGCCGGCGATACCGCCGCCGACGATCAGGACATCGGTGCTGAGAGACTGGGACATGAACGGGCCTCGGCGAAAAACAGGCGCGCAGTATAACCCGTCAACTTCCTCGCCCGCGGCCCATCAGTGCCCGGTCGATTGCGAGAACAGCTGGATCACCACCACACCACTGACGATCAGTCCCATGCCGAGCACGGCCGGCAGATCGAGCTTTTGCTGGTAGATGAACATCGCCGCGATGCTGACCAGGACGATGCCCAACCCCGCCCAGATGGCGTAGGCGATGCCCACAGGGATGGTTCGCACCACCAGAATAAGCATCCAGAAGGCGATTGCGTAACCGCCGATCACCAGCAACAGCGGCAAAGGTTTGTTGAAGCCGTCGATAGCCTTCATCGAGGTGGTAGCGATCACCTCGGCCGCGATGGCGATAGCGAGATAGAGGTATCCGGGCATGGTGGCGACTCCTGAAAGATGGCCACGATTCTAAGTGCTTCCATGATGGGATAAAGTCATTACCTATCAGCCATCAAGATAGGTTGGCCATGAACTGGAATCTCGATCAGCTGCAACTGTTCGTCCTGACCGCAGAGAGTCGATCCTTCTCCGCCGCAGCGCGGCACACCGGCCGCGCGCAATCGGCAGTCAGCACCGCCATCGCCCTGCTCGAGAGCGACCTCGGCGTGACCCTCTTCGAACGCAGCAGTGGGCGCCAGCCGCGCCTGACCGAAGCAGGCGTGGCGCTACTGGAGCAGGCCCGCAGCGTGTTGCAGCAATGTGAACGACTGGACGGCCGCGCGCTCGGCCTGGCACGCGGCGAGGAGGCGCGCCTGCGTCTGGCACAGGACGAAGCCATGCCCTACCAACCGGTGCTGGCCAGCCTGGAAGCCCTGGCGGCTGCCTTTCCCCTGCTTGAAGTGCAGCTTTCCAGCGGCGCACAGGGCGACGTGGCGCGCAAGCTGCTGCAGCGCCAGGCCGACCTGGGCCTGCTGTTTCATCATGAACAAATGCCGCGAGAGCTGGAGAGCCAGCGCTTGGGCACCATCGAGATGGTCACGGTATGCAGCCCGAACCATCCGCTGGCTGCACTCGACAGCGTGGAGCGGCGTGACCTGACCGAACATCGCCAGTTGCTGATGACCCCGCAGGACAGCCACTATCCCGGCGGCGAGCAGATCAGTCCGCTGGTATGGCGCGCCGACAGCTTCTATGTGATGGCCGAGCTGGTGATACGCGGCGTTGGCTGGGCCTGGCTGCCGCGCCATGTGGCGCAGTACCCGACCTACCAGGGCCACCTGCAGGAACTGCGCAGCGACTGGGCGCCGCTGCCGCTGGTGGTGGAGCTCGTCACCCGGCGCGACGGTGCGCTCGGTCCTGCTGCCAACTGGCTGGCCGATTGCCTGGCGCGTGAACTGCTGCGCCCGCAGGCATGATCACGCTTCCAGAGGATGACCGGCGGCGATAAGCTGCGCCCCCATGAACAGACTCCTCTACACCCTGCTGCTGCACCTGGCCCTGCCCCTGATTGCCCTGCGCCTGGCCCTGCGCGCGCGCAAGGCGCCGGCTTACGCGCGGCGTATCAACGAACGATTCTCCCTTGGCCTGCCAACGATGCAGCCCGGCGGGATCTGGGTGCACGCGGTATCGGTCGGTGAGAGCATCGCCGCCGCGCCGATGATCCGCGCGCTGCAGGCGCACTATCCCGAGCTGCCGATCACCGTCACCTGCATGACGCCGACCGGCTCCGAGCGCATCCAGGCCATGTTCGGCAACAGCGTGCAGCACTGCTACCTGCCCTACGATCTGCCGTGGGCCGCCGCGCGTTTTCTCGACCGCGTACAGCCGTGCCTGGCCGTGGTGATGGAAACCGAGCTATGGCCGAACCACATCCACCAATGCGCCAAGCGCGGTATTCCGGTGGCGCTGGCCAACGCACGCCTGTCAGAGCGCTCGGCACGCGGCTATGCACGCTTCGCCAAGCTCACCGCGCCGATGCTCGCCGAGCTGTCACTGATCGCCGTGCAGACCGAGGCCGAGGCGCAGCGTTTTCTGACCTTGGGCGCACGCCCCGAATGCGTGGAAGTGACCGGTTCGATCAAGTTCGACCTGAAGATCGATGCCGAGCTGCTGCAACGCGCCGTCGAGCTACGCCGCCAGTGGCAGGCCGAACAGCGCCCGGTATGGATCGCCGCCAGCACCCACGCGGGCGAAGACGAGATCATCCTCGCCGCCCATCGCCAGTTACTGGCGACGCGGCCGGATGCGCTACTGATCCTGGTGCCACGCCACCCCGAACGCTTCAACTCGGTCCATGAACTCTGCATCAGCCAAGGGCTGACCACACGCCGCCGCTCCATGGGTGAAGCCGTGCAAGCCAGCGACCAGGTGCTGCTGGGCGACACCATGGGTGAGTTGCTGTTTCTCTATGCGCTGGCGGATATCGCCTTCGTCGGCGGCAGCCTGGTGGCCAATGGCGGGCATAACCTGCTGGAACCGGCAGCTCTTGGCAAACCGGTACTGAGCGGCCCGCACCTGTTCAACTTCCTGGAAATCGCCGCGCAGTTGCGTGACGCCGGCGCCCTGAGCGAGGTGGAAAACGCCGCGCAGTTGGCGGACAGGGTTGCAACATTGCTCAACGAGCCGAGCGAGATGCAAAGCATGAGTCAGGCCGGCCTTAGCGTGCTCAAGGCCAACCAGGGTGCGCTGGAGCGCTTGCTGAAGGGCTTGCAGCGTCTTCTGTAGCCGGATGCAATCCGGGGCAAGCATCACGCCGGCAACATTCCCCGGATTACATCCGGGCTACGACTGATTTAGCCAGGTTCAAACACGGGTAGCGCACCACCAGCCAGATCGGTGCGCGCAGCGCACGCTACGTGGCACATCGCCAAAATGAAAAAGCCCGACTCGCGTCGGGCTTTAGCTTTGCTGCGAACGCCTCAGAAATCCTGATTGTTCTTCAGGCGCTCCTCGGCGGCAGAGGCCAGATCCGGTGGCAGGAAGTCCTTGTCCGGGTTGTAGTCCGGCTTGAGGAAGCTACCCAGCGCTTCCAGGTCGGCCGGGCTCAAGGTGCCGGCCGCCTGCTTCAGGCGCAGATTGTTGAGGATGTAGTCATAACGGGCATCGTTGTAGTTGCGCACGGCGCTGTAGAGCTGACGCTGGGCGTCGAGCACGTCGACGATGTTGCGAGTACCGACCTGGTAGCCGATCTCGGTGGCTTCCAGCGCGCTCTGGTTGGAGATGATCGACTGACGACGCGCCTGCACGGTTTCCACGTCGGTGTTCACTGCGCGGAACAGGTTGCGGGTGTTCTGCACCACCTGGCGACGCAGGCTCTCACGCAGTTGCTCGGTCTGGCCGAGACGCTGATAAGCCTCACGCACCTGCGAGCTGGTCAGGCCGCCGCTGTACAGCGGGATATTCAATTGCAGACCGATGGAACGCTGTGAAACGTCGCCGCTATAGCGCGGAGCACCAAATGCACCGGAATTGGTAAAGCCCAGGCTGTCGTTATCGCCCTGCTGATAGCTAGCCACCGCATCCAGGGTCGGCGCGTGGCCGGCCTTGCGTTGACGCAGATTTTCTTCGGCAGCGTTTACCGCGTACAGGCTGGCTTGCAGATTGAGGTTCTGTGCGGCGGCGGTATCGACCCAGGACTTCGCGTCATTAGGCGTCGGCGCCAGCACCGGCAGGGTGTGGACGATCCCTTCGACAGCCACGTAGTCGCGGTTGGTCAAGGTCACCAGCGCTTCGAAGGCGTCATCCACAGCGCGCTCGGCGAGCAGGCGGTTGGCACGGGCCGTATCGAAGCCGGCCTGAGCTTCGAGTACGTCAGTCTTGTCCGACAGGCCGACATCGAAACGTTCGTTGGCCTGATCCAGTTGGCGCTTGAAGGCCGCCTCTTCGGCACGGGTCGAGGCCAGGTTGTCCTGGGCACGCAGCACGGCGAAATAGGTTTCAGCACTTTGCAGGATCAGGTTCTGCTCGGTGGCAGACAACTCCAGTGCCGCCTGCTCGCTGGTGGCCTCGGCCGCCTGCAGCTGGAACCAGCGGTCAGCGCGAAACAGCGGCTGACTGAGGTTGGCCTGGTACACCAGGCCACTGCGCGAGATCGTCGCGCTCGGCGAATCGATTTCAGTGCGCGTGTCGCCGTAATTGGCGCCAGCAGACAGGTTGGGCAGCAAGCCAGCGCGTGCCTGTGGCACGACTTCACGGCGAGCCTGATAGTCGGCGCGTGCGGCGGCGATATCGGCATTGTTCTGCGCCGCTTCCTGATACACGGTGACCAGGTCGGTCTTGCTCGACAGCGGGGCCTCTGCGGCCTGAACCAGGCCCACCGAAGCGGCGGCCACGGCGATTGCCAGGGAAAGTCTGCGCAACATGATGGTTGTCGATCCTTGAATAGGCGGTAATCAGCAAGGCTACGGGGCGCCGCAGGCGGGGGTCAAGCGCGCCATAGGCAGCATCAGTCTAGCTGGCGGCAAGCTATGTTGCTCGTCGGGAACAATCCATCATTCGCCGTGCCAGCAGTCGTTTTCCGACGCACGGGTCGATATTTATTGACCGCCGAGTTGGTTTTCTCCCACCAGCTTGTTTAGACTGCCCGAGTTCTTGTCGGGGTGCCCCAAATGCGGGGCTGAGATTGGCAGCTGCCGGATCCCGTTGAACCTGATCAGGTTAAGGCCTGCGTAGGGAACAAGATGTCCTCGCCAGTAGATCGGCGAGTCCTCTCGGCACCGCCCATGGTGCATCTCACGCCCTTCGTCCGCTCAGGTTCCAACTCCGACATCTATCCCGGAGAGAGCCTTGATGAGCGCACAACAACAAAAGAACCTGAGCGAATCTGCACAGGTCGATCAACAGTCGGTAAAGCCCTTCCCTCGTTCGCAGAAAGTCTATGTACAGGGCTCGCGCCCGGACATTCGCGTGCCGATGCGCGAGATCAGCCTGGACGTGACTCCCACCGACTTCGGTGGTGAGATCAACGCCCCGGTCACCGTCTACGACACCTCCGGCCCCTACACCGACCCGAACGTCACCATCGACGTGCGCAAAGGCCTGGCCGATGTGCGCAGCGCCTGGATCGAAGACCGCGGTGACACCGAGAAACTGCCGGGTCTGTCCTCCGAGTTTGGCCAGCGCCGCCTCAACGATGCCGAGCTGACCAAGATGCGCTTCGCTCACGTGCGCAACCCACGTCGGGCCAAGGCCGGGCATAACGTCAGCCAGATGCACTACGCCAAGAAGGGCATCATCACCCCCGAGATGGAATACATCGCCATCCGCGAGAACATGAAGCTGGCCGAGGCCCGTGAAGCCGGCCTGCTCAATGAGCAGCACGCTGGCCATAGCTTCGGCGCCAGCATTCCGAAAGAAATCACTCCCGAGTTCGTGCGCAGCGAAGTCGCCCGTGGCCGCGCCATCATCCCGGCCAACATCAACCACGTGGAGCTGGAGCCGATGATCATCGGCCGCAACTTCCTGGTGAAGATCAACGGCAATATCGGCAACTCGGCGCTCGGCTCTTCGATTGAAGAAGAAGTGGCCAAGCTGACCTGGGGCATCCGCTGGGGCTCGGACACCGTGATGGATCTATCCACCGGCAAGCACATCCACGAAACCCGCGAGTGGATCATCCGCAACTCGCCGGTACCGATCGGCACCGTGCCAATCTACCAGGCGCTGGAAAAAGTCGGCGGCATCGCCGAAGACCTGACCTGGGAGCTGTTCCGCGACACCCTGATCGAGCAGGCCGAACAAGGCGTCGACTATTTCACCATCCACGCCGGCGTGCTGCTGCGCTATGTGCCACTGACCGCCAAGCGCGTCACCGGCATCGTGTCACGTGGTGGCTCGATCATGGCCAAATGGTGCCTGGCGCACCACAAGGAAAACTTCCTCTACACCCATTTCGAAGACATCTGTGAAATCATGAAGGCCTACGACGTCAGCTTCTCGCTGGGCGATGGCCTGCGTCCGGGCTCGATTGCCGACGCCAACGACGAAGCGCAGTTCGGTGAACTGGAAACCCTCGGCGAGCTGACCAAAATCGCCTGGAAGCACGATGTACAGTGCATGATCGAAGGCCCCGGCCACGTGCCGATGCAGCTGATCAAGGAGAACATGGACAAGCAGCTGGAATGCTGCGACGAGGCGCCGTTCTACACCCTCGGCCCGCTGACCACCGACATCGCACCGGGCTACGACCACATCACCAGCGGCATCGGTGCGGCGATGATCGGCTGGTTCGGCTGCGCCATGCTCTGCTACGTCACGCCCAAGGAGCACCTGGGCCTGCCGAACAAAGATGACGTCAAGACCGGCATCATCACCTACAAGATCGCCGCACATGCTGCAGACCTTGCCAAAGGGCACCCGGGTGCGCAGATCCGCGACAACGCACTGTCCAAGGCGCGCTTCGAGTTCCGCTGGGAAGACCAGTTCAACCTCGGCCTCGACCCGGACACCGCGCGCGCCTACCACGACGAGACGCTGCCGAAGGATTCGGCCAAGGTGGCGCACTTCTGCTCCATGTGCGGGCCGAAGTTCTGCTCGATGAAGATCACCCAGGAAGTGCGTGAATACGCCAAGGAGCAGCGCATCGACGCCGTCGATCTGGATGCCGAGCAGGGCATGCAGGCCAAGGCCGAGGAATTCAAGGCGCAGGGCAGCCAGCTCTACCAACGCGTATAGCAGGCCGTCATGGAAGCTTGATCTGACAGCGCTATGCTCGCTAGTGTGACTGGTAACGGGTCGCAGTTTGGCCCGTTACGACTATCTGGGGAGCTTCCATGGGCAAAGACGACATCGACATCATCGAACGCGAGAACTGCTTTCGCGGTTTCTATCGCCTCGACCGGATCAAGCTGCGGCATCGCCAGTTCGCCGGCAACATGGGCCCACAGCTGACCCGCGAGCTGTTCGTGCGTCACGATGCCGTTTGCGTGCTGCCATACGATCCGCAGCGCGATGAAGTGGTGCTGATCGAGCAGTTTCGCGTCGGCGCCATGGACAAGAGCAGCAACCCCTGGCTGCTGGAACTGGTCGCCGGCCTGATCGACAAGGACGAAGAGCCCGAGGAGGTCGCGCGTCGCGAGGCTATCGAGGAAGCCGACCTGCCCCTGACGTCGCTGTGGCCGATCACCCAGTACTACCCCTCGCCCGGCGGCTCGGACGAGCGCGTGCATCTGTTCGTCGGTCGCTGTAGCAGTGAAGGTGCCGGCGGTGTGCATGGCCTGCCCGAGGAAGGCGAGGACATTCGTGTTCAGGTAATGCCGCTGGAAGATGCGCTGGCCGCCGTGCGCGACGGACGTATCGACAACGCAGCAAGCATCATCGCCCTGCAATGGCTGGCGCTGAATCGTGATGAAGTGCGGGGGATGTGGTCGTGAATCTGCTGCGCGAGCGCTATCGGGTCGACCTGGTCGAGCTGCAAGCGGCTTGCGAGGCCAACTACGCACGCCTGATGCGTCTGCTGCCGAACATGCGTGAGCACACGCAAAGCCGTCGCGTAGCCCTGAGCCAGGGCGACCACCTACTCGGCATCCTGGCGCTGGAAGTGCTGGAAAGCTGCCCCTATACCACCACTCTGCGCGTGCGCCAGGAACACAGCCTGCCCTGGCTGCCGGTGCCACAGTTGGAGGTGCGGGTGTATCACGATGCGCGCATGGCCGAAGTGGTCAGCGCCGAGAACGCGCGGCGCCTGCACATACGCTACCCCTACCCCAACGCGGCGATGCATCAACCGGATGAAAAGAGTCAGCTCAACCTGTTCCTTGGCGAGTGGCTGAGCCATTGCCTGGCGTGCGGGCACGAGCCACAGCCGGTGATGTAGCCCCCGCAATCAAGCTTTGCACTGCCCGGCCGATATGCGGAGCTGTTCTGCTGGCGTGGTTTTTCATTGGCTATGTCTGAGTTAACTGTTGCATATCCC